>JAUXUW010000121.1 GCA_030684635.1 Dehalococcoidia bacterium
GGTGAGCGGTCAGTCGGTGACCACCAGCGTGCCGGCCATCCCGGCCGGGCGGTGACCGGACACGCTGCAATAGAACTCGTACGTCCCCGGGGTGGCGACGCGCAGTTGCATCACGCTCTCCGTACGCCCGTCCAGGTGGACGTGGATGCCCGTGTCGGTATTGCGCGCGCGACTGGCGGGCTGCGTCACCGCGACCTCTGCCGCGATCTCCTTCACCGTGAAGTCGTGCGCGAGGCTGCCCGTGTTCTTGAGCGCAATCTCGATGACCTCCCTTGCACGGCCCTCCAGCGTCGCTGGCTCGAAGGCGATGTCGCGCATCGTCACGTCCAGGCGGACGGACGGCTCGCCCAGCGGCGCATCCGGCTCGGGGGGCGCACCGCCACCACCACAGGCGGACACGACGAGCGCCGCCATCACACAGGTAATAACACCCAGGGCAACACGAGCACGCTTCACTGGTGACCTCAAACTGAACGGCGGTATGGTTTACGGGATAAGCACCACCAGCCAGTTTAGTGAGGCGGCGGCGCGGTGATTACCGCGACGCTGCCGCACCCGACCCGAGGAGAGTCCGATGATCCGCGACGCCATCCAGCGTGTGATCCGCCCGAGCCTGCGCGCCTACGCGCACTGCGACGTGCCCTGTGGCATCTACGACCCGAAGGAGGCGCAGATCGCCGCCGAGACGGTCGAGAAGATGATGACCCTCATCGCCGGACTGGGTGAGACCACGTCCCCGGAGCACCTCAACTCCTTTGTCCGCTACGTCCAGGTCAAAGAAGAGCACGCCGAGCGCGTGAAGCAGGCCGTCCGCGTGATCTGGGGCGACTACTTCAAGCCGCCGCACCTGGAGATGTTCCCCGACCTGCACACGAAGGTCTGGAACATCATGAAGACCGCCGGCGCCTGCAAGCAGGGCGTGAGCCTGGACGACGCGAAGCGCCTGCGCGCCGAGGTCGACGAGTTCGCCGACATGTTCTGGAAGACGAAGGCCTAGCCTTCCGTCCGTTCACACGGACCACCGAGGGCCGGCGTCCACCCGACGCCGGCCCTTCTGCATGTAGACGGCCCGCTCATTGCCCGCGTGCGCGAGAATCACGCCGGAGGATCCTGATGACGTTCGCCCGGGCCCTGTTGGTCGTCCCGCCCCTGCTCGTCGGCATCGCCGGCGCCGTGGCCGCCGCGCGCCGCGGGTGGATGTGCGTGGAGGTGGCAGGTGAGTCCATGACCCCCGCCCTGCTCCCCGGGGACTTCTTGGTGCTGCGGCGCGGCGCGCCGGCGGAGGCGAACGCCTTCGGCCAGATCGTCGCCACCCGTGACCCGCGCGCCGAGGGCGACGGCAGGCTGCTCCTGAAGCGCATCGTGGGGCTGCCGGGCGAGGCGCTGCGGGTGGGCGGCGGGGTGCAGGTGAACGGGCGGGTGCTCCTGGAGCCGTACGCCCACGGCGAGACCCCCATGGAACAGCACCGCGGCATCAACCGCCTCGGCTCGGGCGAGTACTTCCTCCTGGGCGACCACCGCGGGGCCAGCACGGACAGCCGGGACTTTGGCCCGGTGCCGGCCGCGCGGATCCAGGGCACGGCGGCCATGCGCTACTGGCCGCCGAAGCGGGCCGGTCGCCTGCACCCGCCGGAGCGGCGCCTGCTCGGGATCGCCGACCGGCCGGCCTCGGACCCCGTCCCGGGCGGACCGGCGC
The DNA here is from genome assembly GCA_030684635.1 of Dehalococcoidia bacterium. Lineage (GTDB taxonomy): Bacteria > Chloroflexota > Dehalococcoidia > UBA2979 > UBA2979 > W-Chloroflexi-9. Next base: position 1,697 of record JAUXUW010000121.1, read on the forward strand.
CGGTCACCTGGCACGACCTCGCGCCCGAATCGGGGAAGTCCTGATCCACGGCTGCCGCTGAACCCCCGGAGAATGTCTGCGGATCCCGCGCGCGGATCCGGGACCGGGGGCAGGGCAGCAATGGCGATCGTGAACGGGCGGCCGGGCCGCCCGCAGGACCCCTACGCAGACGCCCGCCGCCGCCTGCAGGCCGCCCTCGCGCGCGAGCAGGCCCGCGAGCACACCGCGCCCAGCATCGACGAACTGCTCGCGCAGGTGATGGAGCTGGCGCCGCTGCCGGCCGTCGCCAGCCGCATCCTGGAACTCGGCGACGAGCAGCGCTTCTCCGCCCACGGCCTCGCCTCGATCATCGCAAGCGACCAGGCGCTGACCACGCGCCTGCTACGCCTGGCCAACTCCGCCTACTACGGCGCACCCCGGCGCATCGGCACCGTCCGCGACGCGGTGGTGCTACTGGGCTTCCGGGCGGTGCAACAGGTCGCCCTGGCCTCCTGCATGATGCAGAACCACCGCCCCGCACCACACCTCGACTACGACCGCTACTGGCAATTCTCCGTTACCACGGCGCTGCTCGCGGAGGTGCTCGCACGCACCGAGGGCGAGCATGTGGACCTCGCGTTCACCGCGGGCGTGATCCACAACGTGGGGCTGCTGGCGCTGGACCAGCACCGCCCGGACCTGCTGCGAGAGGCGCTGGCACGGGCGAAGGCCGATCAGACCTCTCTCCACGAGGCGGAGCGTGCCCTCCTGGGCTACACGGACGCCGACCTCGGCGGCGCGCTCGCGGAGCACTGGAACTTCCCCGCCCCGCTCGTCGCCGCCGTCCGCGACCACGGCCGGCTCCTGGACGACCCGCCGCCGCCCGGCTCACTGGCCGCCCACGTCATGCGAGCGCGCATCTTCGCCCGCTCCTACGGGCTCTCGGACGGCCTCGAGGGGCGCCCGGACGCCACCCCGCCGGCCGACGACTGGCAGCAGCCGCCGCTCTCCATCTCCCTGGAGCATGCCGGGGGCATGGACACGATCCTGGAGCGCGCCGAGGCGTTCCTGGAGGCATCGCTGCGCTGACCCCCGGACCGCCTCGAACCCATACTTATGTCCTCTGAATGGGAATTTCGAGGCTCGGATCCTGTTCGGGCGCCCTTCCCACTTGCACCTCGGAGCGCAATTCGGTAGAAGTGTTAGCACTCCCGACGAGAGAGTGCTAAACAGCGGAACCGGCCCGTGGCTGCAACGGTCATGGGCCTTGAGCAGAAGGATAGTGACGCATGCCCAAGCAGCTTCTGTTTGATGAAGAGGCGCGCCAGGCGCTGCGGAACGGTATCGACGCCCTGGCGGATGCCGTGAAGATGACCCTGGGGCCCCGGGGCCGCAACGTGGTCCTGGACAAGAAGTTCGGCGCGCCCACCATCACCAACGACGGTGTGACCATCGCGCGGGACATCGAGCTCAGCGACAAGTTCGAGAACATCGGCGCGCAGCTCGCCAAGGAGATCGCCTCCAAGACGAACGACATCGCCGGTGACGGCACCACCACCGCCACGGTGCTGGGCCAGGCGATCGTGCACGAAGGCATGAAGAACGTCGCCGCCGGCGCCGACCCGATGGCGCTGAAGCGCGGCATCGAGGCCGCCTCGCGCGCGATCCGGGAGGCGGTCACCAAGAACGCCACCAAGGTCACGACCCGCTCCCAGATGTCGCAGGTCGCCTCGATCTCCGCGGCGTCCGCCGACATCGGCGAGCTCATCGGTGAAGTGATGGAGGCCGCCGGCAAGGACGGCGTCATCACCATCGAGGAAGGCCGTGGCGTCGAGACCGAGGTCGAGTACGTCGAGGGCATGTCCTTCGACCGCGGCTTCATCTCCCCGTACTTCGTCACCAACCCGGAGCGGATGGAGGCGGTCATCGAAGACCCCTACATCTTCGTGACGGACCGCAAGCTCTCGTCCGTGAACGAGATCCTGCCGTGGCTGGAGAAGCAGCTACAGGTCTCCAAGAACCTGCTGGTCATCGCGGAGGACGTGGACGGCGAAGCGCTCGCCACCCTCGCGGTGAACAAGCTCCGCGGCACCATCAACGTCATCGCCGTGAAGGCGCCGGGCTTCGGTGACCGCCGCAAGGAGAACCTCGGCGACATCGCCACGTTCACCGGCGCGCAGCTCATCTCCGGCGAACTGAACCGCACGCTGGAGTCCGTGACCCCGGCCGACTTCGGTCGTGCCCGCCGCGTCGTCGTGTCGAAGGAAGACTGCGCCATCATCGAGGGCAAGGGCGCCAAGAAGGACATCGAGGCCCGCGTCCGGATGATCCGCGCCCAGCTCGACCGCGCCACCTCTGACTGGGACCGCGAGAAGCTCCAGGAGCGCCTGGGCAAGCTCTCCGGCTCCGTCGCCATCATCAAGGTGGGCGCCGCTACCGAGGTGGAGTTGACCGAGAAGAAGCACCGCGTGGAGGACGCCCTGTCCGCCACCCGTGCGGCCGTGGAAGAGGGCATCGTGCCCGGCGGCGGCGTCGCGTTCCTGAACGCGCTGCCGGTGCTGGACAAGATCGTCCTGGAGAACGGCGACGAGATGACCGGCGTCCGCATCCTGCGTCGCGCGTTGGAGGAGCCCCTCCGCCGCATCGCCACCAACGCGGGTCAGGACGGCTCCGTGGTCGTCGGCAAGGTCATGAGCCTCAAGAAGGGCCAGGGCTACGACGCGGCGGCGGACAAGTACGGCGACATGATCCAACTGGGCATCATTGACCCGGCAAAGGTCACCAAGGCCGCGCTGGAGAACGCCGTGTCGATCGCCGGCATGGTGCTGACGACGAACGTGCTGGTCACTGACGCCCCCGAGGGCCAGACCAGCCACCCGGGCGCCGGCCCCGGCAACGAGATGTACTAACCGGCGCCAGCCGGTAGGTGACACCCCACGGCGGGGCCGGGCAACCGGCCCCGCCGTCCTTCCTCCCAGCCCTCCCCTGACGCCCTCGGAGCATGTGGATGCACGGCGACAACGGCCCCGTCCTAGACCTGGAGTCCGCCGCCGAGGCGATCGAGGAGGCGGATGTCCTGGTCATCGGCTTCGACTTCACCGCGGACCGCCTGCTGGTGGACCTGCGGCTGGACCCGGACGGCAACACCCCGCCCCTGATCGAGATGGTCGAGCCGCTGAGCAACGCGCATGAGCGCGCACTCTGGCTCGCCGACCGCCGCCCGCTGGTGGCGGTGCCGGACCGGTTCATCTTCTTCACCTGGCCCCACACCGCCGAGTTCCTGGAGGAGTCCGCGCTGCTGGATGTGGCCGCGCGCCGCATGATGCGCGAGCAGTCCGTGGACCTGCGCGACGATATCGACGAGGTCCTGGAGGACCTGCAGCGGCGGGAGCGGACGGACACCCGCAGCGCCGTGATCGGCGCGGAGGGCTTCGAGACGCTCTGGGCGCGCGTCCGCTAGCCGGAAGGCACGCCTGGGCTCAGGTCACCGTCCACCACGGGTCGATGTCGCCATCGCGCTCGCCGCGGCCGATCCACCACGACACGAGCCCGGCCAGGAGCATCAGCGCCACCGCCGCCAGGAACACCTCCCGGAACGTGGTGACCTGCGCCTCCGCCACCAGCCGGTTGAACTCCGGCGACCCGAACTCCAGCGACCCGACGCGCGCGTAGAACCGCCCGAGGCCGGTGGAGGTCAGCAGCGCCGCGCCGACCAGCATCCCCGTCACCCGGCTCAACGTGAGCCACGCGGACGCCGTCGCGCGGTGCGCCTCGTCCACCCGCTGCAGCACGGCGGCGCCCAGCGGCGCGATCACCAGGCCGAATCCGAAGCCACCCACCAGCAGTGGAGCGGTGCGGAGTACCTCGGAGAGCTCCCGGTCCCACAGACGCAGGCCCATGAAACCGGCAGCAGCCAGCAGCATCCCGATGATCGCGGTGGCGCGTAGCCCCACCCGCGTGCCGAGCCACCCGCCGAGGAACGCACCCACCGGCACGGCCACGGTCAGGCGCATCAGCGTCAGGCCGCCCTCCAGCGGCGACTCCACCAGCACCAGGTTCGCGAACAGCGGCACGCTGATCAGCACGACGATCAGCCCGATGCCCACCATCAGGCTCGCGAGGTTCGCCGCCTGCACGCGGCGGTCGCGGAACAGCGCCAGCGAGATCATCGGCTCGCGCGTGCGGCGCTCGTGCCAGACCCACAGCACCGCAACCGCCGCCGCGGCGATGAGCATCGCCCCCGTCGCCGCCAGCGGACGGCGCTCGTTCGGGTCGTCGACCAGCGCGAACGTGAGCACCGCCAGCGC
>JAUXUW010000134.1 GCA_030684635.1 Dehalococcoidia bacterium
TAGTCGAAGTCATTGACCTCGCCTGCGACCTGGCAGGGGTAGTTGCTGGGGTCGGCCTGGGTCATCCGGCCCACGCCGGAACGGCCGGCGATGGCGTTCGCCCAGAACTCATCGAGGCCGATCCCGAGCGGGGCGACAACGCCCATGCCGGTCACGACTACCCTCGGGCGTCCATCCGCCATCAGACCCTCCCAGCCATTACGAAGGCTGATCCTATCGGATTCAGGGGGTACGGGCGGCACCGGGAGCGATCCGGCGTTAGCGGAGGCCGAGCGCGTGGTCGCCGGCGACGCCCAGCAGGTGCTCACGGGCGGCGGCGACGGTGTAGAGCGAGCCCACCACCAGCACCGCGCCGGACGGCCCCGCGGACTCCATGGCACGGTCGAGCGCGGCCTCCACGGTAGGGGCGCGCTGGACGAGGGCACCCCGGGCACGGACGGCGCGGGCGACCTCCGCAGGGTCGGCGGCACGAGGCGACGGGGGCGGCACGACGATGACCTCGTCGCCCTCGGAGATCAGGGGCTCCAGCATCCCCTCGACGTTCTTGCCGGAGAGCACGCCGATCACCCAGACACGACGCGCCGGCACGGGGAGCGCACGGAGCGCCTCCGCGAACCGGCGGGCGGCCAGCGGCGTGTGCAGGCCATCGAGGAGCACGAGCGGGCGCTGGTGCACCACGTCCAGCCGCCCCGGCAGGCGCAGACGTCGGACGGCGTCGCGCACCGCCTGCTCCGGCAGTTCCTCGCCGGTGCTGGCCCACGCGAGTTCGGCGGCGCGGACGGCGGTGGCGAGATTCTCCGACTGGTACGGGCCGATGAGCGCGGTCTCCAGGTTCCGGTAGGTCCGCAGCGGCGTGCGCAGGTCCAGTTTCTGTCCGTCCAGGTTCATCGAGGTCACGCGCATCGCGCACTCGGTCGTGACTTCGTGGAAGGTCGCGCCCTGCTCCGCGGCGCGGGCGCGCACCACGTCCAGCGCGCTCTGGCGCATCGGCTCTACGACCACCTCGCACGGGCCGGTGATGATGCCGGCCTTCTCGGCGGCGATCTGCGGGAGCGTGTCGCCGAGGATCTCCGTGTGTTCGAGGTCGATGGGCGTGATGACGGCGACCTCCTTCGAGGCCATCGCGTTGGTCGTGTCGAGGCGGCCGCCCAGGCCCACCTCCACGACCTGCCAGTCGCACCCCGCCTCCGCGCCGGCGAGCCAGCCCATCGCGGTCAGCAGTTCGAAGTACGACCAGCTCGCGCAGGCCGGGTCATCCAGCACCGAGCGAGCGACGCGCGCGAACGCCGCCGGGTCGATTGGCGCACCGTCGATGGCGATCCGCTCGCGCGCGGCGTGGAGGTCGGGCGAGGTCAGGAGCAGGGTGTGGGCGCCGGCGGCGTGCAGGATCGCCGCCGTGATCGTCGCGACCGAGCCCTTCCCCTTCGACCCCGCGACGTGCACCGTGCGCCGTCGGTCGGGGCGCCCGCGCGCCACCAGCCACGCGACGATGTGGTCGATGTCCCACTTCTTCGCGAGCGAGACGTCGCCGGAGCGCTCGAACCCGCCGTGCGCCAGCAGCGCGCGCACCGCCTCGATGTAGACGCGCAGGTCGGCGGGGTCGGCGGCGACGGTCATGGGGTGACTTCCGAGAACGGCCGGGTGCGAAGCATGGGCGGGAGTGTAATCTGGGCACCCGTTGCGCGGTCGTCGCGCCCCACCCATCCCGCGCAGCCCTCGGAGGCCTCGTGGCCGTGACCGTCCCCGCCCCCTGGCGAGCCGCCCCCGAAGTGCCCGGGCACCCGCTGGCCACGATCGACATGACGGAGGTCGGCAACGGCGTGCGGATGCTGGTCGAACTCGGGCCGCTCACGCGCACCGGCGCCACGGCGTTCCGGGTGTTCCTGCACGCGGAGGGCCTGGGCCGGACGAAGGAGCCGGTGCTGTACGGCCTGCACCACGCCGGCCGGCTGCCTGCCCACCACTGGGTGGAGGTCACCTCCTTCCAGGCCCGCATCCCGATCGGAGAGGACGAGGCCGAGATCCCCGAGGGGATCGACGCGCTGATCGTCGCCGCGCTCGCCTCGGTCATCCCGCCCGGCGGGCACCTGGCGATGGAGTACGACTCTCCGCACCGCCACCAGACCGCGCTCGCGCTCGCCGCGCACGTCCCGCCGGAGGCGACCCCGCTGGGCGCGATGATGTTCTCCGCCGGCTGCGGGATCGTGTTCCGCGACCTCCACACCGCGGACGGCGGCCGCGAGGGGCCTCGACGCCTGGAGGGGATGCGCGCGCACGACGAGGCGCACGCGATCCAGCGCGCCGCCGAGCGGCTGCTGGCGCTGGAGGCGTTCATGGGCCGATCGAAGGACCTCGACTGGGGCGTGCAGGCGACGTGCCGGCCGCTGGCGGAGAAGGTGATGGGCGTGCTGCGGGAGCGGCTGGGCCTGGGCGACGGGCCAGTGCCGCTGGACCTGGGCGCGATCCGCCGCTGACGCGCGCTGCGCGCTGTTTGCCCGCGCAGCACCCCGTGGCTACGTTCCCTTCAACGAGGGGTTCCTCACGACCACGTAAGCCGCCGAAGGATGGACCGATGCCCCAGACCCTGTCCGTGATCAAGGCCGGCGTCGGCGGCTTCGTCGGCGGCGGCGCCGTCCACCCCGAGGTGATCGAGGCCGTGCGCGCGCGCCTCGCGCCGGCGGTGAGCGCCGGCGTGCTGCTGGACGCACAGGCGTACGCCTGCGGCGACACGCTCTTCCTGGTCCTGTCGCACGAACACGGCGAGGGCGCGGAGCCGGTGCACCGCGCGGCGTGGGACGCGCTCACGGCCGCGGCGACGGTCGCCGAGCGCCTGCACCAGCACGGCCCGGCGCGCGACCTGCTGCCGGACGCCTTCACGGGCAACCTGCGCGGCGCGGGCCCGGGCGTCGCCGAACTCGAGTTCGTCGAGCGTCCCTCGGAGCCGGTCGTGGTGCTGCTGGGCGATGGCGCGGCGAACGGCGCGTTCAACCTGCCACTCGCGCGTACCTTCGCCGACCCGTTCACCACGCCCGGCCTGGTGCTCGCGGAGTCGCTGCACGAGGGCTTCTCGTTCGAGGTCCACGACACGGTGCTGGCGAAGAAGATCATGTTCAACACGCCGGAGGAGACCTACGACCTCCTGGCGTTCATCGGCCTGACCGAACGCTACGTCGTGAAGCGCGTGATCGCGCGGGCGACGGGCGAGGTGGTGGTGGCGACCTCCAGCGACCCGGTCGCGCTCGGCAGCGGGCCGTCCGCCGGGCGCAATGACCCGACGGCGATCGTGCGTTGCCACGGCGCGTTCCCGACCGTCGCCGAACTGACCGGGCCATATGCGACGCCACAGCTGGTCGACGGCGCGCTGCGCGGCTCGCACGTGGGCGCATGGCTGCCGGCCGGCCTCACCGAGGCCGCCGCCGTGGCGGACGAGCGGCGCGTGGTCGCGCTCGGCTTCCAGGTCGCGGACGGCCGGCTCGGCACGCCTCGCGACCTGTTCGCGGACGCGGCGTTCGACGCGGCACGCGCGGAGGCGCGCGCGCTGACGGCGGCGCTGCGCCGGCACGGGCCGTTCACCCCGCACCGCCTGCCGATGGACAGCGTGGAGGTGACGTCGCTCCCCGCCGCCGCGGCGAAACTCGCCAACCGCTGGTCACCGCTGTAGCGCAGTCGCGAGGAGTCGAGATGGCCGGCCACACCACGAACCCGGACCGCCGCATCGTCATGGCCACCGGCAACGCCGGGAAGGTGCGCGAGTTCCGCGCGATCCTCGGCGGGCACGGGTGGGAGCTGCTGACGCCGGCCGAGGCGGGCGTGGAGATCCCGCCGGTCGTGGAGACCGGACGCTCCTACGTGGAAAATGCGATCTCGAAGGCGGTCGCGATCGCGCGCGCCTCCGGCCTGCCGGCGATCGCGGACGACTCCGGCATCGAGGTGGACGCGCTGGACGGGCGGCCCGGGCCGCTGTCAGCGCGCTTCGGCGGCGCGCGCTGCCAGACGGATGCGGAACGCACGGCGCTGCTGCTGCAAATGTTGGAGGGTGTCCCGACCGCCCGTCGCGGTGCGCGCTTCCGCGCGGTGATCGCGCTCGCGCGGCCGGGCAACCGTGCCGTCGTGCGCGAGGGGGTACTGGAGGGCCGCATCGCCCTCGCCCCACGGGGTGCGGACGGCTTCGGCTACGACCCGATCTTTGAACTGCCGGACGGGCGCACGACGGCGGAGATCGGCGAGGAGAAGCACCTGATCTCGCATCGGGCGCGCGCGCTGCACGCGATGGCGGGGGCGCTGGACCGTCTGCGCTGACGCGCGGTCGTCCTCGGTGCTGGCGTGGTCTTCGAGGCGTGCCGGGGCGCTGCTGACTGCCGCTGCGCGGCAGCCCCACTCCCTCCAGCCGGGCATCCCGGCTACGCCGCGGGGCTGCCCCCTCGCCCCGGGGCGAGGGGGATGAATTCTGATGGGGGTTCCACCCCCATCAGGGCTTCGCCCCCGGTTCTGCGGACTCGCTATCGCTCGCCCGCAATCATTCGGACAGCCTGAGCCCCCGATTCATTCAGACGCCGTTCGCGCTGAGCCGTCGATCCGAAGCGTCTCGGTCGCCTTCGGTGCTGGCGTGGTGTTCGAGACGCACCAGGCGCCGAGACTGAGGCCGGTGCAGCAGCCCAGCCAGCCTCGATCGGGGCGTCAGGCCTCGGAGGAGTCGGGGAAGACGGAGGCGAGGGCTTCCGCGACGCCCTTGCCATCGACGCGCATCACCTGCAGGAGGACGCCCTGGTAGGTGACGGCGTCGCCCATATGCGGCGGGCGTTGGAGCAGCGCCAGCACCAGGCCGCTCACCGTCTCGATGTCGTCGTGCTCGATCGCGCGCTGGAGGCGTTCACCGAGTTCGTCGAGGCGCACCGTGCCGGCGACGTGCAGGCGGCCCTGCGGGTCGCGGTAGATCTCGGCGCGCGTCTCCGACTCATCGACGCGCCCGAGGATCTCGGCGCTGACGTCGTCCGGGGTGATGATGCCGGCGGTGCCGCCATGTTCGTCCAGCACCACGGCGAACTGCACCAGTTGACTGCGCATGCGACGCACCACGACATCGAGCGGCGTGGAGGACGGGACGAACGGCGCGGTGCGCACCGCGTCGCCGGTGAGCGGGGCTCCCGCCAGCACCAGGTCCGCGAGCGCGCGCACGTGTACGACGCCCACGATGTCGTCCAGGTCCTCGCGGTAGACGGGGTAGCGGGTGTGCGCGGACTCGCGGAGGACGCGCCGGAGGTCCTCGGCTGGCGCGCCCAGGCGGATGCCGTCCACCTGCACGCGCGGCACCATCACGTCTTCCGCGGTGAGCGCGCCGAGGTCGAAGAGTTCGCGCAGCAGACGGCCGGAGCCGCGGCTGATGAGGCCGCCCGTCAGGCTTTCCTCCACGACGAACTCGAGTTCCTCGGCGGAGTAGTAGCGCTCCTGGCTGCCCTGTGAGCGGTCGATCCGGAGCAGCCGGAGGATGCCGTTGCCCAGCGCGTTCAGCGTCACCACCAGCGGGTAGAGGACGCGCCGGATCGCGAGCATCCAGGGCGTGACGCGCATCGCCGTGCCCTCCGCGTGCTGGAGCGCGAGCGACTTCGGCACCATCTCCCCGACCACGATGTGCAGGTAGGTGAGCGCAGCGACCGCTGCGACCGACGCGAGCGTGTGCGCCGCGAGCCAGGCGGGCATGCCCGTCCAGCCCTCCAGTTGGACCTCCAGCCAGTAGGCGAGCTGGTGCTCGCCGTACATGCCGAGGCCGAGCGAGGCGAAGGTGATGCCGAGTTGCGCCGTGGCGATGTAGCGGTCCTGGTTCCGCGGGTCGCGGAGGATCCCGGTCACGACGCGCGCGCCGCGGTTACCCTCCGCCGCGCGGCGCTCCAGCGTTGCGCGCGGCGCTCCGACGATGGCGAACTCAGCCGCGACGAACAGGCCGTTCAGGCCGATCAGCACGAATACGATCAGGGCGGGCACGAAGGCGTCCACTACTCCTCCGTCCCCGTCAGCACGAACGGCCGGACCAGCAGCGTGTTCACCGCGAGGTGCTCGACGCTCTCGACCTCCACCTCCACGCCCTCAATCACGGCGCGGTCACCGGGCCGCGGCACGCGGCCGAGCGCCTCCGCGACGATCCCGCCCACGGTGTCGCTATCGCCCTCCCACAGCACGCCGAGCCATTCGTGCGCCTCGTCCACACGCATGCGGCCGGCGATCCGCAGCCGGCCGTCCGGCAGGCGTACCGGGGCGTCCTCCCCGCCGGGCGCGGAGTCGGTGTCACCGAGGACTTCGAGCAGCAGATCCTCGAGCGTCACGAGCCCGGCGACCCCGCCGTGCTCGTCCACCACGACCGCCTGCTCCGACCGCTGACGGCGCAGTTCGGCCACCAGGCGCTCGGCGCGCATGGACTCGGGCACGCTGGCGATCGGACGCATCACGTCCGTCGCCCGCAACTCTCCCTCACCCACCGCGATCCGGTGCGCGACGGTCTTGGCGTGCAACATGCCGACGATGCGGTCCGTGTTGCCTTCGTACACGGGGAGGCGCGTGAAGGCGGATTGCGCCAGCGTGCGCTGGACCTCGTCCAGCGTCAGCGAGCCTTCCACCGCGACGATGTCCAGACGGGGCACCATCAGCCGCCGCACCGGCAGGACGCTCAGGCGCAGCGCGCGGTCGAAGCGCTCCTGCTCCTCCTGGGAGAACAGGCCGCCGTCGTAACTCTCCGCGATCAGCAGGGAGATCTCCTCGGGCGAATGGATGTGGCGATGGCCGGCGGCGGGGGCGCGCAGCAGGCGGAGCAGCATCATGCCGCTGCCGTTCAGCACGGCGATGAGCGGCCGGAAGAGCCAGAGCGAGGCGCGCATTGGCAGCGCGGTGTAGATGACGGCCTGTGTCGGAAACTGGAGCGCGATCGACTTCGGGAGCAACTCACCGATCACCACCTGC
>JAUXUW010000139.1 GCA_030684635.1 Dehalococcoidia bacterium
CGTTGGTGTGGGGCCAGTGGAGGATGCGGACGATGTCGCCGGCGCGCAGTTCGATCGCGGTCAGCGGGCCCACCTCGAACAGCCGCCCGCCGGCGACCATGTAGTTCACGCGGCCCATCCACAGGAACCGGGACTTGCTCCACATCTTGTCGATCGGCGCGGTCGTCTCCTGCGGCTGCGACAGCACATCGCGCATCGCCTGCACCGCCTCCACGTCCAACGCGACGGCGCAAATCCCCAGGATCACCACCCCGACGATCGTGCCGGGGAGGTTCAGGACCGCAAGCGCCAGCAGCCCGGTGAACAACAGGCCGGTGGGGACAAAGACCAGCAGCTTCCGGTACAGCGCCGTGCGGTGGCCGGGCTGGTATTCGAGGTAGCGGTGAGGGTCGTAGGCGGGCAGGCTCATCTGGTTCGTGGCCTCCGGGCCGGCGCGGGGAGGGGACTGACTACCGCGGAATCTCCAGCTCCTGGCCCACCTGGATGCTCTGCGGGTTCGTGATGCCGTTCGCCTGCGCGATCGCCGCCGCCAGTGCGTCGATCGCCGGACCGTCGGTCTCGTACTGCGCTGCAATGGAGAACAGCGTGTCGCCCGACTGGACGATGTAGGTCACGGTATCGGACTCGGGTGTCGGAGTGGACGTGGGCGTGGCACTCGGGGTGGAGGTCGCCGTCGGCGTCCCGGTCTCACCGGGCGTCACCGTCGCGCTCGCCCCGGCGGTCGCCTCCGGCGTCGCGGTCACGGTCGCCGTCTGCACCACCCCCGCGAGGGCGGCCGGCGGCCCGTCCTGGTCGGCCCCGGCGGGCGGCAGCACCAGCAGCCACACCGCCACGATCGAGCCGATCAGCAGTGCGCCGATGGAGCCGCGGTAGACGCGGTAGGACGGCAGCGCCAGCGCCGGGTCCATGCACCGCTCGCAGATGGCGTCGCCATGCTGGTCGCAGTAGAGCGCCCCGCATCGCGGGCACTCCTGGGTGGCGTCCTCGTCACATTGGAAGCACTGCACGTATCGAGCCTATCACCGCGCACGCTCAGCGAGCAGCAGGCGCACGTCATGCCGGCGGGCGCACGCGCGCCCTGCGCAGCCCCGGAAACGGCCCGGAAACGGCAGAGCACCGGCCGTGGGGCCGGTGCTCTGGGAGTTCCGCGGTCCCCGTGCGAGACGGGAAGTGCGGGCAGGCGAGCCTACTTGAGCTCGACCTTGGCGCCCGCCTCTTCCAGCTTCGCCTTGGCGGCCTGGGCCTCGGCCTTCGGCAGGTCTTCCTTGATCGGCTTCGGGGCGGCCTCCACCAGGTCCTTCGCCTCCTTGAGGCCCAGGGCGGTGAGCTCGCGCACGACCTTGATCACGTTGATCTTGTTCGCGCCGAAGTCGGTCAGGATCACGGTGAAGGAGTCCTGCTCCTCCTCCGCGGCGGCAGCGCCACCGCCGCCCGGGGCGGCCATCATGGCCACCGGCGCAGCGGCGGTCACGCCGAACTCTTCTTCGATCGCCTTGTTCAGGTCGCGGAGCTCGATCAGGGTCATGCCCTTGATCACTTCCAGGACGTCTTCAACCTTAGCCATCATGTCCTCCATGAGCCGCCCGCGGGCGGCAGAAACTGCGTCTGTGTGTCTGCCGGATGCGAGCCCGAGGGCCTAGCCGGCCTCTTCGAGCTGCTTCGCGCGGGCCTCCACCAGGCCCACGAACTTCCGCTGAGTGGCGACCAGCAGGCCGCTGAACTCCGCGATCTTCCCAACCAGGTTGCCCGCCAGCTTGGCGACCAGTTCTTCCTTGGTCGGCAGGGTCGCGAGGTCGCGGATGTAGGCCTCGTCCACCAGCACGCCGTCAACGACGGCCTTGCCGATCTTGACCTTGCTGTCCGCGTTCTCACGCAGGTACGCCACCAGGGCCTTGGACGGGCCGACCGGCTCGTCAAAGCCCACGATGACCGCCGTGGGACCTTCCGCCAGGTCCGCGAACTGCGGACGGCCGGACTGCTCCGCGGCGATCCGCAGGAGCGTGTTCTTCACGACGTGCATTTCAGCGCCGGCATCGCGCAGCTTGCGACGAAGCTCGTTCTGCTTCGCCATCGAGACGCCCTGGTAGCGGGCCGAGATCGCAATCTCAGCACGGCCGAGCACCTCAACGAGCTCCGCGACCTGCGCCTCCTTGCGGGGGGTAGGCACGCGCTCCTCCTTCTCCGACGTCGTGCTATCTCCCCCTGGAAACAGCACGCGCCCTACACCACCAGGGTGAGGGCGCGGAACGCGGCTGCGCGGAGCGCGGCCGGGGGTTGCGCGTGTGCCCTCGCCTCTACGGGCGGCCGGTCTCGGCCATTCATCCCCGTGGGGAACCCGTGGTCTCTGGCGGCGGCCCCGGATGGGACCGTGAACATCGAGTATGCGGCGGGCTCCCCGTTCCGTCTAGGGACGGAGGCGCCCACCGCCACTCATGAATACTACGAGCCGGCGACCGCCTTCAGCTCCGTCAGGTCCAGCGGCACGCCGGGACCCATGGTCGAAGCCAGGGAGGCCGTCCGGATGAGTTCACCCTTCGCGCCCGCAGGGCGGTTCCGGTTGATCTCGGACAGCATCGCCCGCAGGTTGTCCGTGAGCTGCTCCTCCGTGAAGGAGGCCTTGCCCAGGATCACGTGCAGCACGTTGCTGCGGTCGATGCGGAACTCCACGCGGCCGGCCTTCGCCTCGGCGACACCGCGGGCGATGTCCTCCGCGTTGAGCACCGTGTTGTTACGCGGGTTCGGCATCAGGCCGCGGGGACCCAGGATGCGGCCCAGGCCACCGACCTTACCCATCAGTTCGCGCTGGGCAATGGCGACATCGAAGTCGGTGTAGCCCTCCTGCACGCGCTTGATCAGGTCGTCGGAGCCCACGACTTCCGCGCCGGCGGCCAGGGCCTGCGCGGCCGCGTCGCCCTCGGCGAACACGGCGACGCGGAGCTCCTTGCCAATGCCGTGCGGCAGCACCACGGACCCGCGCAACTGCTGGTCGGCGTGGCGGCCGTCCAGGCCGGTCTTCATGTGCAGTTCCACGGTCTCGTCGAAGCGCGCCGTGGCGCACTCCTTGACCAGCTTCACCGCGTCCATAATCGGGTAGGCGCGGGTCTTGTCCACCCGCTGGCGGAGTTCAGCGACGCGCTTGGCGACCTTTGGCATTAGTCCTCCACCTCGATCCCCATGGACCGGGCGGACCCTGCCACGATCTTCATCGCGGTGTCCAGGTCGCCGGTGTTCAGGTCAGGCAGCTTGATGGTGGCGATATCGCGCAGCTGCTGCTGCGAGATCTTGCCCACCTTCAGGACGATGTTCTTGGACGAGCCGCGGTCCACGCCGGCGGCGCGCCGCAACAGGTCGGAGGCCGGGGGCGTCTTGAGGACAAAGGAGAACGAGCGGTCCTCGAAGATCGTGACCTTCGCCGGGATGACGCCGATCATGCCCTTCGTCTGCTCGTTGTAGCCCTTGCAGAACTCCATGATGTTGATGCCGTGCGGGCCCAGTGCGGTACCCACGGGCGGCGCGGGGTTCGCGGCGCCGGCGGGCAACTGCAGGGTCACGACGGTCCGGACCTTCTTTGCCATGCCTTACTCCTATCGCACCGGTCCGCGCCGCCATCCGGCGACGCCCCCGCGTGCTCCCTCGTACTGAGGTACTGCCTTATTGCTTCTCGACCCCGAGGAAGTCGAGCTCCACGGGCGTCTCACGCCCGAACATGGACACCAGCACACGCACCCGGCCCCGCTCGATGTCGATCGAGTCGACCACGCCCACCATGTCGCTGAACGGGCCGTCCGTGACCAGCACGGCCTCCCCGATCTCGAAGCCGATGTTCACGCGCGGCTGGCCGTGCGTCTCATCGCGCATCATCTGTTCCATCTCCGCGTCCGGGATCGGCGTGGGCCGTTCCTTCTGCTCGGAGGTGGTGGAGGCGAAGCCGGTCACACCGGGGGTGTTGCGCACCACGTGCCACATGCCCTCGTCCATCACCATGTGGACGAACACGTAGCCCGGGAACTTCTTGTGCGAGACCGTCCGGCGCGCGCCGTTCTTGATCTCGATCTCTTCGATGGTCGGGATGAAGACCTGGAAGATCTTCCCGCCCAGGTCCATCGCCTTGATCCGCTGCTCGAGCGAGGTCTTCACCTTGTTCTCGTAGCCGGAGTACGTCTGGACGATATACCAGGCGCGCCCGTCATCCGGGGTTTCCTCAGAGACTGCCACGCTTGCGTCGCGCTGCTCGTTCACGGTGCCCCCTTAACGCAGGATCGTCTGTTCGACGAACCAGCCGAACGCGAGGTCGGCGGTCCCCAGCACCGCGCCGATGAGCAGCGCGACGACGATCACCACGAACGTCAGGTTGCCCACCTCGCGGCGGTTGGGCCAGGTGACCTTCTTGAGTTCGCTGAAGATGTCCTGCGCCCACCGGGGCTTCAGGAGCGAGCCCTTGCGCTGTGGCCCGTCAGCAGGCCCGGCGGTGCTCATCATCGGCCCGGCCGGGCGCGACTGAGGCGCCTGGCGCTGGCGACGTTCGGCGCGCTGTTGCGCGCGCCGTTGTTCTCGGCCCATGGATCCGTCCTGACTCCCGCTCAAATGGCGGTGCTTACGTCGTGCGGAGCCGGCCGGAAGACGCGGTTAAGGTTACCGCGTCTCC
>JAUXUW010000143.1 GCA_030684635.1 Dehalococcoidia bacterium
ATGAAGTCACCCTTTGCCCACGGCGACCCGCCGAAGTGGATGTACCCCTTCTCGTCAGGCATCGACGCCTGCGTGACGAACACGTCCAGCGGGTCCTGGTCGTCGCGGTGGTCGTAAATGTTCATCTGGTTGGAGAACAACTGGACATAGAAGTCCGCACGCCTTGCCGCGAGCGCGGAGCGCGCGGTGGCACCGGAGAAGATCTCGCTGCTCACCTTGAACCCGAGGTCGGCGAATTCGTCGTTGAACCACTCCTGGGCCGGGGTTGGGGAGCAGGCACGGATCTTCACGTCCATGCCCAGTTCCACCACGCGGGAGAACAGCGCCGGCATGAACGAACGCGCATCGCCGCCGATGGGGGTGAACAGGACGTCACCCGCCTGCACCAGGCGCGCCGCATCCTCGAAGGACATCAACTTCCGCTGGAACTCATCACGCCAGCCCACGTCGCACCCCTCCCCTACCGGACACAGAAGCACCGACGTGCATCACGCCCGTGGTGTCATTGCGCGCAATGGTACTCAGCGGCGCAAGGGATGCTTGTGACAGGCAGAACGGAACGCGCGAGGCCTAGCGGCCGTCCGGGGCAGCGGCCGGTGTCCCGGCGCCCTCGCGCCCTGCGCCACCGCCGCCGCCGGGATGTCCCGCCTCGGTGCTGCGCGCCTCCTCGCGGTCGGCCTCACGCCAGGCGGGCCCGCTCTGGCGGCTGAACGTGTAGGCGGGGTTGAGGATCGCGACGATGACCATGAACGCCGTGACGACCACGCCCATGAGGAAGAACAACTCGACGGCGCCGATCCAGTCGGCGACGAGCCCCAGCGGCGCCGCCATCAGCGGCATCGCGCTGAAGGTCAGCATGTTGATGCTCATGACCCGTCCGTAGTACTCCGGCCGCGCCTCGTCCATGACCATGGTGTTGTTCAGGGTCTGGTAGAAGGTCAGCGTCAGGCCCAGCAGGATCGTGGCCGCAATCGCACCTGGGTAACCGGCAACGACGGACCCGCCGGCCAGCAGCATCAGCGAGAGACCGCTGAGGATCCCCGCCACCCACTGCAGCAGCGGCTTGCGGTCGAACTGGGTCATCGTCGCAATCGCGATCGAGCCGACGACCGCACCGATGCCAGAGATGGACTGCAGGACGCCGAAGGCGCCGACGCCCTGGCCCAGATCCTCCTGGACGAAGCCGGCCAGCAGCATGATGTACGGCATCGCGAAGAGCGTCGTGATGAACATCATCGCGATCAGCAGGCGTAGGCGGCGATCCGTCGCGACGTATCGCAAGCCTCGGCCGATTTCGACGAACATGTTGCCCTGCGGGCGGCGCGCGGCCATGCCCACGAGGGCAGCGGCTCCCATCCCCGTCGGCACCCACAGCAGCACGACAGCGGAGACGCCATTCAGCGCAGCCTGGGCGTAGTAGGCGGACTGCAGCCCCCAGGCGCCGGCCATCGCACCGGCCAGCGCCGGGCCAAACAGGCGCGTCGCGTTCATCGCCGCATTCGACATCGCGATGGCGCTCATCATGTTCTGTGAGCCCACCGCCTCCGCCATGAGCGGCGTCCGTGCCGGCATGCCGAGCGCGAAGCCGGTGCCCTGCACCAGCCCGAGGATGAACAGCAACTCGAAGGTCATGTCCCCCGTCGTCACCAGTACGGCGTGCGCGAGGGCCAGCGTGGCATTCAGTACCTGCGTCGCAAGCACCAGGTTGCGCTTCTCGACGCGGTCCGCGACTGCGCCGCCGATCAGGGAGAACAGCAGCATCGGCAGGCCGAACGAGAGGGCGATCGCACCGGTCGCACCGTACGAATGGGTGAGGTCCCAGGCGAGGAGGGCGCGCGCCACCTGCTGCATCTGCATGCCGGTGAACGAGAAGGTGGTGGAGAGCCAGAGCACGCGGAAGGCGGGGAACTTGAACACCACCATCGCGTCGCGCAACGAGGGCTTCTGCCCAGTCCGGCCGGGAGGCCCGCCGCCGAATGCAGCCATCTGTGATGCCCTCCGGCGACACCCACCGACTTCGGCGGGACGGTCGATGATCGACAGTAGAGACGGGGAACCTTGCCGTCAACGTGAGGGTACGGCGGTACCCGCGCCCGGTCAGACCTCGCGACGGTCGAGGAGGCGGATGGCCGCCATGAGCGCGAGCGCGATGACCGCGAGCGTAAGCACGGTGGCGCGGACGAAGTCGCCCGCCTCGGCGGTGCCCTGCGCTAGCGGCGCGAGTGCGGAGGAGAGGTGCCCGGGGAGCCACGGCCTGGCCGTGGACACCAGGCCGACCGTCACCTGCGGCACGACCACGAATGCGAACGCCAGCACCATCGTCCCCAGCGAGCCTCGGACCAGGCCGGCGGCGAGCGCCACCATCGCGACGACGAAGACGTAATAGAGCGCGCCGAACAACGTCCCGATCAGGAAGCGGTCGGCGGGCACGAGACCGATCAGCGCCCACGTCTCGTACCAGGCGACCGCCGCCCCCGCGACAAAGGCGACGACCGCCGCGGCGGCGTAGACCGCCGTGCGCGTCAGCACCAGCCGCGCCGTGGAGGAGACCCGCGTCCGCAGGAAGATCGCGATGTCCGCGGTCGCGTCGAAGGAGAGCGCGCCCGCCGCCACGCCGATCACCGCCAGCAGGCCGATCTGCTGGGCGTTCGACAGGTACTGGATCATCCCGTCCGCAGGCACCGGCGGAGGGAACGTCACCTGCACGCCCTCGGTGCCGCCAAACCGCTCGATGATCTCCTGGATGTAGCGGGCGGTGAGGGGGCCCAGGAGCCCGAAGAACACGAACACCGCCAGCAGTCCCACGCCGCGCCAGGTACGGCGCAGGCGCAGCCACTCCAGCCGCCACAGGCTCATCTGGTCATCTCCAGGAACACCTGCTCCAGTGATGCCTCCTCCGGACGCACGCTGACCAGCCGTGCGCCGGCACGGGCGAGCGCGCCCGGGAGTTCGCGCTCAGCCTCGTCCGTGGACCGGACCCCCACGCGCACCTCGCCCACCGCGATCGCGACCGCCGAGGTGACCCACGGCTCCGTCGCGAGCGAGCGCGCCACCTCCTCGGCGCTGTCGCGGACGCGCACCAGCATCCCGGGGGTGCGGTTGCCGGTGAGCAAGTCCTGGAGCGGCCCCTGGAAGCGCATCGCGCCGCGCTGCAGGATCCCGACGGTGTCGCAGACCTCTTGCACGTCCGACAGGATGTGGCTGGAGAAGATCACCGTCCGCCGGCCGCGCTGGGAGGCCACCAGGTCCAGCACCTCGCGCCGGCCCATGGGGTCCAGCGCGGAGCACGGCTCGTCCATGAGCATGAGCGCGGGGTCGCCGACGAGCGTGGAGGCCACGCCCAGCCGCTGGAGCATGCCCCGCGAGAACCCGCCGGCACGGCGGTCGATCGCGTCGCGGAGCCCGGCTTCCACGAGCACGTCCGTGACCCGCTCCCGCGGGATCGACGGGTTCACGAGCGCGCGCGCCAGGTCCACGACCTCGAACGCGGTCAGCCACGGCTCGAACTCCGGTGTGTCCGGGAGCAGCGCCATCGCCCCGCGCGCGACCCCCAGCCGCATCGTGCCGGAGGTCGGGCGGCGCAGCCCGGCGAGGATCGAAAGCAGCGTCGTCTTGCCAGAACCATTGGGCCCGACCAGCCCGTAGACGCTGCCCTCCGCGACCTGCAGGTCGACCGCGTCCAGCGCCGCGTGGCCGCCATACGACTTCGTCAGGCCGTGCGTCTCGGCAAGCGGGGGCCGCCCGCCCTCAGCGGTCACGACGTCCCAGCGCCAGGTAAGCGATCCCGCCGAGGGGCACCGACACCACGATCACCACCGCCCACGCCCACTTCGGGAGGTGCTGCACCTGCGCGGTGCGCAGGTCGTTCAGGCAGTAGCCGATGAACAGCACCACGAAGAGCACCAGCGGGACCAAAGCCTGCACGGGCATCCGGCGCTCCTGACGGCGGGCGGCGTGTGCCTTACGGTGGGTAAGCACACCACCCCGACAACTCGCACCTTGCCGCCGCATACGGACGGAGTCAACCGAAATGACGATCACGCTCCCGCAGGCCGCTCTCGACCTGCTGGCGAAGAAGGTGCACGGGCACATCATCACCCTGAACCGGGACGGCACGCCGCACGCCACCCTGGTCTGGATGGAGGCGCGCGACGGCACGGTCTCCTTCAACACCGCCCGAGGGCGCCAGAAGGCCCGCAACCTGGAGCGCGACCCGCGCATCGTCGTGTCCGTGCAGGACACCGAGAACCCGCGCCACTACGCCGTGTTCACCGGCACCGCCCGGCTCATTGATGAGGGCGCCATCGAGCAAATCGACGGGCTGGCGAAGAAGTACCTGGGCGTCGACCTCTACCCGGCGCACCGCCCGGGCGAGGCGCGCGTGCGGGTGGACGTGGACGTCACGAAGATCGGCGGCACAGGACCGTGGGTGGGGTAGGCTGGTTCGCGCTTCGGCGGGCGTGTCTACTACCCTCGGGCACGATCACTCGGAGTACTGGCAGCAGGAGGATTCCCGCGCATGACGAACGAGCGGTCGCTCGACGAGAAGCTCCTTGAAGAGGGCGCCGACTGGATCGCGGAGATGGTGTCGGAAGAACTGGGTGGCTTCATCCCCTCCGAACTCTGTGACCTGGTGATGCAGGCGGAGTTGAAGATCCGGACCGAGACCGGCGACCTGCTGATGGATCACGACTCCATGGCCGAGCGGATCATGGAGGTCTTCATCGCCGACCCGGAAGTCCCCACCCAGGACGGCGCCGTCTCCGCCTTCATCGTGCGGGAGATCCTCCACTGGGAGGACGAGTTCCGCTCGATGGCCGGGCACCCCCGCCGCGTCCGCGGTTAGTCTCGGGCGTACCCGGCACACGCAACGGCCCGGCTTCCGCCGGGCCGTGCTGCGTCCTGCACCCCGCGCGCCGTGGGGCCTACCGACGCGCCTTCGCCGGCTTCGCGGCGGGGATGGCCGCGTCGCGGATGGCCTTGAGGCGGCGGATGTTCTCCAGGTCGGGGCCGTCCCCCTTCGGGAACGCCTCCGTCGGGATGCCGGGCACCTCCAGCAGGAATGCCCTGTCCTGAAACGCCGGATGCGCGCACATCGCCTCGAACGCGGCCCGTCCAAGGTGGCCGTCGCCGATGTTCTCGTGGCGGTCGCGCAGGCTCCCCAACGGCATCTTGGAGTCGTTGGCATGCACTACCGCGAGGAGGTCGAGGCCGATCTCCCGGTCAAAGTCTGCCATCGCCTCGGCCAGCCCCTCAGCGGTGTGGATGGAGTATCCGGCGGCGAACGTGTGGCAGGTGTCCAGGCAGACCTGCACGCGCGGCGACCCCACGGCGCGGATGATCCCGCCGAGGTCCTCGAACGCCCGCCCAATCGCGCCGCCCTGCCCGGCCATGGTCTCCAGCGCCAGCACGGCCTCGCCCGGGGCCTGCTCCAGGATCAGATTCACGGCTCCGACCACCTGGTCGCGCACGGCGTCCATCCCCAGCCCCCGGTGGGAGCCGGTGTGCAGCACCACCCCGCGCGCCCCGATCGCCTCGGCGACGCGCATCGCGTTCACCACGGAGCCCACGGACTTCTCGAGTTGCTCGGGCAGTTCCGCCGCGAGGTTGGCGAGGTAGATGTTGTGCACCCACACCTGCCCCAGGCCAGAGGCGGCGTGGGCGGCGCGGAACTGCCCAATCGCCTCCGGGGTGTGGTTGGTCGCACGCCACGTCTGCGGCGCGGCGACGAAGATCTGGAGCGCCTCCGCTTCGATCGCCTGCGCCCGCTCGATCGCCTTCCAGATCCCGCCCGAGGACGAGACGTGTCCGCCTACCTGGATCCCGGTCATCGCTGTCCCCCTCCTGCGGCCCGTTCGAGCCAGCGTCGTGCACGCATCCCCACGACCACGCGCTCCACCGCACCCTGCATCGCCACCTCGTCCGCCACCACGCCCGGCGCGAGGCGGACGTGCGCCTGCCCCGCCGCCAGGTCGACCCGGGCATCCTCCACCCCTGGCACGCGCCGGAGCGCGGAGGCGGTGCGGGCGGCACAGACGGAGCAGACCAGCCCGTCCACGCGCAGTGCCACCTCGGACGGGCCGGCAGCAACGGGGGACCGATCGAGGGGCTCGACCACGCTCACGCGCGGGGCACGGAGGAGCCGGTCGGGGTGCAGCACGCTCATGGAGCCATGCTACCAGCGCCTACCGGAAGCGCCCCGACCTGCCGATAACTATGGGTGAGGGGGCGCGCCCATGAGTCCGTTCGAGTGGTCGGAGTCCGCCGTGGGCGGACAGGGCATGTCGCGGCGTGGCAGCGCGCTCGTGATCTCCGGCGAGCCGAGGACGGCGGTCGCGGTCACCCTCGTGCTGCAGGAGATGGACCTGGCCGTGGACCTGGGCTACGAGGCCACGTTCGCGGCGCGCTGGATGCGGCACGCGCGGTATGACGTGGTGGTGCTGGGTGCGCTCGATGCCGCCACGCCCCTCGACCCGGAGTTCGTCGCGGACCTCCGCTGGGTCGCGCCGGAGGCACGCCTGCTGATCCTCGGCGACCACGCGTGGACGGAGGGCGAGGCGGAGCGCCTGGGCGTGGAACTCGTGTTGCTCCCCCTGCAGGTGAACGACCTCGTGGACCGGCTGCTGCCCGCGGTCTGAGGCCGCCCGCTCCGCGCGGAATGGCGAGGGCAGATACACGGATCGTTGCCCGCTCGGCAGGCCGATGCTACTGTTCCCGCGACCCGGAAGCCGCACTGCTCCGAGAGGCGCTCGCTCTTGGCTTACAAGATTATTGAGACCTGCATCGGCTGCACGGCCTGCGTGAAGAAGTGCCCCGTTGAGGCGATCACCGGTCGTCGCAACGAGCTCCACATCATCGACGCGGAGCTCTGCATCGACTGCGGCGCCTGCGGCGCCGTCTGCCCGCCCGAGGCCATCCTCGACGAGATCGGCGACCTCTGCCGGACGTTCCCGCGGCGCGAACTGCCGCTGGCGAAGATCATCGAAGAGAACTGCATTGGCTCCGGCTGCGAACTCTGCATCAACGTCTGCCCGTTTGACGCGCTGTCCCTCCAGGACGCGCCGAACCACCACGACTACTACGGCATGGCCACGGTCGACCCGAAGAAGTGCGTCGGCTGCCGCCTCTGCGAGCAGTCCTGCGGCTGGAGCGCGATCTACATCGACCCGCCGCGCGAGATGCTGAAGAAGAAGGTCTACCCGCTGGAGATCCTGACCCCGAAGAAGGGGAAGGGCCTCAAGAAGGCCGCCGCCGCCGAGTAACACCGGCCACACCGCACCGAACAGAAGCCCCGCCTCGCGCGGGGCTTCTGCTTGTCCGACCGCCAGAAGCGGACGCCCTGTGCACAACCGCGTGGACGAGGCGGCCCGTCTCGCCCCGCCTCCCGCCTACGCTGGCTTACCGACCTCCACTCCTACCTCCACCGCCGACAGGACCGCCCGATGACGCTTGCCGCCGACCGCCAGACCGGCGCCGAGGCCCTGGAGGCGCGCTTC
>JAUXUW010000148.1 GCA_030684635.1 Dehalococcoidia bacterium
CGTGTACTGCTTCAGGCCGCGCAGCAGGTTGGAGAGCCCGGTGCCGCCGCCGATCGCGACCACCTTCGGGCCGCGGTCACGGGTGCGGTTCCGGTAGACCATGTCCACGATGTCGCTCGTCCGCGTAGAGGGCGGGAGGACGGCGCTCGTGATCGACTGGTTCAGTTTCCACGCCGCGAACACGGTGATCGCGCTGGCGGTGGTGATGAAGAGGAGTCCCCGGAGCCAGCGCGGCAGGAACTGCAGCGTCAGGTCAGCGGCCCAGGCGGGGAAGGTGTAGGAGACGTACAACTCGCGCAGCAGGTAGGCGAAACCGAGCCCCATCATGGCCATGGCCAGGGTGATGAGGATCAGCCAACGCTTGATGTGCAGGCCGATATACAGCCACTTAGAGAAGTTGTCGCGACTCACAAGTACCTCGGTGGCCCGCCCACCGGATTAAGTAAACCGTCAAGTGAGCGATCAGGTCAACTATCGAGGCGCCGCCGGATCAGGTCGGTCACGGTGTTCGCGTCCGCCCGGCCCTTCGCCTCGCGCATCACCTGGCCCACGAGGAACCCGACGGCGCTCGCCTTGCCGGCGCGGTAGTCCGTGACCGCCTTCGGGTTCGCCTCGATCGCCGCGGCCACGAGGGCATCGATCGCCCCCTCGTCGCGTACCACGCGCAGCCCACGCGCCTCCACGATCGCGCCAGGCGCCTCGCCCGTCTCGAAGACCGCATCCAGCACGTCCTTGGCCGTGCTGAGGGTGATCGCGCCGTCCTGCACCAGGCGGGTCAGTTCGCCAATGTGCGCCGGGGTCGCCTTCGTCTGGCCCAGTTCGGCCTCGACGCCGAGTTCGTTCAGGTGCTTCGCGACGTCGCCGATGAACCAGAGGGCGACGGGGCGCGCGTACGCGGCGCCGGCGGCCTGCACCGCCGTCTCGTAGGCGTCGCTGCGCTCACGGGAGTCGGTGAGCGTCCGCGATTCCTCCGGCGTCAGCCCGTAGTCGCGCTCGAAGCGGGCGCGGCGGGCGCCGGGGAGTTCCGGCATGCGCGCGCGGATCGCCTCGATCACCGCGTCGTCCACCAGGATCGGCGGCAGGTCCGGCTCCGGGAAGTAGCGGTAGTCGTGCGCCTCTTCCTTGGAGCGCTGTGAGACGGTCTCGCCGGTGGCGTCCACGTAGCCGCGCGTCTCCTGCACGACGGTGCCGCCGACATCCAGGACCTTCGCCTGGCGCTCGATCTCGAACTCGATCGCCCGCTGCACGGAGCGGAACGAGTTCATGTTCTTGACCTCGGCGCGTGTCCCCAGCGTGGTGGCGCCGCGCGGGCGGATGGAGACGTTCGCGTCGCAGCGCATTCCGCCCTTCTCCATGTCCGCGTCCGCGATCCCCAGGTAGCGCATGGTCTGGCGCAGTTTGCGCAGGAACGCCGCCGCCTCTGCGCCGGAGTGCATGTCCGGCTTCGTCACGAGTTCCATGAGGGGGGAGCCGGAGCGGTTCACGTCCACCAGCGCATACGTCTCGCCGCCGGCGTCGCGGTGCAGCAGGCGCGCGGTGTCCTCCTCCAGGTGGATGCGCTCCAGGTGGACGGTCTTCGTCTGGCCGTCCACCTCGATCTCCAGTTCACCGCCCAGGCAGAAGGGCTGGTCATACTGCGAAATCTGGTAGCCCTTCATCAGGTCCGGGTAGGGGTAGTTCTTGCGGTCGAACTTGGCGAAGGGCGGGATCGTGCAGCCGAGCGCCATCCCGGCCTGGATTGTGAATGCGACCGCCTGCTCGTTGATCACGGGCAGCATGCCCGGCATGCCGAGGCAGACCGAGCAGACGTGGGAGTTCGGGGAGGTGTCGAAGTACTCCCGGTTGCAGCCGCAGAACATCTTGGACCGCGTCTTCAACTGGATGTGGACTTCGATGCCGATCACGGCCTCGTACCGGGTGGCTGCGTCGGTCGTCATGCGCGGGTCCCTGCGGGCGATCTGCGGGCGGTTCGGAAGGCCTCCATCGTATCGCGCGCCTTCGGTGTGGGCTCCGTAGAATCCCCGTATGACCGAGGATGCCTCCACCGCCGCGCCGCACCCCGGCACGCCCGACGTCACCCGGGGGACGATCGTGCGCGTGGAATCCACGAAGTTCGACGGCTCACTGCACTACTCCTATACCGCCCGCCTCCTGGACCAGACCGGGTCACTCCTCCGCCTGTGGGTGGAGCAGGGCGAGCCGTACGTCTCCTACCGGGGGCAGGGCATCATGCGGGAGGGGTTCACGGCGCTCTTCTTCACGGACCGCTGGTACAACCTGTTCCACAACCTGCACCCCATGGGCCGCCGCGGCTACCTGACCTATGCGAACGTGGGTACCCCGGCCCGCCTGGACGGCGACACCGTGCGGTGGGTGGACCTGGACGTGGACATCGTCCGCACGATCGAGGCGATCCACGTGGACGACGAGGACGAGTTCGCCCTGCACTCCGCGTCGATGGCGTATCCGCCCGACCTGGTCCAGCGCGTGCTGGACACCCGCGACGAACTGGTGCGCCTGGCGCAGTCGGATGCCTTCCCGTTCGACCGCGCCGCGCACCTGCCGCGGCTCTAGCCGAGGCCCCTCGTGACCATCGAGGTCGTCCGCATGGGCCCGCCGTGGGCGGAGCCGGTTGCTGCGCTGTGGACGCGCGAGTTCGGCTCCACCCGCGTCGCCTCCAACGGACTGCTCCACGAGCTGCTGGCACTCCCGACGCTGGTCGCGCTGCACGATGACGTCTTCGCGGGCGCGGTGGCCTACCGCTTCGATGGCGGCGGGGGTTGCGAGGTCGTCGGGCTCGCCTCGGCGGTGCCGGCGGTGGGGGCTGGGACGGCGCTGCTGGAGGCGGTGACGGCGGAAGCCCGGGCGGTCGGCTGCCGGCGCGCCTGGCTGGTTACGACGAACGACAACCTCGGGGCGCTGCGCTTCTACCAGTTGCGGGGCTGGCGCCTGGCGGTGCTGCGCGTGGAGGAGGTGACGCGGGCCCGAGCGACCCTGAAGCCGGAAATTCCGGCGCGCGGTGTCGATGCGATCCCGATCCGGGACGAGATCGAACTTGAATTGCCCCTCGGCTGACCCTCGATCCCCCGCGGTCGGACGTACACTTCGGGCATGGCAGGACGTAGCGGCGGGCCGCCCCCGGGCGTACAGCGCAACTTCTTCGAGGGGGACCGCAGGCCGGCGACGCCCGCCGGTGCGCCGCTGGCCGCGCGCATGCGCCCCCGCGACCTGGACGAGTACCTGGGCCAGGCGCACATCATCGGCCCCGGCACCGCGCTCCGGCGGATGATCGACGAGGACACGCTGCCCTCCATCATCCTGTGGGGGCCGCCCGGTGCCGGGAAGACGACGCTCGCCTCGATCATTGCGCAGCGTACGAAGCGTCACTTCGAGGTGCTGTCCGCCGTCACCAGCGGCGTCGCCGACCTCCGCCGCGTCGTCGCCGAGGCGGCGGAGCGCCTCCGGCTCACCTCGCTCCGCACGATCCTGTTCATCGACGAGCTCCACCGCTTCAACCGCGCGCAGCAGGACGCGCTGCTCCCGCACGTGGAGGCGGGGACGATCACCCTCATCGGTGCGACGACTGAGAACCCGTCGTTCTACGTGGTTGGGCCACTCCTCTCGCGCTGTCGCGTCTTCAAACTGGAACTCCTGGACGCGACGGTGCTCACCCGGATCGTGCGGGCGGCGCTCGCGGACGAGGAGCGCGGGCTCGGCAAGTCAGGGGTACGCGCGGAGGACGAGGCGCTGGACGTGATCGCGCAGGCTGCCGGCGGTGACGCCCGGTCGGCCCTCAACATCCTCGAGGCGGCGGTCTCCGTGGCGCCCGAGGCGGAAGACGGGCACCGACTCATCACCGCGGAGACGGTGCGGCAGGTCACGCAGTCGCGCACCCTCCTCTATGACCGTGAGGGCGATGCGCACTACGACGTGATCTCCGCCTTCATCAAGAGCGTCCGTGGCTCCGACCCCGACGCCGCGCTCTACTGGCTCGCGCGGATGATCGAGGCCGGCGAGGACCCGATGTTCATCGTGCGGCGGATCGTGATCCTGGCGGCGGAGGACATCGGACTCGCCGATCCGCACGCGCTGCCGCTGGCGGTCGCGTGCCAGCAGGCGGTGCACTTCCTCGGCATGCCGGAGGGGCGCCTGCCGCTGGCGGAGGCGACCGTCTACCTGGCGCGCGCGCCGAAATCGAACAGCGCGTATGCCGCCTATAACAACGCGCTTGCCGACGTGGAGGCGACCCGCAACGAGCCGGTGCCGCTGCACCTGCGGAACGCGGCGACCGGGCTGATGCGCCAGCTGGGGTACGGCCAGGGCTACCAGTACGCGCACGACTACGAGGGCCACCGCCCACCGGATCAGGCCCACCGTCCGCCGTCCGTAGAGGGGCACGTCTACTACGTCCCCGGGACGCTGGGCGACGAGGCACGCGAGCGGTAGCGTCGCCAGCGGCTAGCGGACGGTGAAGCCGAGACGCATCCCTGCCTCATAGTGCCCGGCGATATTGCAGATCAGCACATGCACACCCGCCTGCAGGAGGAACGCCTCGCGGTCGCGGTCACCGCGCGCGAGCGGGTTGATCTCGCCGACCACCTCGAGGTTCGCGATGTCGACGGCGCCGCCCGAGACGGGCAGTGCGTTCGCAGCGAGCGACGTGCGGACGATCACCAGCTGATGCTCCATCGTGCCGGCGTTCGTGACGTCGAAGACCACGCTGCCGGGCGGCGCCACGGCACTGTCGGTCACGAGCGACCATTCGGTGAGGGTGATCGGGACGATCGTGTCTGGTGAATCAGACGCGACGGCCTGGTTGGAGGCGGTCGAGGAGGCTTCGGGCGTGGCTCCGACGGCGTCCTCGCCGCACGCGACCAGCAGCAGCGCGGTCACGATCGCCAGCCCGGCGCCGGCGCCGAATCGCAGGGGGTGGGACCTCACGGGAGCGCCTCCACGGGGCGGGGGAACGGGCCGCTCGCAGGCGATCACGCTACGGCCGTGTCCCCGTACACGGAACTGGCCGCAGGGCCGCTCGCGCCCCCGGGATACCATGCCCCGCACCGTCGGTTTGTGACGGTCGGGGACGGAGGGTGACATGGGACTCGCGACGCGCACGACCACCACGCCGGAGGAGTACCGGGCGTACCGGGAGCGCCTGAGTAACTGGGGCCGCTGGGGCGCTGACGACCAGTCCGGCACCCTCAATCACATCACGCCGGAAGGGAAGCGCGCCGCGCTCGCCCTCGCGCGGGAGGGCCGCACGGTCTCCTGCGCCAACCCCCTGGCGACGGAGGCGGTGGTCCCGAACGCCACGAGGAACGGGCGCCCGGCCGACCACCGGATGACGGTGAACCCGGGCTCCTGCGTGGACTATGTGGGGGTGAGTTACCACGGGTTCGTGAACACCCACATCGACGCCCTCTGCCACATCTTCACCGGCCCCGGCGGCCGCCTCTACAATGACGCCGATCCGGCCCTGATCACCGAGGCAGGCGCGGGGACGCACTCGGTTGACCGCTGGCGGGACGGCATCGTGACGCGCGGGGTGCTCTACGACATCCCGCGCATGCGCGGCCACGAGCACGTTCGCGATGGCGAGCCGGTGGAGGGCTGGAACCTGCAGGACTGGGCGGCGAAGGTCGGCGTGACGCCTCGGGCGGGGGACGCAGTCCTGATCCGGTCCGGCGCGGAGCCGTTCTGGAGCACCCGTCCTGACTTTGAGATGGCACGCCCGCTGAACACGCCGGGTGTCGGTGTGTCGGTCCTGGAGTTCCTGTACGACACCAGCGCCGGCCTGATGGGCTGGGACCTGCAGGAGGCGTCCGGCCAGGAGCAGTACGGCGAGGGGATCCCGCTCCACGCGATCGCGATCCCCTACATGGGCCTCCCGCTGCTGGACAACGCCAACTTCGAACGCCTCGCGGAGGCGTGCGCGGAGACGGGCCGCTACGAGTTCCTACTGACGATCTCGCCGCTCGTCGTCCTCGGTGGCACCGGGTCGCCGGTGAACCCGCTCGCGATCTTCTAGCGACCGCTCGCACCGCGCCCTGCGTGATAGATTCCTGCTTCTGAATCCGAGAAGGAAGTCTGAATGGACCGACCGCTCGAGGGCGTTCGTATCCTCTCGATGGAGCAGGCGGCGGCGCTGCCGTTCGCCACGCGGCACCTCGCGGATCTCGGCGCGGAGGTGATCCGCGTGGAGTCGCACCGCCGAGGTCGCACCTCCGGGGACGCGGACCTGTTCCGGAACAAGCGTCGCTTCGGCCTCGACCTGGCGATGGACGGCGGGCCAGAGGTCTTCCGGCGCGTGGCGGCGGGCTGCGACGTGGTCGCCCACAACTTCACGCCCCGCGTGATGCGGAAGTACGGCATCGACTTCGAGGCGATCCGGGAGGTGAACCCGGACGTCATCTACGTCTCGCTGACGGGCTTCGGCACCACCGGCCCGTGGGGCGAGCGACCGCTCTTCGGGCCGGGCGCGGAGGCGGTGTCGGGCCAGAACGACCTGATCGGCGACCCGGACGGCTGGCCCGGGCGCCCCGGCACCATCGTCTACGCGGACAACACCTGCGGTCTGAACACCGCCTTCGCGATTCTCGCCGCGCTCGACTGGCGCGATGCGACCGGCGAGCCCGTGCACATCGACATCTCGCTCTACGAGACGGCGATCAGCCACCTGGGCCCGGTGATTACCGAGCGCGCCTTCGGCGGCAACCTGCCGCACCGCACCGGCAACGCCGACCCGCGCTTCGCGCTGCACGGGGTGTTCGATGTCGCCGGCCGCGACCGACATGTCGCGGTCACCGCGACCGCGGCGGAGGCGCCTGCGCTGGCGCGCACTCTCGGGTTGTCCGAGGTGACTGAGGCCGCGGTGCGCGCCGCCGTCGCCGGGCGGCCGGGCGCCGAGGTGGTCGCCATGTTGCAGGCAGCCGGGGTGCCGGCGGCGGAGGTCGCGGACGCCGCCGACTATATCGCGGATGAGCATCTGTGGGCGCGTGGCAACTTCGGCCTGCTCGGCAGCGGCGAGGGTGCGCATCCGCACGCCGGTCCTGCCTTCGGCGGTGGCCGGGGCGTCGCGATGGTTCCGCCGCAGGGCCTCGGCGACGACAACCGTGCGATCCTGCGCGACATCGCCGGCATGACCGAGGCGGAGGTCGACGCACTGGAGCGGGCCGACATCATCGGGAGCGCGGAGTTCGCCGCCGAGCGGCCTCGTTCCTCCGCGGAGCATTACGCCGTCCGCATCGACCGCGCAGAGATCGCGCGCGTGGACCACACGCACGGGGCGTGGCGAGGGCGGCTCTCGTGAGCCCCGCCCGATCGCGCGCGCTCGACCTCTCCACCGGCGTCGGCGCGTCCTACACGGCGAAGTTGCTGGCGGAGGTCGGCTGGAACGTGGTGAAGGTGGAGCCGGCCGGCGGCGACCCGCTGCGCCGGGAGGCCTCCCGCTGGGGCGGCGGCGAGGGCGGTGCGTTCGCCTTCGTGAACCACGGCAAGCGCAGCGTCACCGTTGCTCCCGACAGCGTGCCGGCGCTGGCGGACGCCGCGGACGTCGTCGTGGGTGACTTCTCGGCGGCTGGCCTCGAAGCGGCCGGGCTACCCGGTGGGTTGTACGAGGCGCTGACGCCGCGCCTGGCGGTCGTCTCGGTGTCGCCGTGGGGGCTGACCGGGCCTCGTGCGGGCTGGGCGGCCAGCGACCTGGTCGCGCAGGCGGCGAGTGGGCTGATGTTCCTGACCGGCGAGTGGGACCAGCCGCCGATGCAGATGCCACCGTACGCCGCGGCCATGGCGGGCGGCCTCGCCGCCTCGTCCGGTGCGCTGGCGGCCGCGCGCAGCGCGCGGCAGGACGGTCGCGTCCGCCGCCTCGATGTCTCGATGGTGGAGGCGCTGGGCTCGCACATCTACGCGCAGGCCACGGCCTACGCCTACCGTGGCGAGGTGACCCGGCGGGAGATGCGGACGAAGCAGGCGCTGCGGATGGTCCCGGCCGCCGACAAGTTCGTCTACTGCGCGCCTGGCGCCGTCGCCACCGTCGATATGCGCGGCGTCGCGGAACTCCTCGGTGAGCCGAGGCTGACCGAGGAGCGCTTCCAGACCGCCGAGGGGCGGATGCAGCACTACGAGGACTACCTGGCGCTGTTCGTGCCGCCGTTCCAGCGGAAGACGGCCCAGGAGTGGTTCGAGGAGGCGGAGCGCCTCCATCTCACGTTCGCGCTCGTGCAGTCGGTGGACGACCTGTTCGTCTGCCCGCAGGTGGAGGCGCGTGTCATGATGCGCCAGGTACCGGCGCCAGACGGCCGGATGGTCGCGATCCCGGGCCGCCCGTTCCGCCTGGAGGGCGGCCCACCCGCCGCCGACCGACCGGCACCGGCCGTGCCCGGACAGGACACCGCCGAGGTGCTCCACGAGTGGCTCGGAGAAGGGACTCACGCATGACCACGGAACCCACCAGCGCGTAGCACCGCTTGACAGCTTTCCTGGATGGCCCGGACGACCGGAACATCCCGAATGAGATTCACTCTACGGAGGGCGCGAAGGAGTACGGCTACCAGGCCGCCCTCGTCGGCGGCGCCACGGTGTGGGGCTGGGCGACGCCCGCGATCATTGAGGCGCTCGGCGCGGGGTGGCTGGACCGCGGCTGGGCGGAGATCGCATTCCGTCGCCCGACCTACCCGGGCGAGGACCTGACGATCACCGTCGCGCCGGAGGACGGAGCGTGGGCGCTGCACGTCGCCGGCCCGGACGGGCATGACCGCATCAGCGGCACGGTCGGCCTCGGCGATGCGTCGTGGCTGCCGATGCTCGTGACCACGCCGTACCGCGCGGCGGACCCCGATCTGCCGGAGCACCCCACGCTCACGATCGACATCGCGCCGGTCGGCGGCGAGCTGCGTGCCCTCGGCGGGAACCTGCACCCGGAGGAGATGCGCACGTTCGCGCGCGAGAAGCAGCGGACCGACAGCCCCCTGTTCGTTGGTGACCGTCCGAGGCTCCACCCCGGCTGGGTGGCGGCGCGACCGATCCGCGTGCTGCACCACTCCTATGACTACGGCCCGGCGATCCACGCCCGCAGCCACATCCAGTTCCTCGGTGCGGCCTACGCGGACGGCCCCGTGACCACGACCGCGCGCTTCCTGGAAGCCTACGAGCGCAAGGGCCACCACTACGGCGTCTTCGACTGCTGCACCTACGACGCGCAGGGCAACGAGGTGATCCGCCAGCGCCACACCACGATCTTCGGTGTCGCGAAGCGCGGCGAGGCGGGGGACTAGCGTGGCGCGCATCTTCGAAGGCATCCGTGTCGTCGACATCTCCACCAACGCCGGTGGGGCGTGGTGTGCGCGGATGCTGGCGGACTACGGGGCGGACGTGATCTTCGTCGAGCCGCGCGAGGGGCATCCGCTTCGTGCGCTCGCGCCGTTCACGGACGAGGGCGCCAGCATCCCCGCCGCCTACCTGCTCGCGAACAAGCGCGCGGTCGCCTTGGATCTGGACTTCCCGCGCTCCCGCCAGCACGCGATCGACCTCTGCCGCCGCGCAGACATCGTGATCTCCTCGCACAGCCCGAGCCGCCTCGAGGCGATCGGGATGACGCACGCCGCGTTCGGGAAGCCGGGGATCATCATGGTGCACGTCACGCCGCACGGCATGACCGGCGACCTAGCGGAGGTGCCCGGCAACGACCTGACGGATGCCGCTCGCTCCGGGTGGGCCTCGATCAACGGGTCGCAGGAGCGGGAGCCGCTGAAGCCGAGCGGCTGGCAGTCCTCCATGTGCGCGGGTGTCGTCGCGTACGCGGGCGCGGTCGCCGCGCTGCGCTGGCGTGACGACCACCCCGGCGAGGGCCAGGAGGTCGACGTCGCGGAGGTCGAGGTGATGGCGGCGGCGTTCGCGCCCGCCCTCCTGCGCTCGGTCTACGCCGGGTCGCCGCAGGGCCGCCGCGATTCCGCCGACCAGATGGCCGGCCCCCTGCCGGTGCAGGACGGCCACTTAGCGC
>JAUXUW010000151.1 GCA_030684635.1 Dehalococcoidia bacterium
GCGCGCCGCAGGTGCTGGACACGCATGTGGTGCAGGCGCTGGAGGAGCGGACGTTCCGCTCCGGCCTGGTCGCGGACCGGATCCTGGCCGCGATGGCGGACGGCACGCTCCGCGTCCACACGGAGGGCGCGCTCGTCGGCGAGATCAACGCGCTGTCGGTCTACGACCAGGGCGATATGTCGTTCGGACGCCCCTCGCGCGTCTCCTGCGTCGTCTCCGCCGGCCGGGGCACGATCGTGATGGTCGAGCGCGAGAGCGAGATGGCCGGGCAGATCCACAACAAGGGCTTCCTGATCATGCGCGGCTTCCTGGCGCACCGCTTCGGCCAGGAACGCGCCTCCTCGCTGCACGCCAGCCTGACCTTCGAGCAGCTATACGGCGGCATCGATGGCGACTCGGCATCCTCGACAGAGTTGTACGTGCTGCTGTCGGCGCTCTCCGACCAGCCGATCGCGCAGAACATCGCCGTGACCGGCTCGGTGGACCAGATGGGGCGCGTGCAGCCGATCGGCGGCGCCACCGCGAAGGTCGAGGGCTTTTACGACGTCTGCCGCGCGCGCGGCCTGGACGGCACGCAGGGCGTGATGGTGCCTCGCACCAACGTGGACAGCGTGATCCTGCGCCCGGACGTGGCGCAGGCGATCGCGGACGGCAAGTTCCACGTCTGGGCGGTCGACACCATCGAGGAGGGCATCGAGCTGCTCACGGGTATCCCGGCCGGGGCCGCGCGCGGCACGGACGGGCGCTTCCCGGAGGGGACGATCTTCCGGATGGTGGAGGATCGCCTCGCCTCCTTCGCGGAGATCGTGGCCCGCACCGCCGCGGGCACGCCCGACCACCACGTGCCCATCCCGGCCATGGGCCCGGCACCGACCCCACCGGGCATCCCACCGAGCCCGCCGCCCGAGCCGCCGGTGATCGTGGGATGACCGGCCGCTCCCGCACCGGCCGGGCCGAGGCGTGACCGACGCGCGTCCGATCCTCACCGTCGACATGGACGGCGTGTTCTGCGAGCCGTTCTTCGGTAAGAACCTCGGCATCCACCGCATGTTCCTGGATGCGGATGCGCCCCCGCCCGAAGCGGACATCCCGCCGAAACGGCTGGGGCCGCTCCTGGACCACCTCCGATTCGACCTCCGCCGTCCGCTGCCGGAAGCCCGCGACGCGCTGATCCGCCTCGGCACCGTGCGGCGGCTGGTGGTGCTGACGGGACGCCGCAGCCAGCCCCGCTGGTGGTTCCGGCGACACGGGTTCGAGGGGCTGTTCGAGCGGGTGATCCTCAACGAGGGGCCACGCAAGAGCCCTCACTTCAAACTGGAGGCGGTCGCTGCGCTCGGCAGCGCCGAACACATCGACGACGACCCGCGCACCGTGCAACTGCTGGCGGAGCGATCGAGCGTGCGGGTGTTCCTGCGCGACTGGCCGCGAAACCGGGACCTGCCCTACCACCCGCGCGTGGAGCGCGTGCGCGACCTTGAGGAGCTGGCAGACCGCCTCGGCGTCCCTCGCTGACGCCCGACCCCGATCAGGCTCCCTTGAGTTTCCCGGGCAACCTCCCGCTTGCGTGAAGGGAGGCATAACATGCGCCATCTGCTCCAGGGACGGTCGAGGAGGCGCGCGTGGCACACGGCCCCGTACTGACGCGAGACCCCGCCGAGGCGGAGGACGGCCCGCGCCCCGGCATGTTCGCGTCGCTGGCCTACCCGGCGTACCGGCTGCTCTGGGCCGGCCAGGCTTCGCACGCGTTCGGGCTGTGGATGGAGCAGATCGCGCGGCCGTGGCTGGTGCTGGAGATCACGGGGGACAACGCGGCCCACGTCGGCGGCGTGGTCGCCATGCGCACCATCCCGCAACTGATCTTCGGGCTCTGGGCCGGCGTTATCGCGGACTGGTTCGACCGGAAGACCATCCTGGTCGCCACCAAGGCGTCCGTGCTCCTGCTCAACATCCTGTTCGCCGCGCTCCTGGTCACCGGCAACATGACCCTGGGCCTGATCTACCTCACTGCCTTCCTCCGCGGCTCCGCCATGGCGTTCGATCAGCCCGCCCGCCAGACGCTGATCGCCTCGATCGTGCCCGGCCGCCTGCTCACGAACGCCGTCGCGCTGATGTCGTCCACGCAGAACATCATGCGCATGCTGGGCGTGATGTCTGCCGGCACCGCCATCGCGGCGCTGGGGATCAACGGCGCGTTCGTGGCCATCGCCGTCATCTCCGTCTTCGCATTCCTCGCAACGTGGTTCCTGGACGTGCCCCGCAACGCCACGAACAAGGGGCAGCGCGGACTGGGCGCCATGACCGGCGGCATGATGGAGGGCTTCCGGTACGCGGTGAAGGAGCCGGTGATCCTCGGTGTGCTGTTGATGTCGCTGACCTTCTACACGTTCGCCATGTCGTGGTCGCAGGTCTACGCGCCCATCTTCGCGCGGCAGGTGATGGACATCGGCGCGATCGGCTTCAGCCTGATCGTCGCCTTCAGCGCCATCGGCGCGCTCGCCGGGACGCTGATCATCGCCTCGCGCTACCCGAAGCGGCTCGGGCTGATCCTGCCGCTCGCGGTCATCGGCATGGGCATCTCGCTGGCCGCGTTCGCCTTCGCGACGTACCTCCCGAAGCCGCTCGGCATCATCATCCCGTTCGCCATCCTGCCCTTCGTTGGCGTGATGCAGACGGCGTACTTCTCGCTGTCGAACGCCACCATGCTCACCGCCGCCCCGGAGAACCTCCGCGGGCGCGTGGTCTCCCTGCTCTCGCTGGACCGCGCGATGGTCTCCGCGGGGGCGTCCGTGGGCGGCCTGCTGGCCGCGGCGGGCGGCGTCCAGCTGGCCCAGGCGGCCTACGGGCTGATCGTCCTCGCCTCCGGCATCCTGGTGCTCATCTTCCTGAAGGAACTGCGCGAATACCGCGCCCCCTGATCGGCACCCTGACCGGTGTCTCGGGGTACGCTGGATCCATGACTACGCTGCCCGTCGACTCGCCCCCGATCGAGACCCCTCGAGGCCCGCGCCTGCCCGCGCGCCGGGTCGCGTTCGCCGCCATGCTCGTGCTGGCCGTGGCCTGGGCGTTCGCCTGGGGCGCGCACGAGCACGGCTCCCCCGTCGCCTCGGTCGACCTCTCCGGCGTCGAGCCGGACCGCCGCTTCACCGTGGACGCCTCGACCGGCGTGCTGGACCTGGCCTCCGTTGCCGTACAGCCGGGCGAGGTGGTGGAGTTCACGCTCGCCGGTTCCGCGGGCGCACCTCACTCGTTCGTCCTCACCGGCGCGACGGGCGCGGAGATGGACACGACCGTGAACGCCGCCGGTGACACCGTGATCCGCCTGCGCGTGCCGCAGGACGGCGCGCTCTCCTTCATCTGCACCGTGCCCGGCCACGAGGGTCTGCACGGGAGCCTGGTGGTCACGCCGGAGCAGCCCCAGTGACCGCGGAGGGCGCCCCCTTCCAGTTCCCGGAGCAGTTCTTCCGGCGCCTGGACCCCTCCCCGGACCGCTTCTTCTATGACACCCCCCGCTTCGTCAACCACATCGACGACGCGACGATCGCCGCCCTCACCACGCTCTACGCCGAAATGATCCCGCCCGGCTCACGGGTGCTGGACCTGATGTCCTCATGGGTCTCCCACCTCCCGACGGACCGCGAGTACGGACGCGTCACCGGTCTGGGCATGAACGCCGAGGAACTGAAGGCGAACGGACAACTGACCGAGTGGACGGTGCAGGACCTGAACGAGCGGCCTGCGCTGCCGTACGAGGACGCCTCGTTCGATGTCGCCACCTGCGCCGTGTCGGTCCAGTACCTCACCCGCCCGCTGGAGGTGTTCCGGGAGGTCGGCCGGGTGCTGAGCCCGGGCGGCGTCTTCGCCGTCTCCTTCTCCCACCGCACCTTCCCCGAGAAGGCGATCGAGGCGTGGCGGACGATGCCGGCCGCCGACCTGGTGCGCCTGGTCGCCGCCTACTTCGCTATCTCCGGCCCCTTCGGCGAGCCGATCTTCCTCGACCGCTCGCCGGAAGGTGCTGACCCGCTCTGGTGCGTGGTCGGCCGGCGCGAGTAACGCGAGCGCGCCCCGAAAGATTTTCTCGGGATCGCTGCCGCAAACCGTAACTATGTAAGGCTCCGCCGCGTTCTAATACGCAGCGAGCGACACCAGGGCCCGGGACGCTCGCACACCCATGGGTTCCGGCACGGCGCGACGGCGCGACCGACCGGTGTAGTCAGAGGACACCATCCTTGGCTGCGACGAAGAAGCCCGCCGCGAAGCCCGCGGCGAAGCCGGCTGCGAAGCCGGCCGCTAAGCCGGCCGCCGCTCCGAAGAAGAAGTAACCCTTCTTCTCGGCGCGATGCCGATAGACAGAGACCGCCCCCGGGACGCCGGGGGCGGTTTCGTTTCCGGGACGCCCGCTGTCTAGAGTTTGGACTGCAACCGGCGGAGCAACTCCAGGCAGTCCGCGCTCGCGCCGGCCACGTACGGCGGTACCTCGATGCGTTGGGGGGTGAGGCTCAGCGGCTTCCCGCCGATCGAGATCAGCGCGCCGCCCACGCCCTCCAGCACCGCGACCCCGCCGGCCACGTCCCAGACCGACCGAGGGCCGGTCGAGAAGTAGACGTCCGCGTCGTTGGTGGCGGCGTGCACCAGCTTCACCGCGGCGGAGCCCATCGGGTAGACCTCGTACGGGATGTGCAGGTGGATGCGGCGGCGCTCGTAGTCATGCCGCGAGACCACCACCCGCTCGACCAGGCCGTCCTCCGGAAGTTGCGGCAGCGTGATGCCATCACGGCGCGCCTCACGGCGGTCGCCCCAGGTGAGGCCGGAGAAGACCTGCCGCTGCACCGGCAACCCCACCGCACCGAGGACGAGCCGGTTGTCGACGAAGAGCCCCACCGAAACGCCGAACTCCGGCAGCCCGCGGAGGAACTCGCGCGTGCCGTCCAGCGGGTCCACCACCCATGTGGGCTCGCCGTGGATGAGCGGGGCGACCTCCGCCGATTCCTCGGAGAGCCAGCGGGCGCCGTCCACCAGCGGCATCAGCCGCTCGTGCAGCACGTCGTCGGCGGCGTAGTCGGCCTCCGTCACCGGGCCTTCGCCCGGCTTGTGCCCCACGCGCATCGTCGCCTGCGCCATCACCCCGCGGATCGCCTCGCACGCCGCTTCCACGGCCGCCTCGAGGCCCTCGCGGACGGCGTCGATGTCGAGCGAGGTCGTGGGGTCGGGGGCGTCGGGAAGGGTCATACCCCGATGCTACACTCGGGCGCGGAATGACGACGACCACACCGGCCGGCAT
>JAUXUW010000152.1 GCA_030684635.1 Dehalococcoidia bacterium
GCGCGTTCATCCTGTCGCTGGCGCTGAGGTTCGCGTGGGAGCGGTCGTTCCGCGGACTCACGGGTGCGGAGCGGCGCTGGGCGAAGGTGCAGCGGCTCGCCGGCTGGGCCGGCATCTTGCCGCCCGACGACCGCACGCCGGCCGAGGCGGCACGGTTCCTCGAGGACTACGTCGCGGAGCCGGTCGCCCTCGGGGCGCTCGCCCGTGCGTTCACGGTGGCGCGGTACGGGCACGCACAGGACGAGCCGGCTGAGGCGGCACGGGCGCTGGACGAGGATTACCGGCGCGTGAGCCGGCCGCTGTGGCGGCTGCCCGCTGGCCGGGTGTTCCGGCTGGGACGCACACCGCGGCCGCGGCGGACGCTGCCGCCGTTCCTACCGGGCGGGAACGCTCCCGCTGGGTTGCGTCGGTAGCGGCGCCAGTTCGTTCGCGCGCCGCGCGAGTTCCAGGATCCGCAGCGCCTCTTCACGCGTGACCTCCGGCCCGAGTTCGCCCAGCGCCGCGGCCAGCGCGGCCTGCGCCTCCTCGAACGTCTCCGCGCGACCGCTCGGGCCCTCGCCGTCCTCGCCGGACGGGCCGGGGGGCGACTGGCCGCCGGGCGGCGCCTGCTCGCCCGGGGTCTGGGGTGGCGTGCCCTCGCCCGGCGGCTCCGCGGGAGTCGGGGTCGCGCCGTCCTGCGGCTGCTGGCCGGGCTGCTCGCCGGGCGGGCTGTCTTCACCCGGCTCCGGCTCACCCTCATCCTCCGGTGGGGGTGGCGACTCCAGGAACCACAGCAGCAGTTCCAGGTTCGCCTTCGCGACCGCGTCCGTCGGGTCGAGGCGGAGCGCGGCGACGTAGCGATCACGTGCCTCCTCCAGTTCCCCGGCCATGAAGGCGTGGTTGCCCAGCGCGTACTCAAGCCTCAGGCGAAGGTCGGCGTCCTCCGTGGTCGTCGCGAGGGCGGCGCGGCTCGCGGTGGCCGCTTCGCGCAGGCGCCCGAGCATGTGCAGCGTGTTGCCGAGGTTGTACTGGACCGCGGGATCGTCCGGTGCTTCGGCTGCGGCCGCGGTGTAGGCGGCCAGCGCATCGTCGTAGCGGCCTTCCAGGTACGCCTCGTTGCCGTCCTCGACCATGCGATAGAGCGAGGTACCGGCGCAGCCCGCGAGGAGCAGGGCCACGAATGCGGACGTGACGAGGCCACCACGCAGGCGCGGCCGTCGAAGGCGGGACGCCTCGCCGAGCGCCAGGTCGGCGGCCAGCAGCGCCACCGCCGCACCCAGGAACCAGGAGAAGCGGTCGATCGGCTGCTGTTCCGTGGCCGCTTCGAACTGAGTCTGCCGGAGCCGGCGGAACTCCACTGCAAGGCCGGGGATCGAGGAGATGTCGCGGATCTCTCCGCCGGTCTCGTCCGCGATCCGGCGGAGCGTGTCGCGGTTGGCGGTGGTGACGTCCTGTCCGCCGCTGGTCGCGGGGAGCGAGGTGGGCGTGTCCGTTGCCGCGAACACGGTGTAGACGCGCACACCCTTGTCCCGCGCGCCCTTGATCGCGTCCCGGACGTCGCCCTCGATCTCCTCGCCATCCGTCACCAGCAGGATCGCCTGGGCCTGCGCGGGCTCATCCACCGTGAGCGCGTTGAGGGCGGTGTTGAGCGCGACGCCCAGGTTCGTGCCCGGCCTGACCAGCGGCGCCTCCTGCTGCGCGCGGAGGACCAGCGACGACACCGCGTCCAGGTCGAGCGTGAGCGGCGAGCGCTCGAACGCCGTCCCCGCAAACGTGACGAGGCCGACACGGTGGCCGGTCAGGTGCGTGAGCATCGCCTCGATGCCGAGCGCAGCGGCGCCCGCACGGGAGGGCGCGATGTCCTCCGCTAGCATGGAGCGGGAGACATCCAGCACGATCACCAGGTCGATGCCGCGCTGCATCACCTCGGCGTCGGCGCGTCCCCACTGAGGACGCGCGGCCGCGAGCACCAGGAGCGCCGTCGCCAGGGCCACCAGCGTCGTGTGCAGGACGCGCCGCCGGTGGCTCGATCCCATCCGCAACGCGGCGGGCGACGCCGTCAGCGCCGCCGCCTCGCGCCGCCGGCGTTCCGCGTGCCACCCGCCGAGGGCGATGAGCAGCGGCGCGGCCAGCGCGAACAGCATCAGCGGTTCGGCAAAGCGCAGCCCGTCGATCATGGCTGCCTCCGCAACCACGTCGCGCGGAGGGCGCCATCGATCAGCAGCAGCCCGACGACGCCGAGGGCGAGGATCGGTGCGTACTCACGGAACGTCACGAAGCGCCGCTCGCCGATGCGGGAGCGTTCCAGAGCACCGATGGTCTCGTATGCCTGGGCCAGTTCAGCGGGCGTGCGCGCATCGAAGAACTCGCCGCCGGTCGTCTCCGCGAGGCGGCGCAGCGCGAGGTCCGAGCCGGAGCGTGCGAAGCCGATCGTGTAGATGCGCACGCCCAGCGCTTCCGCCACGCGCGCGGCTGTGAACGGGTCCACCTCACCGCTGTTGTTCTCGCCATCGGTGAGCAGCACCACGACCCGGCTGCGGGCGGGCGAGGACTCCAGGAGCGAGAGCGACTCCGCGATCCCGAGGCCGATCGCGGTGCCATCTGCCACCAGCCCGGACTCCAGCCGTGCCGCCCGCTGCCGGATCGCAGCCAGGTCGTTCGTGAGCGGCGAGAGCGTGAGCGCGCGCGCCTGGAACGCGACGAGGCCCATGCGGTCGCCTTCCAGCGACTGCGCAAACTCACCCAGGACGCGCCGCGCCGCCTCCAGCCGGGATTCGCCGCCGCCCGCGCTCGTGTGCATCGAGGACGACACGTCCACGGCGGCGACGATGTCGATCCCCTCCTCCGGGAGCGCCGTCACCGCGATCCCCTCGCGCGGGCGTGCCAGTGCGAGGATCGCGATCAGCACCGCGAGTGCGCGCAGCACCTCCGGCAGCCGGTGCACGCGCATGCGCCATGTGCGGCGCGCGGACGCGGCGATGAGGTCGAGCGACGCGACCGCAAGCGCGGGCCGCCGCCGGAACCACGCTACGAGCAGCAGCACTGCAACGGGAACGAGCAGGCCGAGCGCCCACGGCGCGGCGAGCGTCACGCGGGCACCGCCGCTTCCTCGGTCGCTGCGCCGGTCTCCGGGCGGCCGAGTTCGACGATCTCGTAGGCGAGCGTCAGGTCGTGGTCCGCGGAGGCTGGCTCCGGGTAGCGGCGCGCGTAGACGGCGGCGTCGCACCGGTCCAGGAGGCCCGCGACCAGCCGCGCCTGCCATCGGTCGACGCCGTGGCCGGTCATGCGGCGCTCGAGTTCCGCCGTGGTGAGTGCTGCCGCGTTGAACGCGAACCGCTCGCCGAGGTATCCGCGCACCGCGAGCGAGATCGTGCCGTAATAGCGCTGGAACGCCTCGCCGCCGTCGAGCGTGAGGCCGCGGACCTCGTCCAGTTGCGAGCGTGCGCGCTCCTCTGGCCCGTGCTCGGTCGCCGCCACGGCGGCGGGCCGTCGCCGCGATCCGCGCGCCCACCACGCGAGGCCGGCGAGGGCGCCCGCCACGACCAGGATTGCCGCCGCGATCAGTGCCGGCCGCTGCCACGCGGGTGGGGCGCCGGGCACGGAGGCCTGCGGCTTGAGCGGGCGGAGCGTCTCGTCACCCTGGGCGCGCGTCGGGGTGATCGGCAGCGCGACGGGCGCGCCCTCCACCACGCCCCTCGAGCCGTCCGCGCGCAGCCACCGGACTGGCACGGGGCCAGAGTCGAGCGTGCGCAGGGTGAACGGCTGGAAGGTCCACTCGAAGACCGTGACCAGGCTGCCGTCCGCCTGCGGTTCTTCGCGGGGCAACTGTTCGCTGACGAAGTCGGTGCTGGGGAAGGTGGGGCGAGGCATGCTCACGAGCACGTCCGCCGGGTGTGCCACTCGCACCTCCAGCGTCACCCGCTCCCCGACGGTCGCGGCCGACGGGAGGAACGACGAGGTCACCGTGATCGCCGGCGCCTCCTGCGCGGCGACGGGTGCGACGGCAACAAGCATCAGCACCGCGCCGGCGACCACGCCGAGCGCCGCGAACACGCTGCGCTTCCTCCGGGCGGTCACATGCTCACCGCACGCGCGCGCCGTCGGAAGTACGCGGACACCGGGTCGACGGCGTCGCGGTCGAGGCGGATCGCGATCTCGTCTACGCCGGCCCGCGCGAGCGTCTCCTGGCGTTGCAACGTCCGCGCGCGTGCGCGCTCCGCGTAGGCCTCGCGCGTGCGCACGTCGCCGGTGTCCACCAGCAGCCGCCCGCCGCGCTCCACGTCCTCCAGTTCGATCAGCCCGAGGTCCGGGAGCGCCTCGTCGAGCGGATCGATGAGCGTCAGCGCGATCACCTCGTGCCGCCGCGCGAGCGTCTGCAGCGCCGCCTCGTAGCCATCATCCAGGAAGTCGGAGATCAGGAAGATGACAGAGCGCCGGCCGAGCACCCGCCCGAGGTACTCGAGTGCCGGCGTCATCGTCGTGCGTTTCCCAGCGGCCAGGTCCGCCTGCAGCACGTCGCGGATCTGGCGGATGACGTGGCGCGGCCCGCGCTTCGGTGGGACGAACGCCTCGATGCGGTCACTGAAGGTGAGGAGCGCCGTGCGGTCGTGGTTGTACGCGGCGGCGAAGCCGAGCAGCGCCACGAGTTCGGCGGCGGCGCGGACGCGGCCACCCGCACCGTGCGCCGCAAGCATGGAGGCGGACCGGTCCACGGCGCAGACCACGGTCAGGTCGCGCTCCTCCACGTACTCCTTCACCCACGGTACGCCCGTGCGCGCGGTCATGTTCCAGTCGATCCGCCGGATGTCGTCGCCCGGCACATACTCGCGCGCCTCGGCGAACTCGATGCCTGCGCCCCGGAACACGGAGCGATACGACCCCGACACGTCCGAGGCCGCGAGACGGCGCGTGCGGATCTCAATGCTCCGGACGCGCCCCATCAGGGCGGCGGAGATCTCGATCGCGGGGTCGATGGGTACGTCGGCCATGGGGCTGCCGCCTAAGGGATGCCGACGCCTTCGAGCAGGCGCGTGACGACGTGCTCCGCGGTGACGCCCCGGGCCTCCGCCTCGTACGACATCACCAGGCGGTGGCGCAGCACGTCCGGCGCCAGCGCCTTCACGTCCTGCGGCGTCACGTACATGCGCCCATCGAGGAAGGCGTACGCCTGCGCTCCCCGCGCAAGGAACACGCCCGCGCGCGGGCTCGCACCGAACTCGATCAGCGGGGCCAGGTCGGCCATCTGGTAGCGCGCCGGGTCGCGCGTCGCCTCCACCAGGCGGATGACGTACTCGCGCAGTCGCTCGTTCACGTCCACCGCGCGGACGGCGTCACGCAGCCGTGCGATGTCGGCGGTGCCGACGACCGCGCGGGCCTGCGGCTGCTCGCCCTCCAGCGCCCGCGATAGCACCTCGCGCTCCTCAGTGCGCTCCGGGTAGTGGACGACGATCTTCAGCATGAAGCGGTCGAGTTGTGCCTCGGGCAGCGGGTAGGTGCCCTCTTGCTCAATCGGGTTCTGCGTCGCCAGCACCAGGAACGGGTCGGGGAGCGGCAGAGACTGCCCGCCGATGGAGACGGTGCGC
Organism: Dehalococcoidia bacterium; assembly: GCA_030684635.1. GTDB lineage: Bacteria > Chloroflexota > Dehalococcoidia > UBA2979 > UBA2979 > W-Chloroflexi-9. The sequence goes on from JAUXUW010000152.1 coordinate 5,562, forward strand.
TCCTGCATCGCCTCGAGGAGCGCCGACTGCACCTTCGCCGGCGCGCGGTTGATCTCGTCGGCGAGCACCACGTTCACGAAGATCGGGCCGCGGCGCACGGAGAATTCCCCCGCTTGCGGGTTGAAGACCAGCGTGCCGGTGATGTCCGCCGGGAGCAGGTCGGGCGTGAACTGGATGCGCGCGAAGGAGCATTCGAGCGCGCCCGCGAGCGTGGAGACCGTGAGCGTCTTCGCGAGCCCCGGGACGCCCTCGATCAGCGCGTGGTTGTTCGTGAGCAGCGCCACCAGCAGCCGGTCGACCAGCGCGTGTTGGCCCACGATGACGCGGCCGATCTCCTGGCGGATCGCCTCGATCTGCTCGTGCTGGCGTGCGGTCGTGGGAGATACCCCGGACGGGTCGGCAGCCATGGGCCCTCATCGTCGCGCGTGAGTGGGTGCTCCGAGTGTACCCGGCGGCGGATGGCCTCGTGTGAAGGGGACCGGACGCCGCTGCCTACGCCCCGACGGCAGCGAGGTCCGGCGCGGGCGTCGCTTCCACCTCGGGCGTCCCGGCCTCGCGCACCGTCCCGAGTACGCCGATGAACGCACGGATGCGCGGCACGAGTTGTTCGAGGTCGGCGAGCGCGACGGTGCCCCGTGCGAGGCGGACCACGTCGCCGTTCCGGCGCTGGATGCGGATCTCCACCGGCAGGTCGCCGGGGTGCTCGTCCAGCGCGGTGCAGATGCGACGGATGCGTCGCACGTCCGCCGGCTCGTCCGTGGTCTCCTCGAGCTCGATCAGCAGCCGGTGCGGGCCGCCATCCTCGATGCCGGCGCGCGGCGGCACGGGCGCAGCGTCCGCCTCCGTGGTCGTGCCGGAGACGATGCGCAGGTCGGGGCGCCGTGGCGCCTCGCTGCTGGCAGGGCCACCACCGCCGCCCGAGGGCGGGCCCGGGTTGTACGGCGGCGGCTGGCGGTCGCGCACGGCGAAGGCTGGCCGGCTGCCGCTGCGGACCTGGAACTTCGCGGGCGAGAAGGTGGACGCGAGCCGCCCCGCCTCCGCGTCGTACGCGGCGAGTTCGAGCACACCGATGGACACGCGGTCACCACGAGGCCGCACGGACGCCTTCATCAGCAGGATGTTGCCCTCGAAGAGCACGCCGGCCTGCTTGTACTTCTCGTAGGCGTCCGCCCAGACGGTGACCTCCACCTGGCCGCTCAGGTCCTCCAGCGTGACGGCGGCGAAGGCCTTGCCCTGCCGCGTGGCGAGGGCACGGACGTTCGTGACCATGCCGGCGAACACGGTGTCCTGCCCGGTGAGTTCCGCCGTGACCTCCGCGGCCTGGTGCGTGATGTACGGCGCGAGGTGGCGGGCGGCGAGGGCGAACGGGTGCTCGGAGATGTACGTCCCGAGCAGTTCTTTCTCCCACGCCAGCATCTCCTGCTGCGGGATCGTCACCGCCTCCAGCTCCAGCGCCGGCAGCGGCGTGTCCACCTGTGCGCCGAAGAGGTCGAACATGGAGGTCTGGCCGGTCTCGCGGAGCTTCTGTTCCTGCTGCGCTAGCGACAGCAGTCGGTCGACGCCGCTGATCACCGTCGCCCGGTCGCCCAGGGCGTCGAACGCGCCGGCCTTCGCCAGCGATTCGAGCACGCGCTTATTCACGTCGCGCGCGTTGACGCGCCGCGCGAAGTCCTCGATGTGGAGGAACTCGCCGTTCGTCTCGCGCTCCGTGATCAGCCCCTCGATGCCGCCGAGGCCCACGTTCTTGATCTGCGCCAGGCCGTACCGGATCGCCTCGCGCCCGTCGGGGAGCGACTCGATCGTGAAGTTGGCGGCGCTGCGGTTCACGTCCGGCGCCAGCACCGGGATGCCCAGGCGGTGGCACTCCGCGATCGCCTGCGCAATGCGGTCGTGGTTGCCGTTGGCGGCCTGCAGCACGGCGGCCATGTACTCGCCGGTGTAGTGCGCCTTCAGGTACGCGGTCTGGTACGCGATCGTGCCGTAGCAGACCGCGTGCGCCTTGTTGAACGCGTAGCCGGCGAACGGCTCGATCAGGTCGAACAGGTCATTGCCCAGCTGGTCGTCGTAGCCCTGCTCCTTCATGCCGGCCAGGAAGCGTTCGCGCTCCTCCAGCATGACGGAGGCGATCTTCTTGCCCATCGCCTTGCGCATGACGTCCGCCTGGCCCAGCGAGTAGCCGGCGAACGTGCGCGCGATCTGGAGCACCTGCTCCTGGTAGGTGATGACGCCGTACGTCTCTTCGAGGATCGGACGGAGGTTGTCGTGCGGGTAGTACGCCTCGGCGCGACCGTGCTTCACGTCGATGAAACGCGGGATGTGCTCCAGCGGGCCGGGACGGAACAGCGCCACCATGGCGGAGAGTTCGCGGATGTTCTGCGGCTTCAACTCCACCACGTACCGGCGCATGCCGGCCGATTCCATCTGGAACACGCCGAACGTCTCGCCCGCGCTGAGGATCGCCGCGGTCGCCGGGTCACTGTCCGGGATCGCCAGCAGATCCACGCGCTCTCCGCGCCGCGCCTCGATCATGTCGATCGCGCGCCCGAGGATCGTGAGGTTCGTCAGGCCGAGGTAGTCGATCTTCAGGAGACCGATCTTCTCGATGTCGCCCATCGGGTACTGCGTCGTCGGGACGGCGGTATCGGAGTCGGCGTCCTTGCTCGTCGCGCGCTGCAACGGCACCACGTCCGTGAGCGGCTGGCTGGAGATCACCACGCCTGCGGCGTGCGTCGAGGAGTGGCGCGAGACGCCCTCAAGCGCCTTCGCGGTGTCGATCAGTTCGCGAATGTCGGACTCGGCCTCGTACGCCTGCTGCAGTTCGGGCGCCTGCTTCAGCGCGTCGCCCAGCGAGATGTTCAGGACCTCAGGAATCATCCGTGCGACGCGGTCGGCGGTCGCGAAGTCCATGCCGAGCGCGCGCCCGGTGTCGCGGATCGCGGCCTTCGCGCCGAGCGTCCCGAACGTGCAGATCTGCGCGACGTGGTCGCGGCCGTACTTCTCGACCGTGTAGCGGATCACGTTCTCGCGCTGGTCGTCCGCGAAGTCGAAGTCCACGTCCGGCATGCTCAGGCGCTCGGGGTTCAGGAATCGCTCGAACACCAGGCCGAACGCCAGCGGGTCGATGTCCGTCACATCCAGCGTGTACAGGATGATCGAGGAGGCCGCGGAGCCGCGGACGCCCATGCGGATGCCGCTGCGCTTCGCGAAGTGCGCGATATCGCGGACGATCAGCATGTACTCGTCGAACCCGGTCAGCCCCACCACGTGGAGTTCGTAGTCCAGCCGCTCGCGGATGTCGTCCGTGACGTCCGGGTAGCGGCGGTACAGACCTTCCTCGCACAGTTCGCGCAGCCACTGGCGCGCGGTCTTGCCGGCGGGCACGCCCGGGTCCGGCAACTGCGTGCGCCCGAACGTGATGTCGATGTTGACGCGCTCCGCGATCTCCGCGGTGTGGTCGGCCGCCTCCGGGTGGTCCGGGAACAGCGAGCGCATCTCCTCCTCAGACCGGAGGTAGAAGGTGTCGCCGTCCAGCTTGAAGCGCTTCTCGTCGTGGATCGTGCTGTTCGAGCCGATGCACAGCAGCACCTCGTGCGCGTGGTGGTCGTCCGGGCTCGTGTAGTGCGAGTCGTTCGTCACCACCGTGGGGAGGTTCATCGACTTCGCGAGGCGGAAGACGTCCGGCATCAGCGCGGAGAACTGCTGGATGCCATGCTCCATCGTTTCCAGGTAGTAGCGGCCCTTGAAGACGTCCGCGTACCAGCCGGCGACCTCGCGCGCCTTCGCCTCGTTGTCCTCGCGCAGCGCGGACATGAACTCGCCGGACGGACAGCCCGAGAGCGCGATCAGCCCCTCGCTGTGCGCGGCCAGCAGTTCCTTGTCCATCCTCGGACGGTAGTAGAAGCCCTCCAGGTGGGCGGCGGAGGAGAGCTTGAGGAGGTTGCGGTAGCCGGTCTCGTTCTCCGCGAGGAGCGTGAGGTGGTGCGGCCAGCGGTTCTTCGGGTCCTTGTCGAAGCGCGAATTCGGGGCGACGTACGCCTCGATGCCGATGATCGGCTTGATGTCGTGCTTCCGGGCGGTCTGGTAGAACTCGATCGCGCCGTACATCGCGCCGTGGTCGGTGATCGCCAGCGCCGTCTGCCCCAGCGCCTTCGCACGCTTCACCAGCGGCTCGATCTTCGACAGGCCGTCGAGGAGCGAGTACTCCGTGTGCGTGTGGAGGTGGGTGAACATCGAGCCGTAACCGTTGACTTGAATACGCAATTGCGCGAACGGGCGTTCGCCGCGTGGCTGTTCGGGCATCGTACCACCGGGCGCCAACCGGATCAGCACGGCCCCGGCGTGAGCCGGGGCCGTGTCGTACGTCCGTGCGATCGGGAGTCGGAGGGCTACCCCTGGCGGTCGAGCTCGAAGGCGTTGTGCAGCGCCACCACGGCGTCCGCGACCTTGTCCGCGGCGACGACGCAGGTGATGCGGATGTCGCTGGTGCTGATCATGTCGATGTTGATCTGCTGGTCGAACAGCGTGCGGAACATCCGCGCCGCGTAGCCCGGAGCGCTGGCCATGCCCGTGCCGATGATCGACACGGTACCGAGGTCGTCCGCGGAGACGATCTCCGCCGCGCCCAGTTCCTGGTTCAGCCGGTTCACCACCTCCAGCGCGCGCTCGCGGTCGCCCGGCGCCACCGTGAAGGTGAGGTCGGTCAGCCGCTCGATGCTGGCGTTCTGGACGATCGTGTCGACGGAGACGCCGGCCTCCGCGAGCGGTTCGAAGATCTTCGCGGCGATGCCCGGGCGGTCCGGCACGCCTCGCAGCGTCACCTTCGCGACACGGCTCTCGTGGGCGATGCCGCGGACCTTGTTCCCCTGCTCCATCATGGTCTCCTTGCGGATGATCGTGCCCGGTGCGGACGGGTCGAAGGTGCTCTTCACGTAGATCTCGACGCCGTACAGCGCGCCGACCTCCACCGCGCGGGCGTGCATGACGCGCGCGCCGGTGCTCGCCATCTCCAGCATCTCCTCGTACCCGATGTCGCGCAGCGGGCGCGCCGAGGGACAGATGCGCGGGTCGGCGGTGTAGATGCCGGCGACATCCGTGTAGATCTCGCAGCGGTCGGCGTTGATGCCGGCCGCCAGCGCCACCGCCGTCGTGTCGCTGCCGCCTCGGCCGAGCGTGGTGACGTCGAAGTCGTCCGAGATGCCCTGGAACCCGGCGACGATCACGACGCGACCGGCCGCCAGTTCCCGCTCGATGCGGTCGCCCTGGATGCCGGAGATGCGGGCGCGTCCAGAGACGGCGTCCGTGCGGATGCCGGCCTGCGCGCCGGTGAGGCTGACCGCGTCCACGCCGTCCGCCTGCAACGCCATGGAGAGCAGCGCGCTCGAGACGATCTCGCCGGTGGAGAGCAGCATGTCCATCTCACGCGCGGGCGGGCGCGTGTTGATCTGCTTCGACAGGTCGATCAGGTCGTCCGTGGTGTCGCCCATCGCGGAGACCACGACCACCATCTCTTCTCCCGCGCGCCGGCGATCACCCACCAGGCGCGCGACGCGCTTGATGTGGTCCGCCGTCGCAACCGAAGAGCCGCCATACTTCTGCACCGTCCGTGTCATTGGGCGATCACTTCCGTGCCTGTGTTGCTCATGGACACGACCCGCGTGAATGAGTCCACCCCGTGCGCCGCCGCGACCTCGCGCATCGTGTTCGCGACATGCTCGGCGGTTGCGGGGTCCACGAACGCGGCGATGGTGGAGCCACCGCCGGAGAGGTAGACGCCGTGCGCGCCGGCGGCGCGTGCTCCCTCGAAGATCGGGAACATCGCCGGGAACAGCGTGCCACGCGCGGGCTGGTGAATGATGTCCTCGACCGCCGTAACCAGCGCGTCGTACCGCCCCTGCGTCAGCGCCGCGACGATCATCGCGGCACGGCCGATGTTGTGGACCGCCTGGTTGCGCGTCAGGCTCGTCGGGATCAGCTTGCGCGACTCTTCGGTCGGCATGCTGAACTCCGGGATGAGGAGCGCCAGGCGCAGGTCGGCGGGCGGCGTGATCTTCACGTGGACGTGCCGGCCCTCGTCCTCCGCCACCACCTGCAGGCCGCCGAACAGCGCGGGGATGATGTTGTCCCCGTGCCCCTCGAGCGCGACCGCGAGCGGCACCAGTTCGGCCATCGTGAGGCGGTTGCCCAGCAGCGTGTTCGCGGCGACCAGGCCGCCGGCGCGTGCCGCTGCGGACATGCCCAGACCGCGTCCCACCGGCATGTCGCCCTCGTACGTTGCGGAGAGGCCACGAGGCGTCTCACCGGCCTGGTCCAGCAGCGCGAGCGCTGCCGCGGCAGCCATGCGCTCCATCGGCCCCTCGGGCGGCGGTTGCGGGCTGTCCGAGGTGTGGATGGTGATCGTGCCGAACCAGTCGAGCGCGACGCCCAGGGCGTCGAAGCCTGGGCCCAGGTTGGCGGAGGTCGCGGGGACGCGAACGGTGACGCTGCGGTCAGGCATGGTGGGTGCTCGATGCTCCGGAAACGCCCTCAGGACGCGAGGACGGACGGCTGTGCTGGGGGGCCGCAGGGGACGCCTTCGATCGTACCGGGGGCTCCTCCGAGGGTCTACGGAGGCGGCTCGCGGAGGGCGCCGAAGTGCGGAATGCGGCTTCTTCCTCTCCCGTTCCGCGTTCCGTTCGCGCTCAGGCCGTCGAAGTGCCCCGTCAGTCCAACCGCCCCTCGAAGCGCCCTCGGACCCGCACGCGAGGAGGCCCTGCGGGCGCATCGGACGCGGCCCGACCGAGGTGGCGGTCCGACCGGCTCAGTGCGAACGGATTCAGCTGGACCAGCACCGCCGCTGGTTCGTCGTGACGCCGGTACCAGGCAGCGCGCGCCGTTCGAGGTTTACCGGCGTCCCGCCGCCTCCGGAGCGGACAACCGACAACGAGTCTGAGGAGATGGGGCGCGCCTGTCCCCCGGTTCGCCCCCGCTCGTCGGCTCGTGACGGCGCCGATCCTCCGCCTGGCGCGCCACCGCACGCGGCCGCGCCGTCCGAGAAGGGGTGAATCCTTGATTCCGGAGCGCCACCGAAGGTGGCCGCGCCGTCCGAGCGGGGGCGAAGCCTCGATGGGGGTGGAACCCCCATCGAATCTCATCCCCCTCGCCCTGGGGCGAGGGGGTAAGGGGGAGTGGGGCGCCGCGCAGCGGCGCTACAGCAGTCCTCGCCTCAACCGTGCTTTCGACCAGCCCGCCCGAGCCCCGCCCCCCACGGGGTTGACAGCCCCGTCGCGGCGAGGCATAGTTCACCAGTCGGTTAGATAACCCATCGGTTCAATACCGGCAGAGACCACGCAGGGACACCTCATGCCCGTCGAAGCACCCCCCGTCCACGAACCGGATGCCCTGAGCGTCACGCTCTCCGCCCTGGCCGACCCCACGCGCCGAGCGATCCTCGCCCGGCTGTCGGAGGGGGAGGCGTCCGTCACGGAACTGGCGGAGCCGTTCGAGATGAGCCTGCCGGCGGTGTCGAAGCACCTGAAGGTGCTGGAGCGCGCCGGCCTCATCACCCGGGGACGCCACGCCCAATGGCGCCCGTGCCGCCTCCGCCCGGAGCCGTTGCGAGACGTCTTCTCCTGGCTGGAGCGATACCGGCAACTGTGGGAGGAGCGTTTCGACCGGCTGGAGGAGTACCTGCTGGAACTCCAGGAACAGGAAGAGGCCGCCGAGGCCGCACACACGGAGCCGAATGATGACTGACCCCAGCCCGGCCGTCGCAGCGCTGAGCAACACCCTCGCCGTGGAGATGGCGTCCGACCGCGAGATCCGGATGACCCGCACGTTCGCGGCACCCCGCCAGCGCGTGTGGGACGCCTTCACCCGCGCCGAGCATCTGAAGCACTGGTGGGGACCGCGCGGGTTCTCACTGGACCCGAACCGCATGGACTTCCGCGTCGGCGGGACCTGGCACTACGCGATGGTCTCCGACTTCATGCCGCCGTCCTGGGGCAAGATGACCTATCTCGAGATCGCGGAGCCGGTGCGCTTTGTCGCGACGGACGCCTTCTCCGACGAGTCCGGCGCCACCATCCCGCCCGAATCGACCGGCACGTTTGAGTTCGAGGAGCAGGGCAACGCCACGCTGATCCGTATGCGCACCGTGTACCCCGACGCCGAGGGGCTGCGCACGGTGATCGAGATGGGCATGATGGAGGGCATGGGCAGCACCCTCGACCGGCTGGACGACCTGCTCGCCGGGCGGCCGGACGCCCTGAGCGGCCGCAACGGCGCCACGCTCCTGCTGCCGAGCGACACCGAGATCGTCCTCGGACGCACCTTCAACGCGCCCCCGGCGCTCGTCTGGCAGGCGCTGACCACGCCGGCGCACCTCCGCAACTGGTGGGGCCCGACATGGATGGAACTCGCCGAGTGCGAGATGGACGTCCGCGTGGGCGGCCGCTGGCGCTTCGTCCAGCGCGACCCGAAGACGGGCGACCTCTACCCCTTCTCCGGCGAGTACCGGGAGATCGTCGCGGGCGAGCGCATCGTGCAGACCGAATGGTTCGAGGCGATCCCCGGCGCTGAGTCGGTGGTGACGCTCACCCTCGAAGCGCGCGGCGACAACGCGACGCGCCTGACCAGCCGCTCCAGCTACGCGGCGCGCGAGTTCCGCGACGGCCACCTGCAGGCCGGGATGGAAGTGGGCATGCGCGAGACCTACGACCGCCTGGAGGCGTTGCTCGCCACGCTCTAGCCGCCCGCTCAACCCGGCTGCCTAGAATCAGCCGCGATTGTCCCTGGAGGGATCGATGACCGCGACACAGCATTCCATCACCCACGGCTCGTTCACCGTCGAACGGACGGTGAACGCGACGCCGGCACGCGTGTTCGCCGCGTTCGCGAACCTGGAACAGAAGAAGCGCTGGTTCAACGGCCCGCCGGAGTGGGACCCGGACGTCCACCAGGCGTTCGAGTTCCGTCCCGGCGGCCGGGAGGCCAGCACCGGCGGCCCGAAGGACGGCCCTGTCCATCGCTTCGAGGCGCGCTACTACGACATCCTGGAGAACGAGCGCATCGTGTACGCGTACGAGATGTACCTGGATGCCGCCCGCATCTCGGTCTCGGTCACCAGCATCGAGTTCCGCGCGCAGGGCGCCGGCACCCACGTGGTGCTCACCGAGCACGGCGTCCACCTGGACGGCCACGACACGCCCGAGGGCCGCGAGGAGGGCACGCGCTTCATCATGGAGGCGATGGCCCGGTCCGTGGAGAGCTAGCATCAGTCCGAGTCCGACCGCCCGGCAGAGGGCGGGCGCCCCCTCTCGCGTCGTGCCCGGCCGGGCGTACAATGACACAAACGGGTGACGCCAGGCCCCCGGCCGGTGCGCTTCGACGCGCCCCCGGCGCCGGCATACACTGCGGACAAGACGGTTGCGCGGCCCCCACGCGGGGGCCGATCGGGGGTTCTCATGGAAGACATCGTCATCCTCGGTGGCGTTCGGACGGCCATCGGCTCGTTCGGCGGTACGCTCAGCGAAACGCCGGCCTCTGACCTGGCGGCCCATGTGATCCGCGAGGCGGTCAAGCGCTCCGGCCTCCAGCCGGAGCAGATCGACCAGGTCATCCTCGGCTGCGTCGGCCAGGTGGCGGAGGACGGCTACATCGCCCGTCACGCCTCCGTGAAGGCGGGCATGCCCATCACCACCCCCGCCTACACGGTGAACCGCATCTGCGGCTCCGGCCTGGAGGCGATCAACACGGCTGCGCGCTGGCTCCAGACCGGCGACGCGGAGGTGGTGGTCGCCGGCGGCGCGGAGAACATGAGCCTCATGCCGTACTACGTCCGCAAGGGGCGCTACGGCTACCGCTACGGCGATGGCAAGCTGGAGGACGGTACCCAGGACCTGGTGACCGACCCGTTCGAGGACGTCCCGATGGGCGTCACCGCCGAGAACCTCGCTGCCCAGTTCGAGGTCTCTCGCCAGCTCCAGGACGAGTACTCCGTGCGCTCGCAGCAGCGCGCGATCGCCGCGATCGAGGCCGGCTACTTCGTCGACCAGATCGCCCCGATCGAGGTCAAGAAGGGCCGTGACACGATCGTCTTCGACAAGGACGAGTACCCACGTGCCACGAGCATGGAAGTGCTTGGCAAGTTGCGCCCCGCCTTCAAGGCTGACGGCTCCGTGACGGCTGGCAACTCCTCCGGTATCAACGACGGCGCCGCCGCCCTGGTCGTGACTACCGCCTCCAAGGCGAAGGAACTCGGCATCAAGCCGCGCATGCGCATGGTCGCCCGTGCCGAGTCCGGTGTGGAGCCGAGCATCATGGGCTCCGGCCCGATCCCGGCGATCCGCAAGGTGCTGGAGAAGGCCAACCTCACCGTCGAGGACATGGACGTCATCGAACTGAACGAGGCGTTCGCGGCTGTGGCCGCGGCCTGTTCGGTGGCCCTCGACCTGCCGCAGGACAAGACCAACCCGAACGGCGGCGCGGTGGCCCTGGGTCACCCGGTCGGCGCGACCGGAGCGATCCTCACCGTGAAGGTGATGAACGAGCTCGAGCGCACCGGCGGCCGCTACGGCCTGGTTTCGCTCTGCATCGGCGGCGGCCAGGGCATCGCCACCATCTTCGAGCGCATCTCCTAGCGCGTCCGACGAGCCCGCACCCACGAAGCCCCCGCCGCGAGACGGGGGCTTCTGCGTGCCCGCCACTCCTCGCCCGCGCCTACCCAATCGCCGATGGGTTAGCCTCGATGTAGAGAGATGTACGAGGTACCCGTCGCCATGGAAGACCTGAACTATTACGACACGCTGATCGCGGTCGCGGACGACTGCCCGGTGAGTGTCAGCGAGGTGCCGCCGATCCGGGGCGGCCGCAAGACGGTGGCCGTCCTGCAGTACGAGATGATCGCTGCCGCGCCGTTCGCCCTCACGCAGGAGGATGTCCTGTTTGAGTCCTGGTTCGCACGCCAGTCCCTGGACGGCACGTCCGAGGCGGAGAAGGCGCGGCTGCGCACGGAATTCTTCGCGAAGCCGCAGGCCTGTTTGCGTTCCTCGCCGCTCCCGAAGCAGTACGGCTGGGGCCTGGTCTTCGACAGCGAGGGGCGCGTCGCCCTCTGCCCGATGGAGTCGCCGGAGTACCACCGCCTGGTCAACGGTGATGCCGGCCTGGAGATCCTGAACGCGATGCGCTCGAAGCGCGGCTAGGCGCCCTACTCCGGATCGGCATCGTCCTCCGCGAGTAGCGCCGTGACCTCGGCTCGAAGCACCGGCAACTTGCTCTCGACGATATCCCAGACGAGTCGGTGGTCCACCTGCGCGTAGCCGTGGATCAGGATGTTCCGGAACGCAATGATGCGGCGGTAATCCGTGACCTGGTCAGCGAGTCTGGCCTCGGTTCGCGCGAGTTGGGCGAGCGCCTCGCCGATGACCTCGAACTGCCGTTCCGTGGCGGAGCGCAGCATCGGGTCGGATTCGTAGTCCGAGATGCTCTTCCCGGACGTGAAGCGGGTCAGTAACTCGACCGCCTGCACGATGTCGTGGAGGTACTTCCGGCTCTCAAGCCGCATACAGCGGCGTCCGGGTCGCGTCGACCGAGCGCTGGAAGTGCGGGTTGGTGATGGCGGATGGGACGACGAGGTCGACCGGCCGCCCGAACAACGCCTCCAGCGCCTCCAGCAGCCCGAAGTACCGGTCGGCGTAGCCAGGGGCCTCCGGGGCGATGAACTCGACGAGGAAGTCCAGGTCGCTTTCCCCCGTGCGGTACGTGCCGCCGGTGGCGGAACCGAACAATTCGAGCCGGAGCACGCCGAAGCGCTCGCATAGCGTGGCGATCTCATCCTGATGCTGTTCAATACTTGCGAGCATGATCGACTCCTCCGCAGAGGATACCTGAGTGCTCCGCCCGTTGATCTACTTCGCGCGCAGCGCCCCGATGCGCTGCCAGATCGCGTGCGTGACCTGCATCGCCGGCTTCGTCGCGTCGAGGACGAGCCAGCGGGCGGGGTCGTCCGCGGCCTGCTCCAGGAAGCCGCGCCGCACGCGACGGTGGAACTCGATCCCGGCGCGTTCCAGGTAGTCGCGGCCCTTGCCGGTGCGTTCGAACCCCTGCTCCGGCTCCAGGTCCAGCAGCACCACCAGGTCCGGTTGCAGGCCCCCCGTCGCCGCCTCGTTCACCGCGTCCACCACCTCGCGAGGTAGTCCGCGGCCGTGGTGCTGGTAGGCGACGGTGGAGCCGGTGAAGCGGTCGGAGATCACCGCCGCGCCGGACTCCAGCGCGGGGCGGATGACCTGCCGCACCAGCTGGGCGCGCGCGGCGTTGAAGATCAGCAGTTCGCTCTCCGGCGAGGGCGGCGGCTCGTCATCGGTCGTGGCGAAGAGCGCCTCGCGCAGCCGCTCGCCGAGCGCCGTGCCGCCGGGTTCGCGACAGGTCACGACGCTCCAGCCCTCCCGTTCGAGGAGGCGGCGCAGGCCGTCGATCTGCGTCGACTTTCCCGCGCCCTCGCCACCCTCGAGCGTCACGAACACACCGCGCCCGCGCGGGCCGGGAGGTGCGTCCGGCGTCACTCCTCGTCGTCCCAGCCAATGCTGCCGGGCGGCACCGTCTCCTGCAGGATCGTGACGCGCCGGAACGGCTCGCGACCCTTCGAGACGGAGCGGAGGCCGGCGCGGCTTACGAGTTCGTGCTGGCGACGGCGCAGGTACGAGGTCTGAGGCGACAGTTCCACCGAGGAGGCGCCGCGGAACGTCACCTCCGCGACGCCGCTCTCCGCCTCGCGCAGCGCGGCGGTGGTCGGGTCGTCGGTCGCGCCCTCGCCGCGCAGGGCGAGCAACTGGCGCTCGATCTGCGGTCCGGTGTTGTTGCGCAGGACGTAGATCGGGATGCCGCGCTCCTCGGCCTGCTTCAGCGGGCCGCTGCGGCGGCGGTAGTACGGGCGCAACGTGAAGACGGCGTCTGCCTCCTTCACGCTGTCCACGATGCGCGCCGCGGAGCGCGTGTCCGCGATTGCCTGCTCCAGCCGGCCGCGGCTGATCCCGAACGGCAGGAGGCGCTTCTCCGGCCCGCCCGGTGCAGCCGGGAGCGACCGAGCGCGTTCCGTCTGCTGGCGCGCGCGGAGCGGCTCGTCAGGCGATGCGCGCAGTGGCACGCGCTCCACATGCTGCACCTCGCCCGCCTCGCCGGCGACGCGAATCTCCGCCTCCACCTCGTAGCCACGGAGCAGGGAGTCCACCGTCTGCGCCACGTCCTCGTGGATCGCGAGCCGGCGGAACGACTGGATCTCCACCAGCACCTCGAACGTGGGCGGGTTGCGCCGCTCCAGCACGGTCTTCTGCGTGCCGCGGCGGCGCGCCTCTTCGTCGGAGATCGTCACCGACTCGATGCCGCCGATGAGGTCGGAGAGCGTCGGGTTCTGCATGAGGTTGGAGAGCGTCGTGCCGTGCGCCGTGGCGATGAGCTGCACGCCGCGTTCTGCGATCGTGCGCGCCGCCTCCGCCTCAGCGCCGGTGCCGATCTCGTCGATAACCACCACTTCAGGCGTGTGGTTCTCCACCGCCTCGATCATCACCTCGTGCTGCATCGCGACGCGCGGCACCTGCATGCGGCGCGAGCGGCCGATGCCGTGGTGCGGGATGTCGCCGTCGCCGCCGATCTCGTTGGAGGTGTCCACGATCACGACGCGCTTGTTCAGTTCGTCCGCGAGCATCCGCGCGACGTCGCGCAGCATCGTGGTCTTGCCCACGCCCGGGGGACCCAGCAGCAGCACGCTGCGGCCCGACTCGATGATGTCGTGCATGACCTGGCCGGAGCCGGACACCGACCGGCCGATGCGGCAGGTGAGGCCCACGATGTGGCCTCGGCGGTTTCGGATGCCGGAGATGCGGTGCAGTGTCCGAGGAATGCCGGCGCGGTTGTCATCGCCGAACTCGGAGACCTGCGCGACCACGTGCGAGATCTCGGTGTCGGCGACCTCCAGGTCGCTCAGGGAGACTTCGTTGCCGCGGTAGCGCGCCGTGGGCCGGCGGCCGAGGTCCAGCACGATTTCGATGAGCCCGTCGTACCCCTGTGCGCGGACGGCGTCCGCGATGCGCGCGGGCATGATCCCGACGAGGAGATCGATCTCCTGCCGCTCCTCCTCCGTCATCTCATGAAGGGGACCGTCGTCGTCATCAGTGAGCGGGTCGTGCGCGAACACCTCCTCCTCGACGTCGTCGTCGAAGGCATCGGAGTCGTGCGTGCCGAAGGTGCGTGCGGACTCTCTCATGCGGTCGTCTCGACCTCCGTGTCCGGCGATCAGCCGGTGATCGGAACCCCTGCCCGGGCGTACGCCTCTTCGCGTACGGGCCGGGCAATGCGCTTACAGAAGAGCGCGAACGTGCGCTCCGGCTCCAGCCCCGCCCGCCTGAGCGCGGCCTCTTCCTCAACCCCGCTGGCCGGCACCAGTGCCAGGTGCCGGTCCGACTCCTCCAGGCGTGCCGCGACCGCGCCCAGCAGCGCGTCGGCGGCGGCAGCCGCGCCCGGCGTCACCGTGAGGGTGAACTGGCCGGTGCGGGAGGTGCGGGCGAAGGCGACCACCTGGCCGGCCTGTTCCGCCACTACCACGCTACCGCGTTCGATCCATCGGTGCTCCTGGAGCGCAGCCCACTCGTCCAGCGTCATCGCCAGTGCCTGCCGCGCCTCAGCCGGCCAGGAGCGGGAATAGACATGGAACATCGCGCTGGTGTCCGCCGGCGTCGCCTCTCGCAGCGCGACCTCCGTCGAGGGTGCCCCGGGCGTCAGCCGTCCCACCCAGAGCCGCTCCAGCACCACCGGCCGGAAGCCGGCGCGTGGCGCGTCCTCCTGCGCCGGCGATCCCTCCGGCGTGCGGAGCACCAGGTGGGTCACCTCCGCCTCCGCCGCCGCCACCGAGGCCTGCCGGAGCAGGTCGCCGATGATCGCCGGGCCGCCCTCGGACGCTTCGGCGTCGATCAGGGCGTCGATCTGCCAGGCGTGGCGGGCGGAGAGGTCACGGGCGGTGGCGATGCCGCGGATCTCGCGGCCGGCCAGGGAGATCCAGGTGCGCCGTCCCAGGTGCAGCCACTGGTCGATCGCGGCAGACAGCGGGCGGGCGGCACTCGGCGGTTCGGTCAGGTGTTCGCGCGTGACCGCAAGGTTCTCCCGCACCTCATCGTCGAACGTGACGAGGGCGACCAGGTCGGTGGGCCTGGGTGCGCGGGTGTCGGTCATCGCTGTCATGCTACCCCGTGGTGGTTCGTCTTGCGGCCTCCACGACCCGTACAAACAACTCGTGGACGCGGCGGTCGTGCGTCAGCTCCGGGTGGAAGGAGGTGGCCAGCAGGTTGCCCTGCCGTGCCGCCACGATCTCCCCGTCCGGGAGCGCCGCCAGCACCTCCACCCCCTCGCCCACACTCAGGATGATGGGGGCACGGATGAAGATCGCACGCAACGGCTCGCCGGGCACGCCCTTGATGTCCAGGTCGGCCTCGAACGAGTCGAGCTGCCGCCCGAAGGCGTTGCGCTCCACCGTGATGTCCATGACCGCGAGCGGCGGCCGGTCGAGGTTGGTGACGGTCTTCGCCAGCAGGATCGCGCCGGCGCAGGTGCCCCAGGCGGGCAGGCCCTCGTGCAGGCGCGCGCGGAGCGGGGCCATCAGCCCGAAGGCGATCAGCAGCCGTGCGATCGTGGTGCTCTCGCCGCCGGGGAGGATGAGCCCGTCCACCTCGGCCAGTTGCGCCTCGGTGCGGACCTCCACCGCCTCTACGCCGCACTCCTGGAGCATCACGATGTGCTCCGCGAAGTCGCCCTGCAGGGCGAGCACGCCGATCCGCAATGCGGGGGTGACGCTGCTCGTCGGCAGGGACGCAGGTGCGCTGGTGCTCGGCATGCCCGGCGGTTAGTTACCCCGTCCGGCCAGGAGCTCCTCGGGCTTCATCTGCGCGGTGGAGATGCCGCGCATCGCCTCGTCCGGGATCTCCGCGGAGACCTCCGCGAGGATCTTCGGGTCGTTGAAGTGCGTCACGGCCTTCACGATCGCGGCGGCCATCTGCCCCTGCACCTTGCGGCGCGCAGCCTCGGTCGGCTCGTTGAGGCCGGACTTGAAGATGCCCGAGCCGACGAACACGCCCTCGGCGCCCAGCTGCATCATCAGCGCGGCGTCCGCGGGGGTGGCCACGCCACCGGCGGAGAAGTTCACCACCGGCAACTTGCCCAGGCGCTTCACTTCGCGCAGGAGGTCGATCGGCACCTGCAGATCCTTCGCGGCGATGAAGACCTCGTCGTCGCGGAGGGACTGGATGCGGCGGATCTCGCCCTGGATCGAGCGCATGTGGCGGACGGCCTCCACGATGTCGCCGGTCCCGGCCTCGCCCTTCGTGCGGATCATCGCCGCGCCCTCGGAGATGCGCCGCAGCGCCTCGCCCAGGTTGCGCGCGCCACAGACGAACGGCGCCTTGAACTGGTGCTTGTCGATGTGGTTGACCTCGTCGGCCATCGTCAGCACCTCGGACTCATCGATGTAGTCGATGCCGAGCGCCTCAAGGATCTGGGCCTCCACGAAGTGGCCGATGCGGGCCTTGGCCATCACCGGGATGGAGACGGCGGCCTGGATCTCCTTGATCTTCTTGACGTGGCTCATCCGGGCCACGCCGCCCTCCTTGCGGATGTCGGAGGGCACGCGCTCCAGCGCCATGACGGCGCAGGCGCCCGCCTCCTGGGCGATCACGGCCTGCTCGGCGTCCGTGACGTCCATGATGACGCCACCCTTCAGCATCTGGGCCAGGCCAGCCTTCACCGTCCACGTGGCGGTGTCGCCCTGCGCGTGGTGAGAGGTGCCGTTGTTCGTGCCGTTGCTGGTCATAATGCTCCCGATCAGGCTGGAAAATCAGTCCTTATTGTACGCCCGCGCATTGATAGCGTGTTTCGGGACGCCATCCGCCGCTTCTCCTCGGGCGTCCCGGCGTGCACCTCGCACTCGGCACCCGTATCCTCCCGCGCATGGTCTCTCGAGGGCTCCCCGAACGGCGCTGGCGCGATGAGCACGTCTTTGACGGCGGCATGCTCATTGGCCTGGTCACCGACTCCCACATCCCGGAGGCTCGCCGCGAACTGTTCGAGGAGGTATACGCCGCCTTCCGCGACGTCGACCTGATCCTCCACGGCGGTGACATGCACGACATCGTGGTGCTGGACTGGCTGGAGCAGCGCTGCGGAAAGCCGGTGCTGGGCGTCTGCGGGAACGGCGACGACGGCTCCAGTGGCCGCACGATCGCCCCGAACGACCCTCGACTCCCCTACAACCAGCTCCTCCACATCGGTGGGTTCAGGGTGGGGATGACCCATGACTTCCCGGACCGCGACATCAACGGCGCGGCCACCCTGGACGAGCGGATGGAGCGCCACTTCGGCGGCCCCGTCCACGTGGTGGTGGCGGGCGACACCCACGTCCCGCTGGTGAAGACCTGGCGCGGGACGCTGATCGTCAACTCTGGTTCGCCGACGTACCCTCGCAACCTGAGCACGCAGCTCGGCACGGTCGGCTACCTGGACATCCGGGACGGCCGCGTGGACGCCTGGATCGAGCAACTGCACTAGGTCCCGCCTCGACCCGCTCACGGAACCGCCGCGGCCCCGCCAGCGTCTCAGGGACACGAGACCGAGGGGGTACCGAATGTCCGCCATCGCCAATGTCATCCGCGCCGTGAACCACCGCCTGCTCATCCTGGCCGCGATCCTGCTCGCGCTGGGCATCATCTGGGCGGCCTGGGTGGCGGCCGGAAGTCCCGGCCGAGGCGCGGATGACTCCGCCTCTCTCGACTCTGGCGGCGGCTTCGGAGGGACCACCTCGGTCGCGCCCTCGGGCGCCATGCCCCCCGTCGCCACTGATGGCGGCTTCGCGATTCCCGAGGAGTCGAAGGGCGAGTCCGGCGTCGGCGTGACCGGAAGCGGCGGCGACTACCAGGTCCCGCAGGGCCTCGGCCGCACCGTCATCCGCAACGGCCAGCTCCAGATGCAGGTGGAGTCCGTATCCACCACCTTCGACCGCGTGCGCCTCGCGACGGAGGCCGCCGGCGGCTACGTGGCCGATTCCAGCATCAGCGGCCGAGACAAGTACCAGTCCGCCTGGCTCACGATCCGCATCCCCGCCGACCGGTTCGCACAGGTCGTGACCGAACTCCAGGGCCTTGCGGTGGAGGTGGACGCCTTCTCCACGAACTCCCAGGACGTGACGGAGGAGTACGCGGACCTGCAGGCCACGATCCGCAACCTGAGGGCGGTGGAGAGCCAGTACCTGGAACTCCTCGGCCGCGCGCAGGACATCGGCGAGGTGCTGCAGGTGCAGGACCGGCTGAACCAGGTCCGCATGCAGATCGACCAGGTGCAGGGCCGGATCAACCTGCTGGACCAGCTGACCTCGCTCGCCACGCTGACCGTGTACCTGACCCCCGTGGCGGACATCGTCGACACCGAGCCCTCGGACAGCATCGGCGACGCCGTGCGCGAGGCGTGGGAGGCCTCCCTGGAGACGCTGGAATCGATCGCCCGGGGCGTGCTTGTGGCGGTCGTCTACTCCTGGTGGATCATCCCGTTGCTGCTGGTCGGCGGCCTGCTGGCTCGCCGGGCGCTCGCGCGGCGGACGCCGGCCGAGGCCGGCAGCGGTCGCGTTGACACCCCGGAGGGGTCGGCCTAGCGTTTCCTCCCGTGCGCTGGACGAACCAGACAGCGCCCAGGAGGTCCCCATGCGTCGCGGCAGCATCGCCGTCGCGGTTCTCTCCGTCCTCGGTGGGATCGCGGCGCTGGCCGGGGCCCTGCTGACTGACCAGGTGGTGAGCCCGCTCGCCGCGCTGGGGGTCGTCCTCATCGCCAACGCCGCCGTCCGCTTCGCGATGGCGACGAGGTCGTAGCGATGCCCCAATCGTTCTCCGGCGTGCACTCGATCCTCGTCCCCGTGGACGGGAGCGAGGCGTCCTACCGCGCCGTGGCCGTGGCCGCCGAGACGGCGAAGCGCGCGAAGGCCCACCTCCACCTCATCCATGTGATCGAGGTCCCGCGCTCCATCCCGCTCGACGCGCCGCTCGAGGGCGAACTGCAGCGCGGCGAGGCGTACCTGGAGCGCGCCGAGCAGATCGCCTCGGAGCACGGCGTCTCGGTGGAGGGTGACCTGGTGCAGGCGCGCCAGGCCGGCCACGCCGTGGTGGACGAGGGCGTGGAGCGCGGCGTGGACGCGATCATCCTGGGGATTGACTACCACCGGCCGTTCGGGCGCTTCGAGCTCGGGCGGCTGCCGCAATACGTGCTGGAGCACTCGCCTGCGCAGGTGTGGCTGATCCGCTACCCCGCGCCGGACGCGCCGCGTCGATAGGACGCCGGGAGGTCGCATGCGCGTTGTGATCATGGGTTGTGGGCGCGTCGGCGCCGGCCTCGCCACCCGTCTTGCCGCGGAGCAGCATCACGTCACCGTGCTGGACACGGACGCGTTCGCGTTCCGTCGCCTCCTCCCGGAGTTCGATGGTCGGCGCCTCGTGGGGTCCGGCACGGACGACCGGATGCTGGTGCAGGCCGGCATCGAGACGGCGGACATGTTCGTCGCGGTCGCCTCCGGGGATAACCGCAACATCCTCGCCTCGCAGAAGGCGCAGAGCATGTATGGCGTAAAGGTGGTGGTCACGCGCGTGAAGGACCCGCTGCGCGCCGAGCTCTTCGGCCGCCTCGGGCTGCGCACCTTCAGCCCCACCAAGGTCGGCATCGAACTGGCACATGACGCGCTGTTCGCGCCGGGCGGGCGGTAGCCATGTACATCATCGTCGTGGGCGGTGGGAACGTCGGGTACGGCCTCGCGCTGGAGCTGCAGCAACTCCCGGACTACGAGGTCACGATCGTCGAACTGAGCGGCTCGCGCGCCAGCGCGCTGCGCGACGAACTCGGCGAAATGGTGGTGCACGGGGACGGCTCCGAGATCGCGTTCCTCGAGGGAGTCGGCGCGCGCCGTGCGGAACTACTGATCGCGGTGACCGCGGACGACGGCGCGAACCTGGTGACGGCGCAGGTGGCACGCCACTGGTTCAAGATCCCGCGCGTGATCACTCGTGTGAACGACCCGCGCAACGAGGCGCTGTTCCGCAAACTGGGCGTCGACTCCATCGTCTCCGCCTCGGACGCGGTGATGGCGCAGATCGAGGCGACCATGCCGGAGCACACGCTGGTGCCGCTGATGGCGCTGGAGAGCGCCGGGCTGCGCGTGGTATCCATGCGCGTACAGGCGGGCTCCACCGCGGAAGGCAAGGCGTTGCGCGACCTTACGCTCCCCACGGGCGTCCTCATCACCATCGTGATCACGCCGGACGGCGCCCTGGCCCCGGACGGCTCCACCGTGCTCCGCCATGGCGACGAGATCATCGCCGTCATCCCGCGCGAGGCGGACGAGACGCTCCGTGCGATGGTCACCGGCGCCCACCCTGACGACGGCCGGTCGTAGCGTGCGCGTCGCACACCTCGGCCCCCGCGGCACCTACACGGAGGAGGCGGCGTTCCGCCTGCACCCGGACGCCCAGTTCCTGCCGCTGCCGTCCGTGACCGCCGCGATCGAGGCGGTCGTGAAGGGCGACGCGGACGAGGCGGTCTGCGCGATGGAGAACTCCATCGAAGGCACCGCCTCTATCGAGACGCTCGACCTGCTGATCGGCGCCGACTTCCCGCTGCGCATCTGCGGCGAGGCGGTGGTCCAGATCCAGCACATGCTTGTCGGCGCGCCCGGCCTGGACCTCGCGGCCGTCGAGCGCGTCTACTCCCACCCCTCGGCGCTGCTCCAGTGCCGCAAGAGCCTGGCGCGGCTCGCGCCGAACGCGAAGCCGGTCGCGGCGCTCTCCACCTCCGGCGCGATCGAGGGCGCCATGGACGAGCCGGGCTCGCTGGCCATCGGCAACGAGCGCTCGACGGTACTGTACGGTGCGACCATCTACGCGCGCGACATCGGCGACGAGCCGGGCAACGAGACGCGCTTCGTCGCCCTCGGCCGTGCCGCCGCGCACCGCACCGGCGACGACAAGACCTCGCTCGCCTTCACCACGCAGCACGACCGGCCGGGCTCGCTCGTGGAAGTGCTGTCGATGTTCGCGCGGCGCGGCATCAACATGACCCGCATCGAGTCGCGCCCGACGCGGCGGCAACTCGGCACCTACGTCTTCTTCCTGGACGTGCAGGGCCACGCCGAGGATCCCGCGATGGTGGAGGTGCTGGCGGAGGTTGCTGCCGTCACCCACTGGATGCGCGTGCTGGGGTCGTATCCTCGCTGGCAGTCGGCCTAGCGCCGTCGCCCTGACCCGTCTGACGGGAGCCGCTTGTGCCCGAGATTCCCGACCTCGAAGCGATCCGCCACTACCTGATGCCGCGCATCGAGGGGCTCACGATCACCTCGACGGCTACGCCGATCCCGTGGCTCGTGCGTACCGGCTCAGACGGCATGGAGTCGCTCGTCGGCCACCGCTTCGGGGAGATCCACCGGCTGGGGAAGTTCCTGCTGTTCTTCGTGGACGATGGCCGCATCCTCGTCGTGAACCCCATGCTCACCGGCCGCTTCCACTGGGTGGAGGCCGGCGCGAGGAAGCCCGGCATGCTCGGCGTGGTCATCGCCTTCGACGACGGCCACGAACTCCGCTACTCCGACCAGCGCCGCATGGGCCGCTGGTACCTGGTCGATGGGCCCGAGGCGATCACGACGATCCCGCAGATGGAGAAGCTCGGCCCGGACGTGATGACCCTGGACGAGGATGCCTTCGTCGCGCTGATGAAGAAGCGACGCGGCCAGGTCAAGAACTCCCTCACCAGCCAGGAAGTCCTCGCTGGCATCGGCAACGCCTACTCGGACGAAATCCTCTGGGAAGCCGGCATTCACCCCCACCGTCGAGGCGCCACCCTGGAGGAGGAGGACTGGCGACGCCTCTTCCGCGCCGTCCGCTCCGTCCTCGACGAGTCGATCCGCATCGTCGACGAGACGGTCGCGGGCGAAGGGCTCGGCAAGAAAGAGGAGTGGCGCCAGCACCTGAAAGTGCACCGCCGCGCCGGTACCCCCTGCCCTCGCTGCGGCCGAGACATCAAGGGCCAGGTCTCCGGCGGCTCCGAGACGAACTACTGCGTCGGCTGCCAGCCGCTGTTCGAGTGAGGTCGGTCGCAACGGTGAGCGCGGCTAGGCGCACTCCCACGGCTGCCAGCCGCGACGCTCGTAGAGCATGCGCGCGCGCATGATCTGCTCGTCCACCGAGGCGTCGCTCGGGAGGCCGGAGCCGCCGACGGACTGCCAGGTCGCCAGGTCGAACTGCCACATGCCGTAGTAGCCGTTCCCCGTGTTGGCGGCGGCGTTGCCGGACGACTCGCACATCACCACGGTGTAGGCGCGTTCCGGGTTCTCCGGGAACACGGATGCGAGGCGCTCGTACAACTCGCCCGCGGGGACGATGCGAGGCGCGACGGCCGCCCTCGGAGCAGCCTTCGCAACGACAGGGGCCACCGAGACCGGGCGCGGCGCGCCTGGCTCGACTGCGTCGTTCGAATCGTCCCAGCGCCCGATCGAAAGGGTGAAGGCACGATCGAGTGGCAGGGGATCAGACACCACGGCCGGCGCGGGGGTGATGGCGACCGAGGCGTCGAGGGTCGCGGAGGCGACCGGCGGAGGCTGCTCGGCGTAGACCGGGGTCGGGCCGGCCACGGCCATCGCCGCGACGATGACCGACAGTACGACGGTCGACACGGCGACGATGAGCCCGTATCGCGCGCCGCGTTTGAATGCCCTGGTGAGTTCTCGCATCTAAAAAGCATGGCTATGCGGCGGGCCTCACGCCACCCATTTCAAGCACGGACGTGATGTTCGTCGCACGGGCGAGCGAGGTGACAACCCGGCACGCCACGCGCTACCCTCCGCCCCGCTCGACAACTGGGCCTCCGACCACTGCCGGACCGGAGACTCCGAGGGGGACTCGTGAGCACCAACTTCCCTGGGCGCACTGCGCCCCTGCAGGCTGCGACCACTGCCGAGGCCGCGCCTTCGCCGCCACCACTCCCGGCCTCCGGCCCCACCTACGAGGGGGACGACGGCAAGCCGCCGCGTGAGAACTGGTTCACGCGGATCAAGACGTTCCAGTCGCTGCGGTATCCGGGCTTCCGTGACTTCTTTCTGGCGATGATCAGCCAGATGGCCTCGCAGAACATGCAGATGGTCGTGCGGGCCTACCTCGCGTTCGAACTGACCGGTTCCTACGCCGCCCTCGGCACCATCGCCCTCGCCAACGCCGTGCCCGGGCTCGCGCTCTCGATGGTGGGCGGTGCGATCGCGGACGCGGTGAAGAGCCGCAAGGCCGTGATGATGGTCGGCCAGATCTCGAACGCGCTGAACGCCTCCGTCGTGGGGCTGCTGCTGCTATTCGACATGCTCTCGATCAACCACCTGTTCGTCGCGGCGGTCGTCCAGGGCATCACGATGGCGCTGATGATGCCCTCCCGCCAGTCGATGATCCCGGCCCTGGTCCCGGGACCCGTGCGGATGAACGCGGTGGCGCTGAACGCCGCCGGCATGAACTCCATGCGCCTGTTCGCACCGGCGATCGGCGGTTTCCTGCTCGCGTGGGCGGGCGGCGCCACGGTCTACTTCTTCATGGCCAGCCTCTACCTGCTCGCATGCGTGTTCGTGGTGCGCGTGCCGGAGACGCCGAAGGTGGTGGAGCGCGGCACGGGCACCGCCTGGTCCCAGTTCAAGGGCGGCATGGCGAACATGTGGCAGGGCATCCTGTACATCAAGCGTGACCGCGTGATGGGGCCGCTGCTGCTGGTCAACGTCTTCGTGGTCATCACCGCGATGCCGTACATGTTCCTGCTGGCCGGCTTCGTCCAGGACGTACTGGGCGCGGGCCCGGACGCTCTGGGCGTCATCACGAGCATCAGCGGCATCGGCTCGCTCGCCGGCGCCCTCTGGGTCGCCTCCATGGCCGCGAAGCGTCGAGGTGCGTGGTTCCTGATCGGTTCCGGCTTCCAGGGGCTGATGCTGTTCCTGGCGTTCACCCTCTCCAACTCGGTCTTCATGCTCTCCGCGATCATGCTCGTCATGGGCGTGGGCCAGGCCGCGCGCCAGGGCCTCTCCAACGTCCTCGTGCAGGAGTACGTGGAGGAGGCGTTCCGCGGCCGCGTGATGAGCGTCTACATGCTCCAGTTCTCGCTCTCGAGCTTCGCCGCATTCATCACCGGCATGCTCGCCGCGTGGCTCGGCCCCCGCGCCGCCCTCGGCGGCATGTCGCTCGCGCTCATGCTGCTCGCGTTCGGCGTGCTGCTCTTCGTCCCGCGCCTGCGCAACCTGGACTAGCGACGGGCCCCTTACTCGTACCGCGGCTGTGATCGGCCCCGGAGTAAGGTGCGCCTGTGTTCGCCCCGATCTCGGGGCCAGGAGGCCCGTCATGCGCATCTCAATCGGTCTGGGAACGCTGATCATCATCGTGATCATTCTGATCATCGTCCTGTAAGCCACGCTCAGCGCGGTTCGCGCCATCCGTATCGGCGGCGGCACATGTCTCATGCGACACGTGTGCATTGGCACGCCCCTCCGAGGGCTCACACCGCGTCCTCCGTCACGCGTAACGCGCTCGCGGGCCCTCATGTAGCCGGACCCCAACGGCGGTTCGACAGGCTCACCGCGAACGGACGAGGACTCCCGCTGCACGAAGGAAGGCGCCCCGCGCCGCCGGTCACGCCGCCGTCCCGACTCTGCGTAGCCCCGTCGCTCTTCGAGGCAGGGGCTGCGGAGTGCGACGCCCGCTACAGCCCCGCGCCGGGGAGGGGCAGGGGAGGGCCGCCCCGGTTCGCAGTACGGCCTCAAGGGCACGCAGCGACGGTCGCATGCGACCGGCCCGGGTTCGCGCCGAGCGACCTAGAACCGCGCCTCGATGGTGGGGTTTGCCCGACGCTCCTCCGCCTGGCGCATCCGCGCCGCACGGGCGCGCGATGACTCCAGCCGCGCCAGCATCGTCATCGCCTTGCGGGTGTCCGAGGCGATCCGCGCCGGCTCAGCGAAGCGGATGCGGTACTTCGAGAGCCAGTAGATGAACTCCCGCAACTCGGACTGCGACATCTCCTCACCGAGGTAGCCGTGCTCCGAGTTGTAGATGATGCGCAATTCGTCCAACGGCTTCCCGTACACGCGCTCAAACGCCTCGATGTCCGGCGTGGGCAGGCCGTGGCGGGAGAGCGGGCCGGTCTTGCTGATCTCCATCTCCACGGAGAGCAGCAGCAGTTCTTCCACGACCACGCCGTACTGGAAGTTCAGGTGCGCGCGGTACTTCGCCGGGCCAATCGCCGTCTCGAACTGCTCTTCGTCCTGAGGGCGTGGCGGGATGCCGTGCACGATCAGCCGCTCGACCTCCTCCCGCGGCAGTAGGTCCTCCGCCGCCGTCACCAGCCGCTGCGCGAGCAGCAGCCAGTCGAACGCCTCGCCCGCGATCAGGTAGCGAAGGTAGGAGTCGTCGATGATCTCTTCGGGCGCGACCCAGCGCGCGACCACGCCCAGTAGCGCCTCGTACCAGGGCTCCCCGGCGAGGATCGCCTCGCGGAATGCGGCGACGCCCTGCTCCGGGGAGAGCGGGCCCTCCTCCGGCACCTCGGGGTCAGCGAGGACGTCGAAGGCGTCCAGTTCGTCGGGGATGGATGAGGGGCGCATCTACTCATTCTAGACCGCCGCGCAGGGCGGGCCAGCCAGCGTGCGCGCGGGGGTTAGCGGTGGGTGACCCCAGGATCCGGGAGCAGCGCCGCGCGCTGGCCGTCGAGGATCGCTTCGACCGTCTGGTCGACCGTCAGCCCGGCGCTGTCGACCCACAGCCCGAGGCCGGCGAGTTCCTCGCGCATCCCCGCGTCCAGGTGCGTGAACCGCTCGCCCGTCTTGCCGCCGCGGGCAGCGTCGCGCTCGCGCACGACCTCGAGCGGCGGCGCGAGCACCACCAGGTGCAGGCGTCCGCCCATCAGGTAGTTCCGGTAGGCGTCCAGGTGGTACCGGTCGACGACGACGAAGTCGAGGACGGGCGCAAACCCCGCCTCCGCGTACGACCGCGCGAGCAGGCACTGGTTGCGGATCACCAGTTCGTACTGGCGCTCCGGCTCGCCCTCCAGGTCGCGCTCCGGCATCTCGCGGCCGGCGACGATTTGTTGCCAGAGCGCCTCGCCCTCCACATGCGCGGCACGCTCGAAGCGGCCCGCCAGCGCGCGCGCCACGGTGGTCTTCCCCGCGCCGGGGAGGCCGGTGATCAGCCAGAGGTCGGGCGGGCGGAAGAACATGCGCTAGAGGGAGGCGGCGCCGGGTGCGCCGTGGCAGTGCTTGTACTTCTTGCCGCTGCCGCACGGGCACGGCGCGTTGCGGCCGACCTTCGCGACGGTGCGCTGCACCGTTGCGACCGGACGCGCTGTCGCTTCGCTAGTGCCGACGGCGCTCTCGCCCTCTACGGGGCCGCTCGTCTGCACGCGCTGCGGCGCGCGCTCCTGGGCGATCGCCGCCTGCGCCACCTGCGGCGCGACGCGGGCACGGAGAATCTGGCGCGTGACCAGCGTGCGGATGCGCTCCCGGAACTGCTCCCACATGTCGTGCGCTTCGCGCTTGTAGGCGACCAGCGGGTCCTGCTGCGCATATGCACGGAGGCCAATGCCCTGTCGCATCTCGTCCACCGCGGTCAGATGCTCCACCCACAGTGAGTCGATCGTGCGGAGCAGCACCAGCCGCTCCACGATCCGCTGCGTGTCCTCGCCGACCTCCGCCTCCAGCGCTTCGTAGCGCTGCTCGATGAGGTCGAGCGCCGCATCCGCGGCGGCGTCCGCGCGGACGATCGACTCGACGGGCAGGTCGTCCTCCAGCATCTCGGGGACGATTGTGTCGATGGCGACGCGGAACGCCTCTGGGTCCGGGTCCTCCGTGAGGTGCTGCTGCGCGAGCGCGTCCACCTCCGCCTCCACAAGGTCGAGGATGGTGTCGCGCAGGCTGTCGCCGCTCAGGACTTTCTCGCGCTCCGCGTAAATGACGTTGCGTTGCGTGTTCATGACGTCGTCGTACTCCACGACGCGCTTGCGGATGTCGAAGTTGTACGCCTCGACGCGTTGCTGGGCCTGCTCGATCGCCTTCGACACCATCTTCGACTCGAGGGGAACGTCCTCCTCCATGCCGAGGCGTTCCATCATGCCCGGCAGCCAGTCCGGCGCGAAGCGGCGCATCAGGTCGTCCTCGAACGACACGTAGAAGCGCGTGGAACCGGGGTCGCCCTGGCGGCCGGAGCGGCCGCGCAACTGGTTGTCGATGCGGCGCGACTCGTGCCGCTCGGTGCCGATGACGTGGAGGCCACCCGCCGCCGCGACGCCCTCGCCCAGGCGGATGTCCGTACCGCGGCCGGCCATGTTCGTGGCGATGGTGACGGCGCCCGGCTGGCCGGCGCGCTCGATGATCTGCGCCTCGCGCTGGTGCTGTTTCGCGTTCAGCACCTCGTGAGGCACCCCCGCGCGCGTCAGCCGTTCGGACAGCATCTCGGACGTCTCGATCGCGACCGTGCCCACCAGCACCGGCCGGTTGATGGCGTGCTGCTCCTTGATGTCCTCGATCACGGCCTTCCACTTGCCGTTCACGGTCTTGTAGACCAGGTCGGGGTAGTCCTGCCGCGCGATGTCGCGGTGCGTGGGGATCACCACGACCTCGATCTTGTAGATCTCGGACAGCTCTTCCGCCTCGGTGGCGGCGGTGCCGGTCATGCCGGCGAGCTTCTCGTAGAGGCGGAAGTAGTTCTGCAGGGTGATGGTGGCGTAGGTCACCGACTCCTGCTGGATCTTCACGCCCTCCTTCGCCTCCACCGCCTGGTGCAGGCCGTCCGACCAGCGCCGCCCTTCCATCAGGCGGCCGGTGAAGTCGTCGACGATGATGATCTCGCCGTCCTTCACCACGTAGTCGCGGTCGCGCTGGAAGAGGATCTCCGCGCGCAGCGCCGCCTCCATGTAGCGCGTGAGGCGGAAGTTCTCCAGCGAATAGATGTTGTCGATGCCGAGCGCGCGCTCCAGCGCCTCCACTCCGTCCTCGGTCAGCGCGACGGAGCGGTGGCGGAGGTCGACCGTGTAGTGGCGGCCCTCCGTCAGCGTGGGGACGATGCGCGCGAAGCGCGGGTAGAGCGAAACGTCGTCCTGGGACGCGCCGCTGATGATCAGCGGCGTCCGCGCCTCGTCGATGAGGACCGAGTCCGCCTCATCGACGATCGCGTATGACCGGCTGCGCTGTACGCGCGCCGCGATCGTGGTCGCCAGGTTGTCGCGCAGGTAGTCGAAGCCGAACTCGTTGTTCGTGCCGTACACCACGTCGGACAGGTAGGTCTCCTGGCGGGAGACAGGCACGAGATGCTCGAAGGACGGGGTCTCGCTGGCGTTCGGCACGTACACGAACGAGCCCTGGTTCTGGATCACGCCGATGGTGATGCCCAGCGCGTGCAGCGCCGGCGCGTACCACTGCGCGTCACGGCGGGCGAGGTAGTCGTTCACCGTGACGGAGTGGATGCCGCGCCCGTCCAGCGCGTTCAGGTAGATCGCGATCGTAGCGACCAGCGTCTTGCCCTCGCCCGTCTTCATCTCCGCGACCTGGCCGCGGTGGAGGGTGATGGCGCCCATCAGCTGCACGTCGAAGGCGCGCTGGCCCATCGTGCGGTCGATCGACTCGCGGATCGTGGCGAACGCCTCCGGCAGCAAGTCGTCCAGCGTCTCGCCGGCCTCGAGGCGGGCGCGGAACAGGTCCGTCTGCGCGCGCAGTTCATCGTCCGAGAGCGCGCCGATGGCGTCCGCGAAACTGTTGATGCGCGCGACCAGGGGTGTCATGTCCTTGATGACGCGCTCGTTCGAGTCGCCACCGAGGATCTTGCGGAACAGTCCGACCATGCAGATGGGCCTCCTGCCGGTCGCATCTTCGACCGGCGACGCCGTCCCTCTTAGTGGAAGAGGGAGCCGACGGAACCGCCCGTGTGGATGCGGTGGATCGCGTCACCGATCAGGGACGCGACCGACAGCACGGTGGTGGGAACGGTCTTGTAATCGCCATGCACCAGCGGCAGCGTGTCTGTGAAGATCAGTTCGTCGATCTCCTTGGTGTCCAGCACCTTGAACGCCTTGGCGGCCATCACCGGGTGCACGCAGGCGACGCGGACGGAACGAGCACCGCGCGAGCGCAGCAGGGTGACGGCGGACGCCACCGTGCCACCCGTCAGGATCTCGTCGTCCATGATCAGGCAGTCCTTGTCGGTGACGTCACCGATGATCGTGAGCGCCTCGGCGGAGTCGTTGTTCCCCGTCCGGCGCTTATCGACGATCGCGATCTCGCCCTCAATCCGCCCGGCGATCTCGCGCGCCAGCTTGGCGCGGCCGACATCCGGCGCGACCACCACCGGGGAGGCGAGGTTGAGGGTCTTGAAGTAGTCCGCCACCAGCGGGAACGCCGTCATCTCGTCCAGCGGGATGTTGAAGAA
>JAUXUW010000154.1 GCA_030684635.1 Dehalococcoidia bacterium
GCGCGTCGCCGCGCTCGCCGAGCGCGTCACCTGGGCGCTGGCCGGCGACGACTCCGCCGACCCCGGCCTCCCACCCGGCGTCGAGCGGCTGCCCTCCCCCGGCGAGGACCGCGACGAGGGCGGCGACCTGCTCCTGCTCCACGGCGCGGACCGCCAGAGCCGCCGTGAGCGTGCGAGCGCCGAGACCACCCGCGCCCTCATCGCCACCGCCCTCCCAGCGGACGACGCCCAGTGGCGCGCGCTGGTGCGGGAGGCCACGGTGACCGGCAGCGGCGTGCTGCTCGAGGTTGACGATGCGATGCTCCCGGCCGTCGCCGCGTCCTGGGCGGTGCGGGCCAACCACCTGGACTGGGTGATCTCATCGCCGAACCCGCTGGAGATCCGCACCCTGCCCGCCCGCCGATGGCGGGAGGTGGAGTTGCGGAAGCACCTCGCCTCCGCGGAGGCTTGGGAGGCGTCGTTCGGGCAGCGCCCCACCCACGGCCACCGGCTGGACCCGGACGAGCTGCGCCTCGCCCGCATTGCCCACGGCGGCGTGGAGGGTGACCTGGACGCGGCCGTGCGCCGGCTCGCCAGCGGGCAACTCGCCGGCCTCGGGATCCGCATCGAGTCGCGGCGTTCGTGGGACAGCCTGATCCTGCCGCCCCACCAGCAGCGCCAGCTCACGGAACTCGTCGCCCGCTACCAGTTCAGCAGCACCGTCTTCGACCAGTGGGGCTTCCGTCCCGTCGGCGCGGGCGGCCTGGTCGCGCTGTTCGCCGGCCCCAGCGGCACCGGCAAGACCCTCGCCGCCGAGGTGATGGGCGCGGCGCTCGGGCTGGACGTCTACAAGATCGACCTCTCCTCCATCGTCTCGAAGTACATCGGCGAGACCGAGAAAAACCTCGAGCGCATCTTCACCGCCGCCTCAGCCGGCAACGTCATCCTGTTCTTCGATGAGGCGGACGCGCTCTTCGGCAAGCGCTCGGAGGTGTCGGACGCCCACGACCGCTACGCGAACATCGAGGTCGCGTACCTCCTCCAGCGCATCGAGTCGTACGAAGGCCTCGTGGTGCTCGCGACCAACCTCCGCGCGAACATGGACGATGCGTTCCTGCGGCGCATCCATGTCTCCGTCGAGTTCCGAGAGCCTGACGAGCGCGAGCGGCTGCGCATCTGGCAACTCGCGTTCCCGCCGGACGCGCCGACGGAGGACCTGGACCTGGCGTGGCTGGCGAACCACTTCCGCCTCACCGGCGGCACCATCCACAACTCCGTGATCACGGGGGCATTCCTGGCTGCGGAGGCCGGCAAGCCGATCTCCATGGAGCACCTGGTCCTGGGCGTGGACCGGGAGATGGAGAAGCTTGGTCGGCTGCGGACGGAACACGACTTCGGGCCGTACTATCGCTTCGTCAGCGGCAACAACTAACGGGCGGCAGTGGTCAACACACTCACAGGCGCAACGCGGCCCCGGCACTCGCCGTCCCGGCGACGGACCACCCGGGGCTGGCTCGCCGCGCTCGTGCTGGCGGCGACGACCCTGCTCGCGGCGTGCGGCAGCGACGAGGCCGAACTCCCGGCCGCCGTCCCGAACCCCGTGACGATCCGCATCGCAGCCTTCAGGGGTCCGGAAACCACCGCGCTCTTCCGGATCATCCCGGAGTGGGAGCACATCACCGGCAACAAGGTCGAACTGGGCATCCTCGACCGCGCCACCGGTGAACGTGCCGTCGCCACCGATTACGTCACCTACCGCGACGCGATCATCGAAAACGCGGAGGAGAACCTCGCGAACTACGACGTGGTGATCATCGACGACCCTTGGATGCCATACCTGGCCGGCGGCGGGAAACTGACCCCCCTCTCTCCGTTCGGATACCAGACAGACCTGGACCTCATCAGTGGGTCTGCCTCACTCGGCATGTGGCCGCCCCCGTTCGGGCCGTTGCCCCCGGACGCGGTCGGCGTCCCGCGGGGCGCGGAGACGTATGCCCTCCCGTTCGTCGGCAACGTGATGATGCTCTGGTACCGCGCCGACGTGATCGCCAAGCCCGGGACCATCGACGAGCTCACGCAGTTACTTCGCAACCCGGACCCGGCCTACATCGGGTCGGCCGGCATCGCCCCGTCGAACAACCCCCATGTCTTCATGTCATGGCTCGCCTCGCGCGGTGGCGATGTCTTCGACCGCGATTGGCGCGCCGCCCCGCTTCGCTCCTCGATCGCACTCGATGCGTTCGACGAGTACCTGCGGGAGGCGAGCCGCCTGCGCATCCCCTTCAGCGCGTTCGCGCCCGAGCGCTACGAGCCACACGCCCGCATGCTGGACGGCACGGCGGCGGCGGCGATCGCCTGGGCGGCAGACGCCCAGCTGGTGCTGACCTCCGCCGTTTCCGACCAGATCCGCGTCACGCAGTTCCCCGTGGGCCGGAAGTCCAGCACGCTCACCGGCAACTGGCTCCTGGCGATCCCCTCGGACGCCTCGAATCCGGAGGCGGGCTTCGACTTCATCAAGTGGGCGAACTCCAGCCAGATCCAGAAGACCAGCGCGCTCCTGGGCGTGCCGCCCGTGCGCCTGTCGCTCTACTCCGACCGCGAACTCATCAGCCGGTTCCCCTGGCTCCCGGAAGTGTCACACGCGCTCCAGTCCGGCTACATCCGTCCGCGCGTCCCCGCCTGGGACGTCGTGGAGGGTGTCATCGGCTGCGCCCTGGACCGCTCGTTCAGCCGGCTCTCGACCCTCGATCCCGACGACCCGGCGAACGCCGAGGCGTTCGCTGCCGTGAGCCGCGACGAACTCCTGAGGGCCGCCGACGACATCGAATCGGTCATGGAGGGCTGGGGGTACTACCGCGGCGAGGAGTACTGGCGCACCGCGAGTGACGAGCGCATCCAGGGCGATCCACGTAACGAGTGGACCTGTACGGCGGTGACACCGTGAGCGCAGTCCGTTCCTTCTTCCACGGGGTCTCAACCGGTCTTGCCCGCTTCGTGAAGTGGACGGGCTTCGGCAACAAGACCCTGATGGACTATGTGGAGCTGATCGTGCTGCCGCTGGTGCTCCTGGTGGGCGGCACATTCGTGTCCGAGGCCTTGAACGCTTCCGCGCGCGAGCAGGCGCTGGAGAACGCGCAGGAGCAGCGGCTCCAGGACTACCTGGGGCAGGTCAGTTCGCTCACGCTGGATCGCCAGCTGCTGGGCGGCGAACTGAACCCGCAGCAGGCGACGCTGGTGCGGGAGGTCGCCCGAGCCCAGACCCTGACCGCACTGGATGGGATGGACGGACCCCGCAAGCGGTTCGTGATCACGTTCCTCTACGAACTGGGGTTGGTGAACGGCGTGGATGCCCGCATCAGCCTGGAGAACGCGGAACTGACCGGCGCTGATCTCAGTGGCGCGGAGTTGTTCGCGGCCAACCTGAACGGCACGAGGCTGGAGGCGGCGAACCTCACGAGGGCGCGCCTGACCTCCGCGCACCTCGACCGCGCGAACCTGCGCCGCGCAGACCTCACCGGCGTCCTGCTGGTGGACGCCCGGCTGAACGGGACGGACTTCCGCCTGGCGACCCTCCCGAACTCGAACCTCTCGAATGCATCGATGTTCAACGCTGACCTCCGCGGGGCCGACCTGAGCGGCTCCAACCTCTCGGGCGCGAACCTCCGTTCCGCCGACCTGCGGGGAGCGAACCTCACCGGTGTGGACCTCACCGGCTCCAACCTCACGGACGCGATCCTGGGGACCGACTCCTCCGACGCCGCCACCTTCACGAAGCTCGACGATGTGACGTGGAGCGGCACCGTCTGCCCCGACCGCATCCTCAGCGACACCAACGACAACTCATGCTCCGGGCACCTCCTGCCGCGCGGGAGCACGCCATGAGCGCGCTCTCCGAGGCCATCGACGCGGGGTTCTCGGCGGTCGTCGCCGACCTGACATCGCTCGCGCGCATCCCCTCGGTCAGCGCCGAAGGCCATGACACGGCCGGCATGCGCGCTGCCGCGGGCCACGTCGCGAGCCTGCTCGCCGGGGCCGGCCTCTCGGTGCGACTGCTGGAAGCGCCCGAGGCCCCACCGATCGTCTTCGCGGAACGGCCCGGCCCGGCCGGCGCGCCGGTCGTGCTGCTGTACGCGCATTACGACGTGCAGCCCGCCGGCGACCTCGCTTCGTGGAGCACGCCGCCGTTCGAACCGACCGAGCGCAACGGCCGGCTGTACGGGCGCGGCGCCTCGGACGACAAGGCCGGGCTTGCGACTCACCTCGGCGCGCTGCGTGCGCTGCCGGCCGGCCTCCCGCTCCACATCAAGGTGATCGTGGAAGGCGAGGAGGAACTGGGATCGCCCCACGTCGCCGAGTTCCTCGCGCGCTATCCGGAAGAACTGCGGGCAGACGTGATCGTCGTCGCCGACTCGGAACACTGGCGCGTCGGCACTCCCGCCCTGACCACCTCGCTCCGAGGACTCGTCGACTGCACCGTGGAGGTCCGGACGCTCCGCAATGGCGTCCACAGCGGCCAGTTCGGCGGCGCGATCCCGGACGCCCTCAGCGCGCTCGCACGCCTCCTCGCGACCCTGCACGACGACGCGGGCCGGGTGGCGATCGCCGGCCTGGTCAGCGCCGCCGCCCCGGACGTCGACCTGCCGGAGGCGGACCTGCGCTCCAGCGCCGGTGTCGTCCATGGCGTCTCGCTGATTGGCGAGGGCCCGCTCGCCGCGCGCCTGTGGCGCGAGCCGGCCGTCTCCATCCTCGCGATCGATGCCCCCCGGCTGTCCGAGGCGATCAACCAGCTCGTGCCCGTAGCGACGGCAAAGGTCAGCCTGCGCCTCGCGCCTGGCCAGGCCCCCGCGCTGGCGATGGACGCGCTGGTCGCGCACCTGGAGGGTCACGCCCCGTGGGGCGCGCAGGTCACGGTGACGCGGGGTTCCTCGTCGGAGCCGTTCATGATGTCCGCCGGCGGCCCCGCGTACGAGGCGTTCCGGGCGGGGTTGCATGAGGCGTGGGGCACGGAGCCGGCCGAGATCGGCGTCGGCGGTTCCATCCCGCTGGTCGCGGAGTTGTCCCGGGCCTACCCCTCGGCGGAGATCCTGCTGACCGGGGTCGGCGAGCCGACGAGTGCGATCCACGGGCCGAACGAGAGCCAGGACCTGGGCGAACTGCGGCGCGCCTGCCTCGCGGAGGCGATCGCCCTCAGCCGCCTCGCGGGGCGCGCTTAGTCCGCATCCGGCTCCGGCAGACCGGCAATCCGCGCCTCCAGGTGCTCGATCAGGACCTCCAGCACGCGCAGACGCGCATGCTCCTTGTCGTCGCCGTGGAGCAGCATCCACGGGGCGGCGGCCGTGTGCGTGCGCGCGAACATCTCCTCTGCTGCCGCCTCGTACTCCGCACGCTTCTCGCGGTTGCGCCAGTCATCCGCGGTGATCTTGTACTCCTTGAACGGGTCCGCCTCTCGCTCCTTGAAGCGCTTCAGTTGCTCTTCCGACGACACATGGAGCCAGAACTTCACGAGCACCATGCCGTCGTCCAGGTGCATCTGCTCAAAGGCGTTGATCTCGTCGTAGGCGCGCTGCCACTCGGCCGGGGTCGCGAAGCCCTCCACGCGCTCGACCAGGACGCGGCCGTACCAGGACCGGTCGAAGATCGCGATCTCGCCGTGCTCCGGCATCCGCGTTCCGAACCGCCAGAGGTAGTGGTGACGCCGCTCCGCCTCCATCGGCGCGCCGATCGGGTACACGCGGAACCCGCGGGGATCGAGGCGGCCCGTCAGCCGCCGGATCGCGCCGCCCTTGCCCGCGGCGTCCATGCCCTCGAACACCACGCAGACACCGACATCGGCGGAGTCACGGAGGCGGTTCTGGGTGTGGAGCAGGCGCAACTGCAGGTCGCGGAGGCGACGCTCGTACGCCGCGTCGTCGGGGACCTTCACACGCTTGAGTGACGCGAGCGTCGGGATCTCGTCCGGGTTCACAGGGCTCCTCCGTCCCCCGGCAGCGCCGGGGGTCACCCCTCGATGCTACGGGGGACGGAGGGCGGGCGTCAGGCCTTGCGGTAGCCGCGCACCGCAAGCGGCACGACGATCGCGAGCAGCAGCACGACCCAGAGCATCGTCTTCACCACGTCACGGGTGGCGTCCTCACCGAGCGCCAGCGCCCGTGCCGCGTCCACCGCCACGGAGAACGGGTTTGCCTGCGCGATCGGCTGGAGCCACCCCGGCATCGACGCGATCGGCACGAACGCCGACGAGACGAACGTCACGGGGAACATCCACACGAACCCCGCGAGGTTCGCCGCCTCGACCGACTTCACGGAGGTGCCGATCCACGCCGCCATCCAGGAGAACGGCAGCGCGAACACCAGCACCAGGAGCGGCATCGCCAGCGCCTCGAACAGGCTGCCCTGGAACCGAAAGCCGATCGCGAAGCCAACGACGATCATCAGCACCATCACGAAGACGTTGTTCGCGGTGTCCGCCGCGATCCGGCCGGCCAGCACCGCCGACCGCGACATCGGCAACGAGCGGTAGCGGTCGAACGCGCCCTTCGAGATGTCCTCCGCCAGGCCGACGGCGGTCGCGGAGGTCCCGAACAACACCGTCTGCACGATGATGCCGGGGAGCAGGAAGTCGATGTAGTTGCCGTTCGGCACCTGGATCGCGCCGCCGAAGACATACGCGAACAGCAGCACGAACATCACCGGCTGGGCGGTGGAGAAGAACAGCCAGTCGGGCAGCCGGATGAACCGGTACATGCTCCGCCGGGCCATGAGCAGGGCGTCATGGAACGCCCACCCGAGACTCGTGATCATCAGGACCGTCCTTGCATGCTCACCGGCGTGCCGGTGTCGGGCGCTTCCTCGGCCGCGTGGCCGGTGAGCGCGAGGAATACGTCGTCCAGACTCGGCTGGCGCAGCGCGAGGTCGGACACCACCACCCCGGCGCCGTCCAGCGCGCGCACCACGTCCGCCAGCGTGCCCCCGCCGTCCGCCACCGCCACGCTCACCTCGAGCGCCTCGGCGTCGACACGGGGCGCCGCCCCGAACCGCTCGAGGATCGACTGCGCCGTGGCGAGGGCGGCGGCGTCCTCCACCTGCACGGCCAGCACGCGGCCGCCCGTGCGCTGCTTCAGTTCCGCCGCGGTGCCGTCCGCGATCACCATCCCGTGGTCAATGACCACGATGCGGTCGGCGAGCCGCTCCGCCTCCTCCATGTACTGAGTCGTGAGCAGCACGGTGGTGCCGCCCTTCGCGAGTTCCTCGATCTCCTGCCAGAGGTCCAGGCGGCTGCGCGGGTCCAGGCCGGTGGTCGGCTCGTCCAGGAACAGCACCTGCGGCTGGCCGATGAGACTCGCGGCCAGGTCCAGCCGGCGGCGCATGCCGCCCGAGTAGGTCCGGGCCATCCGGTTGGCGGCGTCCTCTAGCGAGAACCGCCGGATCAGGTCCGCCGCGCGCCGCTTCGCCTCCGCCTTCGGCAGGTGGTACAACCGCCCGACGAGTTCGAGGTTCTCGAGCCCCGTCAGCAGGTCGTCGACCGCCGCGGCCTGGCCCGCCAGGCCGATCACCGCGCGCAGTTCGCCCGCTTGCCGCTCCACGTCGAACCCCGCGACCACGGCCCGCCCGCCGGACGGCCGGAGGAGCGTGGTGAGGATGCGCACGAGCGTGGTCTTGCCGGCGCCGTTCGGCCCCAGGAGCCCCAGCACCTGCCCGGACGGCACCGACAGTTCGATGCTCCGAAGCGCCTCCACTGACTTGTAGGATTTCCGGACACCCTCCACGAGGATCGCCGGCTGCACACCGCCTGCCACGGTGACCTGCCTCTCAGGTTCGTTGGTAGATTTGCGAGGATCCACTGTACAAAGTCGCGGTACAGAATCCAGCCGCGCGGTGTCACTCCGCGCCGATAGACGCCATGAGGGGCAGCCGGTAGGCTCAACCCGTCTGAGGGTGATCACGCCCTGAGTGACGCGGATGGAGGTCGCCTCGTGGCGTTCGTCATCACCGAGACCTGTATCGATACCCGCGACCAGGCGTGTGTCGAGGTCTGCCCCGTGGACTGCATCCACTTCGACGAGGGTGCAGACCGGATGCTCTACATCAACCCGGCCGAATGCATCGACTGCGGGGCCTGCCAGCCGGCCTGCCCGGTCAGCGCGATCTTCCCCGAGGGTGATGTCCCCGCCGCCCAGGCGCGGTTCATCGAGATCAACTCGCTCTGGTACGAGGACGCGGCTGCCGCGCGCTCGAAGGTCGGTGGCGGCTCCGCCCCGGCCGCGGCGCC
>JAUXUW010000155.1 GCA_030684635.1 Dehalococcoidia bacterium
ACCAGCAGCCGCATCTCCTCGTCCAGACGGGCGTCCACGTTCTCCAGGAGGATGCAGGCGCACATCCACGCGGCCTGCTTCGAGGAGCGGCAGGTGATGGCGAGCCACCCCGGCTGGCTCGACGGCTCGGAGAAGAGCCCGGTTGTCAGGAAGATGCCGCGCCGGATCTCCGCGATCGCGTCGAGGTCGGGCGTGGCGGGGGCCGCCTCGGCGTCCGGGACGACATGCAGGGCGGCGTCCTCGCCGCGGTGGGAGGGGCCCCCGAAGAGCGCGAGTTCGCAGAAGCCCTGCCAGGTCGCGCCCCAGTCAGGGCGTCCACGTTCGTCGTAGACGATGTCCGCCGCGCCCATCGGCACGTTCTTCGAGGGGACTGGTTCGAGCACCTCGACCGGGTCGTCACCGGCCTGCGGCTCCACGGACATGCGGGCCAGGGCAACGAGTTCGGGGCGCGTCCAGACGAGTTCGACGGGCTCGCCGAGGTAGGAGGCGAAGGACTGCGACAGGTCGCGCAGGTCCTGCGTGCGCTCGAAGCCCAGCGTGCGGTCGGCGATCAGCATCAGTCGGGCCATCGAACGTCTCCTCTGTCCTCCTGCGAATCTTCGCACGGTGTACGCTCGGGTTGCCGCAATACGGAGCACACATGCCGAACTACGACTTCCGCTGTGACGCCTGCACGGC
The DNA here is from genome assembly GCA_030684635.1 of Dehalococcoidia bacterium. Lineage (GTDB taxonomy): Bacteria > Chloroflexota > Dehalococcoidia > UBA2979 > UBA2979 > W-Chloroflexi-9. Next base: position 679 of record JAUXUW010000155.1, read on the forward strand.
CGAGTTCGAGGTGTCCCGCCCGCTGTCGCAGGCGCGGGAACCGGCGGCATGCCCGGCCTGTGGTACGCCCGCGCGGCGGGTGTTCTCGCCGCTGGCGGTAAACGGCCTGGCGGAACAGCCGGGCCCGGCGAAGCGCGCGACGCCCGCCGCGGGCGGCTGGTCGCACGCCGGCCACAGCCACGGCCCAGGCTCCTCCGGCCACTCGCACGGGATGCCGGCCCCGAAGCCGCCACCGCAGTAGCGCCATCCGTGCCGCCCGACACAGGCAGAAGGCCCGAGTTTCCTCGGGCCTTCGATCTTCTGTTGCTGCGCACCGGTCAGCGGAAGCGGGAGCGTCCGCCGTAACCACCCACCGCCAGCACGACGAGCACCACGACAATGACCAGGAGGACGTTCCCGGTCAGCGCGAACGCTCCGCCGCCGAAGAGCAGCAAGAGAAGCAGGAGGATCAGGATGAGTCCCATGGTGAAGCCTCTCGACTTGTCGCCGTCATCCTCGTGGAGTCCGCGCGAATCTATCGAGACCACTCAACCGCATCCAGCGTCACGGCTTCGTCACCGAATCGCGTGACCGGTTAGATAGAGGGGAGCGGGATCGGGTGCCCGGAGGCGGGGTCGCGCAGCATCAGCATGGGGATACCGAAGACCCGCTCCAGGGTCGGCGCGTCCAGCACCTTCTCTGGGGGGCCGTCGAACGCGACGCGGCCCTCGAAGATGCCGATGAGCCGGTCGGCGTAGCGGCTGGCCAGGCTCAGGTCGTGGAGGACGGCGACGACGGTGAGGCCATCCCGGTTGAGCCGTCGGAGCACCTCCATCACCTCCACCTGGTGACGGATGTCCAGGAAGGTCGTGGGCTCGTCCAGCAGCAGCACGCGGGGCTGCTGCGCCAGGGCGAGCGCGAGCCATGCGCGCTGGCGTTCGCCGCCGGAGAGGCCGCGCAGCGAGCGGTAGCG
>JAUXUW010000164.1 GCA_030684635.1 Dehalococcoidia bacterium
GCGCGGTCAAGAACGGCACCCGGTTGCTCGCCTGGAAGACGAACCCGACCTGGTCGCGCCGGTAACGGGTGCGCGCCCCCGCATCGAAGGTCGCGACGTCGCGGCCGCCGATGAGCATCGACCCGGCAGTGGGTGTGAGCAGCGCGCCGATGATCGCGAGCAGCGTGCTCTTGCCGGAGCCGGACGGGCCCACCAGCGCGACCATCTCGCCGGCCTCCACAGCCATCGAGACGCCTCGCAGCGCCTCCACGCGCTGGTCGCTCGCGCCGAAGGTCTTGGTGATGTTGGTGAGTTCAAGGAGTGCCATCGGGTCGCCCCCTACTGCTGCTGCTGCATGGCGATGATCGGGTCGATTGAGGAGATCTGCCGCATCGAGAGCAGCGCGCCGACCACGCCGGCGACCACCACCGCCACGCTGGAACTCAGGATCGCGCCCGTCGTGAACGCGATCGGGATCGCGTCCGATGACAGCACGGTCGCCTTCGTGAGGACGGCGAGGCCGGCCGCGAGCGCCGTTCCGGTGAGGCTGACCAGGAACACCTGGAGCAGGCCCTGCGTCGTGAGGTAGGTGCCGCTCGCGCCGATCGCCTTCAGCACGCCGAGCAGCGAGACCTTCTGCAGCGTGATGACGTAGAAGAACACGCCGATCACCATCGCGCCGATGAGCAGGCCCATGTAACGGAGCGCGTCCACCGTGCCCTGCTGCGCGGACACGCCCTCGATGTTCCAGAACGCGGTGTCCTTCGTGACGACTTCCCAACCGGCGCCGGTTGCACCCTCCAGGCTGTCGCCCTGCAGCAGCACCACGCTCGCGAATGGCGTCGCCTGGTCCACGGAGCGGTAAGAGATCTGTCGCCATGTATCGCGCAGCATGAACATCGCCGGCTGGAAGAAGAACGAGCCCTCGTCCACGACCCCGACGATCTCGAACGGCTCGAAGGCGAGGCCCACCGGCACCTGCAGCGTGTCGCCGACGCCGGTCCCGGTGAGGCTTACCCACGTCCGGTCGACCAGCAGCCCGCGCGTGTCCGCCTCCGTGAGCGCGCGGCCCTGGACGACGGCAGGCTCCGCGATCGTCCCGAGGTCGATGCCGAGGAGGGCGCCCGTGTCCACCTCGCCTGGGCGGAACTCGATGGCCGCCGCGACATAACCGATGGGTGCCGAGGCGGTGACGCCCGGCGCGGCGGCGATGTCGGCGGCCTGTGCCTCGCTCAACTGGCTGCGGATCACCGACAGGTTGGAGCGGTCCGAGTAGGCGAGGTAGCCGCCGTCCAGCGCGAGCAGGGCGGTGCCGGCGGCCTGGTTCAGGCCGAGGCCGAGGCCGGTGACCATGAGCACGAGGTAGGCGATCAGCGTCACGACCCCGGTGACGAGGCCGAACTGCAACCGGCGGCGGGCCATCTCTCGGATCGCGAGCATTGGTGACCTCCCTCAACTCAGCATGTCGAAGGTGGCGGTACAGGAAAGCGCCCCCCGATCGCACGCCCTCGGTCAGGCGGGGACGGGCGATCGCTCGGCGGCGAGCAGGCGCAGGATCGCCTCCACCGGCGCCAGCCAGGTGTCACCGAGCGCGGACCGCTCCAGCCGGATCTGCGTCCGGCCCACGCGCACGCCGCGCGGAAACGCCGGAAGCGCGCGGTCGGTGAATACCCGCCGATCGCTGGAACTGATCACCACGTCCGCACCGTCGAGGCGGATCGAGGCCACGTCCGAGGCGCGCGCTGCGAGGCGGATGCGGACCAGCGCCAGCAGGTTCCGCAGCGGCTCCGGCAGCGGGCCCAGCCGGTCCGCCGTTTCCTGGGCGAACGACTCCGCGTCCTCCAGCGACCGCAACGAGGCGACCCGCTGGTAGAGCGCCAGCCGCGCCTCGATCTCCGGGACATACGACTCGGGCACATGCGCCGCGACCGGGAGGTCGATCGTGACCTGGCGAAGCGCGTCGCGCTCCTCGTGCGGCAGCGTCGCCGGGGCACGGTGCTCCGCCTTCGCGCGGAGTTCCTCGACGGCCTCGGAGAGCATCTCCGTGTAGAGGTCGAAGCCGACCGAGGCGATGTGCCCGCTCTGCTCCGCGCCCAGCAGGTTACCGGCGCCACGGATCTCCAGGTCGCGCATCGCCACCTGGAAGCCCGCACCGAGCTCGCTCGCCTCGAAGATCGTGGAGAGGCGCGCCTGCGCCTCCTCGGTCAGCACGCGGTTCTTCGGGTGGAACAGGTAGGCATAGGCCTGGTTGCTGGAGCGTCCGACACGCCCGCGCAACTGGTACATCTGCGCGAGGCCGAGCATGTCCGCACGGTCCACGATCAGCGAATTCGCATTCGGGATGTCGATGCCGGATTCGATGATCGTCGTGCAGACGAGCACGTCGAAGTCGCCGTCCGAGAACTTCTCCATCACCTGCCGCAGCACGCCCTGCGGCATCTGCCCGTGCCCCACGATGATCCGCGCCTCCGGCACCAGCGCGCGCAACTGCTCCGCGAACACGTCGATGCTCTGGACGCGGTTGTGGACGATGTAGACCTGGCCGCCGCGCTCCATCTCGTGAAGGATCGCCTCGCGCGCGATCTGGTCGTCCCACTCCATCACGAACGTCTGCACCGGCCGCCGCCCCTCGGGCGCGGTCTCGATGATCGACATATCGCGGATACCGGTCAGCGCCATGTGCAGCGTGCGCGGGATCGGCGTGGCGGAGAGCGTGAGCACGTCCACCTCCAGTCGCATCCGCTTCAGCCGCTCCTTGTGGGTGACGCCGAAGCGCTGCTCTTCGTCGATCACGACCAGGCCGAGGTTAGCGAACTCTGCGTGTGCCTCCAGCAGCCGGTGCGTCCCGATCAGGATGTCCAGGTCACCGCGCCGGGCGCGCGCGATCACCTCGCGCGCCTCCTGGTCCGTGCGGAACCGGGAGATGACGTCGATGCTGACCGGGAACCCGGCGAGGCGTTCACGAAACGTCTTGAGGTGCTGCTGCGCGAGCACGGTGGTGGGGACCAGCACGGCGACCTGGTAGCCCTCCTGCACCGCCTTGAAGGCGGCGCGCACGGCCACCTCCGTCTTGCCGAAACCCACGTCGCCGCAGATCACCCGGTCCATCGGGCGGTCGGACTGCATGTCCGCTTTCACGGCACGGATCGCCTCCACCTGGTCGGGGGTCTCCTCATACGGGAACGCGGCCTCCATCTCCTGTTGCCATGGCGTGTCCTCGGCGTACTGATGGCCCTCCAGCAACTGCCGCGCCGCGTAGAGCCGCACGAGGTCCTGCGCGACAATCTCGATCGCATGGCGGACGCGCGCGCGGGCGCGTGTCCACTCCTGCGTGCCGAGGCGGGTGAGGCGCGGGACGAAGCCGGCTGGGCCGCTGTAGCGGGTGACGCGGTCCACCTGCTCCACCGGGACGAAGAGCTTGTCGTCGCCCGCGTAGCGGAGTTCCAGGTAGTCGCGCGGCTCACCATCGACCTCGCGCTTGATGATGCCGCCGAAGCGGGCGATGCCGTGGTCGGCGTGGACGACGAAGTCGCCAGGCGAGACCTCCGCCAGGAACCTCGATCGGTGGCTCGCCGCGCGCTGGCGGAGCGTGCGGCGGCGCTTCACGAAGCCGAACAGCTCGCGGTCGGTCTGGACCGCGACGATGCCGTCCGGCCCCTGGATCGTCCAGCCCTCCGGCAGGGCGCCCTGGATCAGCGCCACCGTGCCGCGTGGCGGGTGGTCGGGCAGATGCTCGGAGACGAGGATGTTCAGGCCCTGCTCCTGCAGGATCTCGGCATAGCGCTGCGCCTGCTGCGTGACGATGACCAGGCGGTCGCCACGCTGCTGCTGGCGGTACGCATCCTTCGCTGCGTCCTGGAGGCGGCCGGCGTAGGCATCCGCCTGACGGAACGGGAGCCGTGTTGCCCCCGGTTCCGCGCCGGTCACCCACCGCCCGAGTTCCACCCGCGCAGGATGCGCGTCGATGGCGACGCGGAACGCCCCGGCGTTCTCGTGGGGGAACGGCGCGCGCGGGTCGATCTCGCCGCGCTTCGCCAGTTCGGCGCGCCGCTCTGTCGTGAGGTCATCGAGGTCGATACAGGCGGCTTCGAGCGCCTCGCGCTCGTCGAGCACGAGCAGCCAGTCACGGCGCAGGTGGTCCAGGATCGTGCCGTCCACGGCCATGGGGCCGGTGAACTCCGGGGTCACCAACGTCCCGGTGCGGAGGTGCTGCAGTTCGTCGCGTGCGTCGCGCCCCGTGACTTCGTCCAGGTGGTCGGCCAGACGGTTCATCTCTTCGCGCGTCGGGAACCACTCGGTGGCCGGGCCCACGCGCACCTCGTCCAGCGCACCGGTCGTGCGCTGGGTGTCCGGGTCGAACTCCCGGATCGAGTCGACCTCCGGCCCGAAGAACTCGATGCGGACGGGGCGAGGTGCGCCCGGCGGGTAGACGTCCACGAGCCCGCCGCGGCGGGCGGCCTGC
>JAUXUW010000166.1 GCA_030684635.1 Dehalococcoidia bacterium
GAGGTTCGAATCCTTCCGGGGGCACCACCTACTCCCCGCCGTCCAGGTGCTGACGATGCCCGACGACCGTGACGTCATCCTCGAACAGGTGCGGTCGCGCTGCGGCGGGCTGCCGGAGGTCACGGAGCGCCCCAGCCACGGATCGCCGGCATGGTTCGTGCGCTGCAAGCGCGCCTTCGCCTACTGCTGGATCGACGGCCACCACGACGAGGGCCCGCCGCACCTCTGGCTGGCCGCGCCGCCCGGCCTGCAGGAAGAGCTGATCGAGGCGGACCCGGACGTGTTCTTCCGCCCGCCCTACGTCGGCCATCGAGGCTGGATCGGGGTGTGGCTCACCGCGGACTCCGACTGGGAGCAACTCGCCGACCTCTGTGAGGAGGCGTATCGCGTGGTGGCGCCGGTCGCGCTGATCCGCGTGCTGGACGCCCGTCCCTAGCGGGAGGCCGCCAGGACGCCTCGGAGTTCTCGGAGCACGCGGTCGTTGCCGGGGATATCGCCGGCGACCTCGCTGCGGTGCGCGTAGGGCATGACCCCGCCGGGCAGCACGATGAACACGCCGCCCAGCTGCGCCTGGTCGCCCTGGGTCTTGCCATGGCGGTGGCCCTTCGAGAGCACCCGCAGCGAGTTCAGGTAGAACCGGGGATTCAGGATGAACGCCCAGGAAGGCCGCTTCGCGCCGAGCGCCTGGTAGACATCCCGCTCCGGGTTCGTGAAGACGGGCACGTCGAAGGCGTAGTCCTCCACGAAGGCCTGCGCCATGAACGGGGTGCCGTTGCCGATGACGGCGACGTCCACACCCATCGCGCGGACCTCCGGCAGGATCTCCCGCAGGCGGGCGATATGCTCCTTGCAGAAGATGCAGCCGAAATGGCGCATGAGCACCAGGAGCAGCGGGCGCTCCGCCCAGAGGCTCCCGAGGCGGACCGGCTCGCCCGCCGGCGTCAGAATCTTGAGATCGGCGATCTGCGCCTCGATCTGTTCCATGGAGCCCCCAGCGTCCGCGTGCCGCGCGTTTGCAGTGGTGAATCCATCCTATCGCCGCCCGTGTTATCTTCCCGCCGCATTCGCACCGACCCGCCCTGTGATGGCCGGCCCGGAAACGGGTGGCCGCGCCCACCGTCCCCCTCGGGCGGCGCGCTGCCACTTCCGGACGCGCGAGGAGGAACACCGTGGCCCAGCTCTTTGACGAGATCCGCGTGCTGGAACTGGCCCGGAACGTGGCCGGCCCCTTCGCCGGGAAGTTGTTCGCGGACTACGGCGCAGACGTGCTGAAGGTGGAGCCGCCCGACGGCGACCCCTCCCGCGCCCACGGGCCCTTCAAGGACGACATCCCGAACCCGGAGACCTCCGCGCTCTTCCTGCACCTCAACACCAACAAGCGCTCGGTGACGCTGAACCTGGAGCAGGAGGAAGGCCGCGAGCTCTTCCGCCGCCTGGCCGCCGAGGCGGACATCATCGTGGAGGACTACCGGCCCGGGCAGATGGAGGAGTGGGGCCTGGGCTACGAGGAGCTCGCCCGCGACCACCCGGGGCTGGTCATGGCATCGATCACCCCGTTCGGCCAGAGCGGGCCGTGGCGCGACTACAAGGGGTCGGAGATCACGCTGCAGGCGATGGGCGGCCCCCTGCACACGAACGGGTCGCCCCACCGCGAGCCGATCAAGAGCGGCGGCTACGTGGCCCACTACCACGCGGGGATCGCCACCGCGTACGCCGCCCTCATGGCGCGCTTCCGGGTGGAGATGGGTGGTGAGGGCGATCACATCGATCAGGCCGTCTACGAGGCACAGGCAGGCTTCCGCGACCGCCGCACGGTCTACCTCACCGGCGCGTCCTACACCGGCTTCGCCGCCACGCGGCAGCCCGCCGGCGCGCGGGTGGCGAACGGCGTCCGCCCGGCGCAGGACGGGTACGTGAACATTTACGCGGGCGGCACCAAGCACTTCATCCCGTTCCTGGACGTGATCGGCCGGCCCGACCTGAAGGAGCACCCGGACGCACCGAAGCCGCTGCACGAGTACTCTCCGGAGTTCGCCGCGGAGGTGGAGTCCGCCTGGACCAGTTGGCTGATGGAGCGCCCGAAGCTTGAGTCGGTCGCGCTGACCCAGGCGATCGGCCTGCTGGGCGGCGCGGTCTTCGGTACGGACGACCTGCTCAGCGACCCGCATTACCGGGGCCGCGGGGTATGGGAAACCATCGAGCACCCCGTCGCCGGCACCGCCGAGTACCCCGGGCGCCAGTTGCTGCTGTCCGAGACGCCGCGGCAGCAGGCGCGCCATGCACCGCTCCTGGGCGCGCACAACGCAGCGGTCTACTGCGACCACCTGGGCATCCCTCGCGAGGAACTGGCCCGGCTGCGCGCACAGAACGTGATCTAGGAGACCGACGATGACGAGCAGCAAGAACGGCACCGGACGTCCGCTCCCCCTGGAGGGCATCCGCATCGCGGAGGTCACCGTGGTGTGGGCCGGCCCTCACGTCACGCAGTTGCTGGCGGAGTGGGGCGCCGATGTGATCCGGGTGGAGCCGGTCAACAAGATCCAGCCGTACTCCCGTGGTGGTGAACGGGTGACCTCACAGGAGGTCGCGATCTCCGCCGCTGCCGCCGGCCAGTTGACCTCCGCCTACCCCGACCTGGACCCCGGCGACGACCCGTGGAACCGCTCGTCGGCATTCAACGCGCACGCGCGCAACAAGCGCTCGATGGCCTGCGACATCACCTCCCCCGAGGGCCGCGAGGCGTTCCTCCGCCTGCTCACGAAGGTGGACGTGCTGATCGAGAACAACGTGCCGGAGACGATCGAGCGCGCGAACCTGACCTGGGACGTGGTGAAAGAGGTCAACCCGCGCCTGATCATGGTGCGGATGCCGGCCTACGGGCTGAACGGCCCCTACAAGAACTACCGGGGCTTCGGCACACACGTGGAGGGGATGATCGGGCACCACCTCCTCCGCTCCTACCCGGACGAGTCGCCCGAGCACACGGGTGACGCGTTCACGGCGGACGCGATCGCCGGGGTGATGGGCGCGTTCGCCATCGCCTCCGCGCTGCGCTCCCGCGCCCGCACCGGCCTGGGCCAGCAGATCGAGATGCCGCTGGCGGAGTCGTTCCTGCCGATCCTGGGGGAGTACCTCCTGGACTTCACGATGAACGGCCGCCCCACGCCGCAGCAGGGGAACCTGCACCCCTCGCACGCGCCGCACGGCATCTACCCCACCAGCGGCCACGACCAGTGGATCGCGATCGATGTCGCGACGGACGAGGAGTGGCGTGCGCTCTGCTCCGTGCTGGGCGCGGACGCGCTGGCCGCCGACCCGCGCTTCGCGACCACGACGAAGCGTCACCGCGACTCGGTCGCCCTGGACCGCGCGCTCGCCGAGTGCACGCGGGAGCAGGACAAGGAGGTCCTGTTCCACGCGCTGCAGGCGGCCGGCGTCTGCGCCGCACCGGTCCATGACGAACTGGAAGCGCTGCAGTCCGAGCACCTGAACGCGCGCGGCTTCTTCGAGACGGTGGACATGGAGGGCGTTGGGCCGCGGGTCTACCCCGGGATCATGACGCACTGGAAGCACACCCCGAACCACATCCGGCGCCCACCGGCCCGCCTGGGCGAGCACAGCCACGAGATCTACGTGGACCTCCTCGGCTACTCGGAGGCGGAGTACGACGCGCTGGTGGCGAAGGGGCTTGTGGGCGACACCTACCCGGAGAGCCTGGTGCCCCGGCACTGGAAGCGATGATCCGCCCAGCCAGCCAGTAATCGGACTGGATTACTGCGAATTGAAGTCGCGGCGTTTGAGGGTGACGCTGCCCGAGTGAGTCCCCAGGAGATCGTCGCTCTCGCCGCTGCCGGCTTCGTGATCGGCACGTACGCCACCGCCATCGGCGCGGGGGGTGGTTTTCTGATCGCGCCGCTGCTGCTCCTCCTCTACCCGGATGCCGCCCCGGCAGCGATCACCACGGCCTCCCTCACCGTGGTGCTGATCTCCGCGGCCTCATCGACGGTGGTGATGGCGAAGGAGCGGCTGGTCGATATCCCGATGGTGCTGATGATCGCGGCCATCGCGATCCCCGCCGCGATCCTCGGCGGTCTCAGCACCTCGGTGCTGCCGCGCCAGGTCTTCACGCTGGGGTTCGGCGCGCTCGTCGGCGCGATCGGCGCATACCTGATCTGGCGCCCCGTCGCGGCCATCGCCCCGCCCGCACGCAACGCGTGGCGCCGGGAACTGGAGGACAGCTCCGGGCAACGGTACCTGTACCGCATCCCGATCCTCCCGAGCATCCTCCCGAACATCGGCGCGGCGTTCATCGGTGCGCTTGCCGGGATCGGCGGGGGGCCGATCGGCGTGCCGATCATGACCCGCATCATGCGCGTCCCGCACCCGATCGCGACGACCTCGATGCAGGCGCTGATCGTGCTGCAGTCCAGCGTGGTGGTGGTCATGCACCTGGCCCTGTCTCACCAGGGCGCACCGATGGCGGCGGTCCCGTGGCTGGCAGCGGGTGGCGTGATCGCGGCGCCCGCCGGGCGCGCGCTGCGGCGCCGGCTCGGTGAGGGGCCGCTGACGAAGGCGCTCGCGTTCGGGCTGTTCTTCATCGCGGCACGGACGGCGTGGGGCGCGTTCTAGCCGGGCGACCGGCGGTATATTTCGAACGCGGCGCCGCACCGCGCGCGCGACAATCGACCTCGACCCGCGGATCACAGAGAGCGACGGCCCGATGACGACCCCCGCCGAGTTTGCACGCCGCCGCCAGCAGTTGATGCGCGGCATCACCGGCGAGGCGGGCCGTGACGCCGCCGCGATCTTCGTCTCCTCCCGGGAGATCATCCGCAACGGGGACGTACACCACGCCTTCCGGCAGCAATCGACCTTCTGGTACCTCACCGGCTTCGAGGAGCCGGAGGCGGTGCTGGTGCTACGCCCCGGCCATGCCCAGCCGGTGACGATGTTCGTGCGGCCGCACGACCCGGTGATGGCGGTCTGGGTGGGCCCGCGCGCGGGCGTAGACGGCGCAGTCGCGCAGTACGGCGCAGATGCCGCCCACCCGATCGAGGACCTGGAGGCGACCCTGCCCCGACTGCTCGGCGGCGCGCGCACCGTCTACTACGCCCTGGGCGAGGACGCGCGCATGGATGCGCTGGTCACGCGGATCGTCGGGGACCGGCGGGACGGCGCGCAGCGCGGCGCCCCAGCGGTCGAGGCGGTGCGTGACCCCTCGGCGCTGGTCGACGGGCAGCGCCTGATCAAGAGCACCGCGGAGGTGCGCGCGCTCCAGCGCGCGATCGACGTCACGGGCGCGGGCCTGGTTGCGGCGATGGCGGCGACCCGCCCCGGCATGTACGAGTACGAGATCCAGGCGATCCTCGAGCAGGAGTACCGGCGCCTCGGCTCTCCGCGCGAGGGGTTCCCGACGATCGCCGCGTCCGGCGAGAACTCCTGCACGCTGCACTACGTCAGCAACCGTCGCCAGGTGCAGAAGGGCGACCTGATGCTGCTGGATACCGGCGCGGAGTGGGACTACTACAGCGCGGACGTGACGCGCACCTACCCGGCCAGCGGGAAGTTCAGCGCCGCCCAGCGCGCCGCCTACGACGTCGTGCTCGCCTCGCAGGAGGCGGGGATCGCGAAGACCGCGCCGGGCGTCTCCTTCCACGCCGTGCACCAGGCCAGCCTGCGCGTGCTGGTGGAGGGTCTGATCGACCTGAAGGTGCTGCGCGGCAGCGTCGACTCGAACATCGAGCGCGAGACGTACCGCGCGTACTACATGCACTCGACGAGCCACTGGCTGGGGCTGGACGTGCACGACGCCGGCGCGTACCGCACCGGCCAGAAGTCGACGGCCCTCCGCCCCGGCATGGTGCTGACGGTGGAACCCGGTCTCTACTTCGCGCCGGACTCGAAGGCGCCGAAGCGGCTCCGGGGCATCGGCATCCGCATCGAGGACGACGTGCTCGTGACCCCCTCCGGCCGGCGCGTCCTCTCCGGCCGCATCCCGAAGGCGCCCGATGCGCTCGAGGCACTTGTGGGCAGCGCGGGGTGACCGCCGCGGTGCCGTTCGCGCGATGACGAGCCGTCCGACGCGCTCCGCCCCGCTCCTCGCCGCGCTCGCCGCAGGCCTCGTGCTCCTCGGCTGCAGCCGGATCGAGAGCGCCCCGCCACCCGCGGCATCGCCCGCCACCGGCTCGTCGGTGAGCGCGATGACCGAGAACGGCGACACGCCGCTGCCGCCGGGCCTCCAGTACGTCGACCCGCTGGCCGTGGCGCCGACCGCGGTGAAGGGCGTCCCGTTCCCGGAGGTCTCCGCGGGGGCCGGCATCGTGCTGGACGGGGACTCGCTGGCGGTGCTCTGGGACCGCAACGCGCACGAGCGGCGCGAGCCAGCGAGCGTCACGAAGATGGTGACGGCGATCCTCGCCGCGGAGAACGCGAGCATGGACGCGGTCTTCACCTCCGACGTGCACCACTGGGCGCTGGAGTGGGACAGCAGCACGATGGGGCTAGAGCCCGGCGACCAGTTCACACTCCGCGACCTGCTGCTGGGGATGATGCTGGTCTCCGGCAACGATGCTGCGATCGTCATCGGCCGGCACATCGCCGGGTCGGACCAGGCGTTCGTGGACGCCATGAACGTGCTGGCGGCGCGCATGGGGCTGCAGGACTCGCACTTCATGAACGCGCACGGCTTCTCGCAGCCGGGCCACTACAGCAGCGCGTACGACCTCGCGCTCATCGCCCGCTACCTGATGTCGATCCCCGCGCTCCGCGAGATCGTGGGGACCGAGGAGGTCACGGTCACGGGCATCGGCGCGGAGGGCCAGGAGCGGTCGTTCGACCTCTACAACCACAACCCGCTGCTGAACTACACACCGGGCGTGGACGGGGTGAAGACCGGGTTCACGGAGGGCGCCGGGCGCACCTTCGTCGTTACCGCGGAGCGCGACGGGCATCGCGTTTACGTCGTGATCCTCGACGCGCCGCTGCGCGCGGAGGACTCGATCGCGCTGATCGAGTGGGCGTTCGCGGCGCACCGCTGGGCGGACTAAGGGCGCCAGCACAGGCCCCCGAGGCGCTCACCGCCCGGCTCCAGGTTCACTCAGACAGGTTCTGGCGAGCATAACCAGTCGCGTACCTCGGACGTGGCGAGGAACTGATCAAGCGCTGCGCCATCACATCTGCTCATCCGTGTCAGCAAGTATCTTGACACGCCTCACCAGCGGCGTAGGATGGCCAAGCGTCCCCGAACAAATGCTGACGCACCTACACCGTTTACCACAATATGTAGTGTCTGTCCGACGCCCCCACCCACAAGATCTGGGCCTACGCGACCGGCACGAGATCGACCCTGGAAGGTCCTCCTCATGCGCATCTCACGACGTTTCACGACCGCCGGACACAGCCCGTACGCGAGCATTCCGTTCGCGAAGCGGACCTCCCGGATTGTGAACCCGGACGGCTCCGTGGTGTTC
>JAUXUW010000177.1 GCA_030684635.1 Dehalococcoidia bacterium
CGTTCGGCGCGAAGATCGTTGACCTCGCCGGCAAGCGCGTGGCCTCCGGCCGCGACTTCGACCCGGAGGCCGGCGAGATCGCGTCCAACGCGGACGTCGTGCTGCTGGACGAGGCGCGCGCGCAGGCCCTCGCGACGTCGCTGCGCTCCGCCACCTTCGTCGTCGCCGAGGTCACGGAGCGGCCGTTTACGCAGCGCCCGCCGCAGCCGTTCATCACCTCCACGCTGCAGCAGGAGGCGGCGCGCAAGCTCCGCTACACGGCGCAGCGCACCATGCAGGTGGCGCAGCGGCTCTACGAGAACGGCTACATCACCTACATGCGTACCGACAGCCCCTCGCTGTCCACGCAGGCGGAGACGGCCGCGCGCCGTCAGGCCGCCGACCTGTACGGCGCCGATTACGTCCCGTCCGCGCCTCGGCGGTACACGGCGAAGAGCCGCGGCGCGCAAGAGGCGCACGAGGCGATCCGCCCCGCCGGCGACATCTTCCGCACGCCGGACGGCCTCCGGAACGAACTCGACCCGGACGCCTTCCGTCTGTACGACCTGATCTGGAAGCGCACCGTCGCCTCCCAGATGAAGGACGCCACCGGCCTGCGCACGCAAGTCCGCCTGACCGCGGACGCCGGCGCCGAGGGCGAGGCGGGCTTCCAGACCTCCGGCAAGGTGATCACCTTCCCGGGCTTCCTCCGCGCCTACGTCGAAGGCACGGACGACCCGGACGCGGAACTCGAGGAGCAGGAGCGCGTGCTGCCGCCCCTCGCCCGCGGCCAGGCGCTGGACGCGCGCTCGGTGGAGGCGAAGGGCCACGAGACACAGCCCCCGGCCCGCTGGACGGAAGCGAGCCTGATCCGCGAACTGGAAGAGCGTGGCATCGGACGGCCGTCCACGTACGCCTCGATCATCGAGACGATCCAGGACCGCGGCTACGTCTGGAAGAAGGGCTCCGCCCTGATCCCGACGTTCGTCGCGTTCGCGGTCGTGAACCTGCTGGAGCAGCACTTCCCCGATCTGGTCGACCTCGGCTTCACCGCCCGCATGGAGGAGCGCCTGGACGAGATCGCGGAGGGCACGCGCGAGTCCAAGCCGTGGCTGCGCGAGTTCTACTACGGCGACCGTGAAGGCCCGGGCGACGGCTCGCTGGCGCAGGCCGGCCTCCACGGCGTGATCGACGCCGGCTGGGAAGCGATCGACGCCCGAGCCGTCTCATCGATCTCCCTCGGCCTGGACGACCAGGGGCGCGAGGTCGCGGTGCGCGTGGGCCGGTACGGCCCCTACGTGCAGATCGGCGACTCGGACGAGCGCGCCTCCGTGCCCGCCGACACCCCGCCCGACGAACTGACGATCGAGGACGTCCAGCACCTGGTGCACCAGGAGAGCCTGGGCGACCGCGTGCTGGGGACCGAGCCGGAGAGCGGCCAGCC
>JAUXUW010000180.1 GCA_030684635.1 Dehalococcoidia bacterium
ACCACCGCCGCGGAAGCCGCCGCCGCTCTCACGCGGCTGCGCCTCGTTCACCTTCAGCGCGCGGCCGCCGAAGTCCTGGCCGTCCAGCGCGGCGATCGCCGCGCGGGCACCCTCGTCCTCCATCTCCACAAAGCCGAAGCCACGTGGACGCCCGGTCTCACGATCCTTCAGCAGGTGGCACGAAATGACCTCGCCGTACTGGGCGAAGAGCGCGGACACGTCCTCCTCCGAGGCGTTGAACGGCAGATTCCCGACGTAAATCCTCTGGCTCACGCAACCAACACTTCCAGCCGGTGGGTGACCGGCGCCAACTACCGGGATCGCCCCGGAACGTGGGTCACCTCAGATTCTCGCTGGTCGTGCAGGTGAGGCCGCCGGGAGGGTCTGAGTCGGCGACAATCTAGCATTTTGCATGGCGATTCGGTGGTGGTTCTGACGCCCGTTGACGCCCCACGAACGTTCGTTCTAGCGTGGTCTTCGCGGGACGGACGGACGACGTGGGACGCGACGGTTTCTCCCTGCCCCCGCGCATCGCGCACTTCGACCTCGACTCGTTCTTCGTCGCGGTCGAGCGTGTGCGCGACCCGGGCCTCCGCGGCCTTCCGGTGCTGATCGGCTACGACGGCCCCCGGGGTGTCGTCTCCACCGCCTCGTATGAGGCGCGCGTGTTCGGCTGCCGCTCCGCGCAGCCGATGGCGGTGGCGCTGCGGCTGTGCCCGCAGGCGGTTGTGGTGAGGCCCGACCACGAGGCGTACATGGAGGTGTCTGGCCGTTTCCACGCGATGCTGCGCGACATCTCCCCGGTGGTGGAGTCCGCCGGCATCGACGAGGCGTATGCGGATCTGACCGGCCTCGGGCTGGCGCCGGATGCCGCGCGCGTCGCCGCGGAGGCGCTGCGGACGCGCGTCCGCCAGGAACTGGGCATCGCGGTCTCGGTGTGCATCGCGGGGTCGAAGACCACGGCGAAGGTGGGCTCCGACCGCGCGAAGCCGGACGGGCTGATCGAGGTACCCGTGGGCGGCGACGCCGCGTTCCTGGCGCCGCTGCCGATCCGCGATCTGCCGTTCGTGGGTCCGAAGTTCGGGGAGGCGCTGACGCGTGCCGGCATCCGCACGATCGGCCAGGCCGCCGCGCTCGACCCGAAGTACCTGGCCAGCCGCTTCGGTGCGGGCGGGGAGGCGCTGGCGGACCGCGCGAGGGGCATCGACCACGCGCCGGTGCGCGCCGGCGGCCGGGAGCAGAAGCAGATCTCGCGCGAGAGCACGTTTGCCACGGATGTCACGGACATTGTGGAGTTGCGGCGGGTCCTCCAGCGGCACGCGGAGCGCGTGGGTACCGACCTGCGCGCGCACGGCAAGCGGGCGCGGACCGTGAGCCTGAAGTTGCGCTGGCTGGACTTCACCACGCTCTCGCGCAGCCGCACACTCGACCGGCCGTTCCAGGCGACGCACGTCATCCTGGAGACGGCGCGCGAACTCCTGGACGAGACGGTCGCCGCCGAGGGCTTCCATCCGGTGCGGCTGATCGGCCTCGGTGTCACCAACCTCGTGGACGACGCCATGCAACTTGGCCTCGGCGACCTCGCGCCCGGCGGTGGCACGCCGGAGGTGCTCCGTGACGAGCGGCTCGACCATGTGCTGGACGACCTGCGCACGCGCTTCGGCGATCACTCGGTGACGCGCGGGCTGTAGTCGTCGCGTCCGGCGGAATCGCTCGAACCTTCCGAAGACTGCCGAAGCCTCGCGGGACACTGTCACATCCGGCAGGGTTCCTTTCCTGTGCGAAGCGCACGAAACCCCGGCGAATCCCCTCAATCCCTGCATTGTCCCTGCGCGTCGCCACGTTGAGTCTGCCCGCAAGGGAGGGCATGACATGCGCACGCGCACGATCGCGAACACCGACGTTGAGGTCTCTGAGGTTGGCTTCGGGGTGTGGACCGTCGCCGCCGGGTGGTGGGGACAATACTCAGACGAGGACGCCGTCTCCTTGCTCCGGCAGGCGTACGACCGGGGTGTCACCTTCTTCGACACCGCCGACACCTACGGCAACGGCCGCGGCGAGACGCTGATGGCGCTGGCCTTCCCCGGCTCCGACCGCGACGAGATCACGATCGGCGCGAAGTTCGGCTACGACTGGCAGACGCGCGACCCGCGCAACGCCGGCCAGCGTGAGGCGCCGCACCGCTTCGACCTCGCCTTCCTCGAGCAGTCGCTGGAGGCGTCCCTGCGCCGCATGGGCACCGACTGCATCGACTTCTACCAGGTGCACAACCCGCGCATGGCGCACCTGATGCGTGACGACATCTGGACGTTCCTGGACCGTGCGAAGGCGGACGGCAAGGTCCGCTCGGTCGGCGTCGCTCTCGGGCCCGCGATTGGCTGGGCGGAGGAGGGTATCTACGCGCTGGAGCACCTGCCGATCGATGGCGTGCAGATGATTTACAACGCGCTGGAACTGGACCCCGGCCGCGAGTTGATCGCTGCCGCGGAACAGCACGGCAAGAGCCTCGTGGTTCGCGTCCCGCACTCCTCCGGGATGCTGGAGGGCCGCTACACGGAGGACACCGTCTTCTCCGAGCACGACCACCGACGCCACCGTCCTCGGACATGGCTCGTGGAGGGTATCCGCAAGATCGAGCGGCTGCGCTTCCTGGAGCAGGAGAACGGTTGCACGCTGGGCCAGGCAGCGCTGCGGTACGTGCTGCACTCGCCCGCGGTCGTCTCCGCGCTGCCGAACATCTACGACCGCGCGCAGCTCGCCGAGTTCGCCGCAGCCTCCGATGTCCCGGACATCACCGACCGGCAGGCGGCCATCGTCGAGCAACTGTTCGAGGAGAACTACGGGCTCCCCCGTGAGACGGCGGCGGCGATCTAATGACCACGCTCGACTCCCGCCCGCGGCCATCCGCCGGCGACCTCGACGAGACCACGCGCGCGCTGCTGGACGTGATGCAGGAGGACTTCCCGCTCACGGCTCGCCCCTACGCGGCGCTCGGCGAGCGCCTCGGGCTGACCGAGGGTGAGACGCTGGCGCGACTGCGCGAGGCGCGCGAGGCCGGCGTGGTGCGTCAGGTCTGCGCGATCTTCGATACGAAGGCGCTGGGTTACTCCTCCGCACTGGTGGCGATGAAGGTGGCCCCGGAGCGCCTGGCGAAGGCGGCGGCGGTGATCAACGCGCACCCCGGCGTGTCGCACAACTACAAGCGCAACCACGACTTCAACATGTGGTTCACGGTGGCGATGCCGCCCGGCGCCGACCTGGACGCCGTCATCCAGCGCCTACATGACCTCGCGGGTGCGGAGTCGACGCGGCCGATGCCGACGCTCCACCTGTTCAAGATCGGCGTCACGCTCGACATGAGTGGCGAGCGTGCGCTCACCACGAAGAGCGAGCCCGAGTACACGGAGGAGCGGCGCGCGGTCGCCCTCCAGCACGCCGTGACGGAGACGGACATCGCCTTCATCCGCGCGACGCAGGTCGACCTCGTCGACACCGAGGAGCCGTTCGAGGCGGTCGCGGCGACGCTGGGCTGGAGCGTGGAGCAGGTCTTCGAGCACGCGCGCGGGATGGCGGAGCGCGGCCTGCTCCGGCGCTTCGCGGCGATTCTCAACCACCGCGCCGCCGGGTTCCGCGCGAACGGCATGGCGGTGTGGAGCGTGCCGCAGGAGCAGATCGATACGTTCGGGCGCGCCGTGGCCGGGTACAAGAACATCTCGCACGCCTACCAGCGCCCGACCTACCCGGACTGGCCCTACTCGGTCTTCTCGATGATCCATCACCCGAAGGTCGCGGGCGTGGAGGCAACGGCGGAGGCGCTGTCCGCGGAGACCGGGGTCACCGACTACCGCATCCTCTACTCCACGACCGAGTTCAAGAAGATCCGGCTGCCCTACTTCACGCCGGAGTATGACCGCTGGGAGGCGCTCTGCGCCGCCGTCGCGGCGGAGGAGGCCCGATGACCACCACCGACCACCCGCACGCCGCCCCGGCGTCCCCGCACGCGCCACACGGCGCGCCCGGGCCGATCCCCACCGGCGCCTCCGATCGTCCGGCCGCGCGTGGGGTCCAGAGCGTGAAGTTCACGTTCTTTCGTGTCACGGACGAGGTGCGCCGCGGCCCCGCCTCCGACCGGGCCGCGCTCGGCGCCGCGCTGACTGAGGTGCTGGAGGCGTCCGCGGACGCCATGCTCACGCGGGTCTACTCCACGGTGGGCACGCGCGCCGACGCGGAGTTCCTGGTGTGGCAGGCGCACGATGACCTGCGGCCGATCACGGACTGGCACACGTCCCTGCTGCAGACGCCGCTGGCCGGGCGGCTGGTCGTAACGCACTCGTACCTGTCGATGACCATGCGCTCGCTCTACACGAACGATCTGCACGCGGGGAGCGAGCAGCGCACGCGGCTCCGCACGGACGGTGGTGTGGACGAGTACCTGTTCGTCTACCCGATGGCGAAGACGCGCGACTGGTACGCGCTGCCCGCGGTCGACCGGCAGCGGATGATGAACGAGCACATCGCGATTGGCCACAAGTACCACGGCATCAAGATCAACACGACGTACTCGTACGGCCTGGACGACCAGGAGTTCGTCGTCGCGTTCGAGGGCAACGATCCGGGCGAATTCCTCGCGCTGGTGCGCGAACTGCGCGACTCGGACGCTTCCCGCTACACGCTCTTCGACACGCCCATGTTCACGTGCCGCCGCCTCGACCTCGATGCGCTTGCGGGCCACCTCGGCCTCTCCGCGGGGTGACCGAGGGGTACCCGTTCGCCAACGCCAGAGAGGGTGCTGAGGCGCAGACGCGGGCGGCGTTTGCGGGTACCGAGCGGGCCGACCTACACTCGTCAAACCTCACGAGCGCGGACACGGTTTCGATAGATTTTATCGGCATCCGGTCCGCCGATGCCCCGGAGACGCGAGTGGCCATCACCCCCACCTCTTCGTCCGATGCCACGCCCGCTCCGCGCGCTGAACCGGCGCGACGGCGCTCTCGCTGGGTCAGCCTGGCGCGGGCTTGCGAGATCCTCGGTGTGAACGAATCGACCGTCCGCCGCTGGGCGGACTCCGGTGAGATCCAGGTGTTCCGCACCCCCGGTGGCCACCGCCGGTTTGCCGAGGACGAGTTGCTCGCCCTGGTGGACAGCGGTGGCCGTCAGCCGCAGCGCGAACTCGGCCCGGCTGCAGTCTCGCGCGTCCGGCGCCAGTTGCACTCCGGCAAGCCGGAGGCGGCGTGGTACCGGGGGATCGACCAGGACGAGCGCGACGCGCTGCGCCCGCTGGGTCGCCGCCTCGTCGAGATCGTGGACGACTACCTGGCCCGCCGCAGCCGCCGCTCCGACCTCGAAGAAGAGGTCGGCGAGATCGGCCGCGAGTACGGGCGGGAGTTGCTGCGACGCGACATGCCGCTGTCGCAGGCGACGCAGGCGTTCACCTTCTTCCGCCGTTCGCTGGATGAGACCGCGAAGCAACTCTCGGAGCGCAACCGCCTGACGGCGGAGGAGTCCGCGACCGCGCGCGAGCAGATCGCCGGCCTCGCGGACCGCGTGCTCCTCGGGCTGATCGAGGCGTACGACTCATAATCGATACTGCACGGTATTGTTGACTGACTTACTCGTGTTTGGGATCGTGGATTGCTGAGAGGCGGGGCCGGTGGGTTACTACCCCATCTTCCTGGAGGTCGGCGACAGGCCGGTGCTGCTGGTCGGCGGCGGGCACGTCGCGCTCGAGAAGATCGGCCGGCTCGTCGATTCCGGCGCGGCCGTGACCGTCGTCGCGCCTGACCTCATCCCGCCCGTCCGCGCCTTCGTGGACGCGGGCCGCGCGCGCTGGCTCTCACGACCCTTCGAGGCGGGCGACACGGCCGGCTATGACCTGGTGATGGTGGCGACCGACGACGGCGAGGTGAACCGCGCCGTGGCGGACGAGGCGCGCACCCGCGGCATCCTCGTGAACGCCGCCGACGACGTCGCCAACTGTGACTTCATCCTCGGCTCCCTCGCCCGCAAGGGTGACCTGCAGATCACGGCCTCCACCGGCGGCGGTAGCCCGGCGATGGCGCGGTGGCTGCGCGAGCGGCTGGAGGAATTCCTGAGCGACGACGTCCAGGCGCTCGGTGACCTGCTCGCCGGGGTGCGCCGGGATGTCCGCGTGATGGACCGCGAGTGCGCCGCGAACT
>JAUXUW010000181.1 GCA_030684635.1 Dehalococcoidia bacterium
GGTCGCCATCCTGCTCCACGAGGTCGATCCCGCCGGCCGCCTCACCGATGTTGCGGCGGATGTCCCAGACAAAGAGGTTGACCGTGGGGCGTGTGAGGCGGGAGCTCCACTCGTCGTCGGGCGCGTTGTAGGCAATGTCCACGCGGTCGTCCAGGGGCACCTCTGAGCGGAGGTACTGCTCCAGGGTGGCGTCCAGCAGGTGGATCATCGCCAGTCCCCTAGATCAGCCCGTGCCGCACGGCCAGCGCCACGGCCTGTGCGCGGTTCTTGCAGTTCATCTTCACCAGCAGGTCGTGGACGATCCGCTTCACCATCCGCTCGGAGTACGACAGGCTCGTCGCGATCTCGCTCGTCTCCGAGCCGGCGGAGAGCTCGCGCAGCACCGCGACCTCGCGCTGTCCCAGGTCGAAACTCACATGCCGCTGGCCGCGCGACGCGCTCTCGAAGAGGCGCGCCAGCAGGCGCACGGGGATGGCGCTGTTGCCGGTCGACACCGTGCGCAACGCCGCGGTCAGCGACTCTGGCGTGAGTTCGTCCCGCAGGAGGATCGCCGCGACACCTGCCTCCACCGCATCGACGAGCGCGGGGTCGTGCTGGTCACGGAGGAGGGCACAGAGCGAGACGGCGGCGCCGCGCTGGAGCGAGACGACCTCGCCCAGGTGGCCATTGCTAGCGTCGAAGACCAGCACATCGGCCTCAACGGACTCAACGCGCCGGGCGATGCGGTCTCCGTGCCCGGCGACGCGGATGCCGTCCGCCTCCAGGCATGCGGTCAGTCCGCGCCGGTAGATGGGGTTCGGGTCTTCGATCCAAACGGACAGGCGGCCTTGGCTCATGCACAGCACTAGAGCAGGACGGATGGACCCCGCACAGGTCTAAAGGTGCCAGCGTCCGTGCCAACACGACTGGTCCAATGGTGCCATCGGGCACCCGTTGGTGCGGTGAGGTGCATCTTCGTGCAGCCCCGCCGGCCTCATCGCGCACGCGCCGGCACGCACGAAGGCGACCCGGCGCTGTCCGGACCGGACTGGCTGGAGGTGGGTGGGTTAGATCAGCCCGCGCCGGATGCCCAGCGCCACCGCCTCGGCGCGGGTCTGGGCGCCGAGTTCCTCGAGGATCTCGGCCACGGCATGCTTGATCGTGCGCTCGGAGAAGCCCAGCGACTCAGAGATCTGGCGGGTCGCGGCGCCGGAAGCCAGCATCCGCAGGACATCAGTGTTGCGGCTGGAGAGCGCGCCTGTCGGCGCGTCCAGCAGGTTTACCTGCAGGCCGCTGGCCGCGGCACGCACGCCGTTGATCAACTGCGCCGGCGTGAGCGCCGCCCGCGGCAGCAGCCCCACCACCTGCGAATCGATACGCGAGCGGTCCGCCGGCGGCACGTCCGTGCACACCACCACCGGGCCGGAGAGCCGGAACCGTTCCAGCGCGCTCAGCGAGGCGACGACGAGCGTGATCCCGGCCACATCCCGCGGGGGCGCCGCACCTTCGTGCACTACTTCCATCATCTGGTCAGCAGTGAGGCAGGAGACCACGCCGCGGCGGAAGATCTCGTTTTCGTCGACAACCGCCAGGCCGATTCGATCCACCGGTTGACCCCTGAGCACGTCCGGCAGGCGGACGGCGAACACCGTTGGAGGTGGCAACAGGGGTCATGGCAGTACCCGCGATCAGTCAGATCGCGGCACCTAGCGTCCCCCCGCCGGGCTATATTCTGAGGCCATCTGTCAACGATTCATGCACGTGATAATCACACCGTCTAGCGCTGGCGTTTTATGGTCGATTCGCGCACCATGCAGCACGCGTGGGACGCCCCCGCGCCGGGAGGCACTGTGACGCTGGAGCCGTGGGAGCTGTTCGCCAGCGCCGTCCTGGAGGCCGAAGCGCTCGTGCGCCGGATGACCTCCGGGCCCCCGCGCGACCTCGCCGGCCTCGTGATCGAGGACGACGAGGTCGACCGCCTGCTGGCGGAGTTGCCCGGCATGGGTGGCGCGTTCGACACGGATGTCCGCGACCGCACCGGCGTCGGGGAGGCGCTCGCGCAACTGCGCGCCCACTTCCACGAGTCGCTCCAGGACGCGGGCCGCTTCTCCTCGCTCGTCCGGCGCGCCGCCCTCGACCCCGGGGAGGCGGAGGTGCTCGCGCTCTTGGCCGCGATCGAGCGCAGCCCGGCACGGCAGCGGCTGCTCGCCTACGCCCAGGACGATGTCTCCGCGACCCGCCCCTGGCTCGCGACGCTGGCGCGCGTCTTC
>JAUXUW010000241.1 GCA_030684635.1 Dehalococcoidia bacterium
CCGCGTGGTCGCCGGGCCGGTCCTCACCATGGAAGAACTTCGCGGCGTGGAGCACTTCCGCCAGCGTGGCTTCTGGCGCGCGCCCGCGAACGCGCCCGACGGCCCGGAATATCCCGGCCCGGCGCTGCGCATGATGGCGACGCCGGCGACGCTCGACCGGCGGCCGCCGCGCCTCGGCGAGCACTCCTTCGACGTGCTCCGCACCGTAAACGGGATCACGGACGACCACCTGCTGACCCTGTACGAGTCCGGCGTGATCGGGCCGAAGGAGGAGGGCGGACGATGACGACGCAGAACGCCGCCGCCGGCATCAACCTCACGGGGCCCCTGGTCGGGACGCGCGGCATCGTGCTGACGCAGGCGTGGGCCGGCTCCTACTGCACGGCGCTGCTCGGGATGCTGGGTGCGGACGTGATCCAGGTGGAGGTGCGCAAGCGCCCCGACTCCTGGCGAGGCGACTACGCAGCGCCGATCGCCGGCCGCATCAAGGATGTCCCCACCGCCCAGCACCCGTGGAACGTGAGCGCGCTCTACAACTCCGTGAACCTGAACAAGCGCTGCATCACGCTCGACCTTGGCACCCCCGAGGGGATCGGGGTCTACCGGCGGCTGGTGCCGCACGCCGACTTCGTCGCGGAGAACTTCTCGCCGCGCGTGATGGGCAACTTCGGGCTGGACTACGAGGCGCTCAAGGCGCTGAAGCCGGACATCATCCTCGCCAGCCTGTCCGCCTACGGGCATGACGGGCCGTGGGCGAACATTCCCGGCATCGGCGGCACGATCGAGCCGACGTCCGGGCAGTCCGCGCTGCTCGGCTACGAGGATGGCCCGCCGATGAACTCCGGGCAGATGTACCCGGACGCGGTCGCCGCCTTCAACGCCTTCGGCGCGATCATCGCCGCGCTCCGGCACCGCGACCGCACCGGGGAGGGCCAGTACATCGACCTGTCGATGCAGGAGGCGAACCTGGCGATGGTGGGCGACTCCGCGCTGGAGTACGTCCTGACCGGTCGCCAGCGCGGCCGCCTGGGCAACCGTCACACCACCTTCGCGCCGCACGGCATCTATGCCGCCGCCGGCACGGAGCGGTGGGTCGCCCTCGCCGCGGAGTCGGAGGCGCAGTGGGCCGCCCTCTGCGCGATCGCCGGGCGCGCCTGGGCGGAGGACACCCGCTTCGCCACGAACGCCGACCGCAAGGCGCACGAGGACGCGCTGGACGCCGAGATCCGCGCGTGGACGGCGACCGAGGACCGCGACGCGCTCGCGGCGCGGCTCTCCGCCGCCGGCATCTACGCCGCGCCGGTCCTCAACGCGCTCGAGGTCGCGGAGGATGCGCACCTGCGCGCGCGCGGCGTCGTCCGCGAGGTCGCCCACGCGGAGGCCGGCACATGGCCACAGGTCACGATCCCGCTGCACTTCAGCCGCACCCCCGCGACCGAGGTGCGGGCGGCGCCGCTGCAGGGTGAGCACACCCGCCAGGTGCTGGCGGAGATCCTCGGCATGAGCGATGACGAGGTGGACGAGCTGGAACGCCTGGGCGTCTCCGGCATGGGGCCGCCGGACTAGCGGCCGGCCCGAATGAACGAGGATCACGCGAGAGGCGCGTCATGACCGACTACGAGTTCATCCGCACGGAGCAGGTGGGGCGCGTCCGCCGCATCATCCTCAACCGGCCGCAGCAGCGAAACCCGCTGTCACGCCGCGTGACGGAGGAGGTGGACGCCGCCTTCATCGAGGCCGGAGAGGATGACGGCGTCGGCGTCGTGGTCCTGATGGGGGCCGGCGACCACTTCTCTGCCGGCCACGACCTCGGCACCCCGGAGGAGAAGGCGGACCGCGAGGCGCGGCCGATCGAGGAGGGGCTGCGCGGCCGCTACCGCCGGTCGTGGGACATGAACGTGGAGGTGAACCTGCGCTGGCGGAACCTCCCGAAGCCGACCATTGCCGCGGTGCACGGCTACTGCATCTTCGCGGGGTGGGCGTTCGCCTCCTCCTGCGACATCATCTTCGCCGCCGACAACTCGATGTTCCTGCCGGCCAACTTCCAGTACTTCTCCGTGCCGTGGGACCTCTCCCACCGCAAGGCGAAGGAGATCCTGTTCGAGAGCCGCTTCGTCGGCGCGCAGGAGGCGCACGACCTGGGCTTCGTGAACCGCGTGGTGCCCCTCGCCGACCTCGACGCGGAGGTGATGGAGTACGCGTCCCGGGTGGCGGAGAACGACCCGTTCCAGTTGCGGATGATCAAGATCGCGATCAACCAGGCGCAGGACATGCAGGGCTTCACGCCCCACATCCACGCCTCCTTCGCGCACCACATGCTCTCCCAGACCGGCGAGGGCGACCCCGGCTTCGCGCTGAGCAAGCCGATCGAGTCCGGCCAGCGCCGCCGCCCGATGGTGCAGCGCGCGATGGAGAACTTCGAGCGCGAGAAGCAGCGCCGGGGCAGCTAGCCGCCTCGCGCCGTTCGATTCACAACTGCCCACCGAGGGGAGCCCGTCGTGGCCGTCGTTTCGTCCTCCAGCCTGCCGCCGCGCGTCGCGGACGTCATCGTTGTCGGCGCGGGGAACGCGGCGCTCTGCGCCGCGATCGCCGCGCGCGAGGCGGGCGCTTCCGTGCTCGTGATCGAGAAGGCGGAGGAGGGCGAGCGCGGCGGCAACACCTTCTTCACCGGCGGCGGCTATCGCTTCCCGTACAACGGCCTCGACGACATCCGCGCGCTGATCCCGGACCTGTCGGACGAGGAGGTCGACCGCATCGATGTGGGTTCCTATCCGGCCTCGAAATTCAAGGAGGACCTGGTCCGCGTGACCGAGGGCCGCGCCGACGAATCGATGGTGGACTACCTCATCCAGAACGCGTACCCCACGGTGCAGTGGATGAGCCACGTCGCCGGCCAGCGCTGGGTGCTGATGTACGGCCGCCAGGCCTACGAGGTGGACGGCAAGCTCCGCTTCTGGGGCGGCATGATCACGGAGGGCGTCGGTGGCGGCGAGGGCATCTCGGAAAGCCTCTTCGCGCAGCTGCCGAAGCACGGCATCGACGTGCGCTACGGCAGCGGCGGGCGTGACGTCCTGCAGGACGAGACCGGTCGCATCGTCGGTGTGCGCGTCTTCGACGCCACCGGCTTCCACGACCTCGGCGCGGGCGCCGTCGTCCTCGGCTGCGGTGGCTTCGAGGCGAACGCGGAGATGCGCACGCGCTACCTGGGCGCCGGGTGGGAGGTCGCGAAGGTGCGCGGCACCCGCCACAACACCGGCGAGATGCTGCGCGCGGCGCTCGATGCCGGCGCCCAGTCGTACGGCCACTGGTCGGGCGCGCACGCCGTCGCATGGGACATGAACGCGCCGCCGACCGGCAATCGCCGCATCGGCGACCTGTACCAGAAGCACTCGTATCCCCTCGGTGTGATCGTGAACGCCCGAGGTGAGCGCTTCGTGGACGAGGGCGCAGACCTGCGCAACTACACCTACGCGAAGTACGGGCGCGAGATCCTGAAGCAGCCGTACGCGGTCGCCTTCCAGATCTTCGACCAGCAGACCGTCGCCCGCCTGCGTGACGAATACCGCATCAAGGAGGCGACGAAGGCCGAGGCGATGACGCTGCCCGACCTCGCCGATCAACTCGGCATCGACATCGGCGGCTTTGTCCGCACGATCGAGGCGTACAACAACGCTTGCGGCGAGGGCGACTACGACCCTTCGAAACTGGATGGCGTCAGCACGCGCGGCATCGACCCGCCGAAGTCGAACTGGGCGCTGCCGCTGAGCCAGCCGCCGTACGTCGGATTCGCCGTCACCTGCGGCATCACGTTCACGTTCGGTGGCCTGCGCATCCAGGCCGACTCCGCGCAGGTCCTCGACACGACCGACACGCCGATGCCCGGCCTGTACGCGTGTGGCGAGGTTGTCGGTGGCCTGTTCTGGCACAACTATCCGGGCGGCACGGGCCTCATGGCCGGCGCCGTCTTCGGCCGCACCGCCGGTGCCGCCGCCGCGAAGGCGGTACGCGGATAGGAGCCGGGACGATGGACGACCGCGCGACGAGCATCGAGATCTGGATCCGCTCCACCGATATCGATGGCGATGGGATCGTGAACAACTCGCGGTTCTTCCAGCTCTTCGAGCAGGCACGCCTCGAACACCTGTCGCGCCTCGGTGTGGTGGTGCGCCCGAGGCCGCCCGGAGTCGCCGACCGCGCCTTCACGATCGCCGAGACGACGTGCCGCTTCCTGGCGCCGCTCCGGCACCGTGAGCGCGTCCTCGTCGCCGCCTGGACCAGCACGGTCGGACGCCGCTCGTTCGGCCTCGCCTACCGGATCACGCGCATCGACGATGGAGTCGAGGCCGCGACTGGCTCCTCCGCCCAGGTGTGGCTGGACGCGGAGGGGCGCGCCTCGGAGTTGCCGCCGGACGTGCGCGCCGCGCTGGAGGCCTCGATGGTGGCGGAGTGAGGTAGGTCAGCTCCGCGCCCTCCGCAACCTACTCCGCTTCGCCGTACCGGTCCTGGAAGAACGCCCACGTCGTGAGGGCGACCGACTGGCCCAGGGGCACGTCGCCGTACT
>JAUXUW010000188.1 GCA_030684635.1 Dehalococcoidia bacterium
GCATCCCCGCCGACCGCTGGCAGGATGCGATCAACAGCGGCGTCTACGACCTCGTGCGCGCCGGACGGCGGGACGAGGCGCGCGCGATGCTCATCGCCGGCCTCGGGCGTACCGCGCTGACGCCGGCGCCGTGGTGGAACACCTCCCGGACGGAGGCCTCGCGGTGATCACACTCGCCGGCATCAGCCACCACACCGCGACGCTAAAGGTGCGCGAGCGCCTGACGGTGTCGGAGGAGGATGCGCCGCTGCTACTGCAACGCGCCCGTGACCACTTCATGCGCGGCGCGGCACTGCTGACCACGTGCAACCGGCTGGAGTTGTACCTCGGCGGCGAACATGAGGCCGCGGAGGTGCTCGCCTTCTTTGCTGACGCCACCGGCACCCCGACCGAGACGGTCGACCGCCACGTCCGCGTGCGGCACGGGGCGGAGGCGATCCGCCACCTGTACGGCGTGGCGTCCGGCATCGACTCGATGGTCCTCGGCGAGACGGAGGTGCTCGGGCAGGTACGCTCCGCGTTCTCGCGCACGGTGAAGGCGGAGACGGACGACGCCGTGATCTCACGGCTGTTCCACACGGCGATCCGCACCGGCCGGCGCGCCCGCACCGAGACCGCGATCTCCACCCACGCTCTCTCGGTCTCCTCGATCGCCGCGCAGCAGGCGCGCGCGCTGTTCGATGACCTCAGCCGGGCCACCGTGCTCGTGATCGGCGCGGGCGAGGCGGGGCAACTCGCCGCGCAGGCGCTGGCGGCGCACGGCGTGCAGGACATCCTGGTCACGAATCGCACGTTCGCCCACGCGGAAGCGCTGGCGAACGAACTTGATGGTCAGGCGCTCCCATTCGAAGACCTCGCCGATGCACTCGCATCAGCGCAGGTGGTGGTCTCCGCCTCGGCGTCGCCGCTGCCGCTGGTCGATGCCGCGATGCTCCGCGGGGTGATGGAGCGCCGTGACGGTGCGCCGCTGCTCGTCGTGGACATCGGCGTGCCGCGCGACTTCGATCCTGCCGTGCGCGATCTGCCCGGTGTCGCCTACCGCGACCTGGATGACCTGCAGGCGATCGCCGACCGCAACGCGGAGGCGCGCCGGAGCGAGGTCGAAGCCGTGCAGGCGATCGTGGACGTCGAGACCGTGCGCTTCCTCGACTGGTGGGAGCAGTTGCAGGTCGTCCCGACGATCTCCGCGCTCACCGAGCGGTCGGAGGCCCTCCGCCGCGCGGAACTCGCGAAGACGCTGCGCCGGCTGAAGGTCAGCGACGAGGACCGCGCGCACGTGGAGGAGCTGGTGGACGTGCTGACGAAGGCCGTCGTGAAGCAGATCCTCGCCGACCCGATCCATGTGCTGCGCGAGCGCGGCGACCGCGATGTCTACCTGGACGCCGTGCGCACCCTGTTCCGGCTCACGCCGCCCGGCGCCGAATGACCGCCCCGCACCTTCGCATCGCCACGCGGGGCTCCGCACTGGCCCTCGCACAGACCTCGCTCGCCGCTGACGCGCTGCGCGCAGCGCTGCCCGGGGCCACCGTGGAGCTCGTCACCATTACGACGCAGGGTGACCGCGACCGCGCCACGCCGCTCCGCGTCCTGGGCGGGCAGGGCGTCTTCGTCGCCTCCGTGCGCGAGGCGGTGCTGGACGGCCGGGCGGACATCGCCATGCACTCGCTCAAGGACATGCCGACGGCGCCCGTGGAGGGCCTCACCATCGGTGCGATGATGGAGCGGGCGGATCCGCGCGACGTCCTCGTCGGTCGCAACGGTGCGCGCCTCGCCGACCTGCCCGAGGGTTCACGGATCGGCACCAGCGCCACCCGCCGCCTCGCGGTGCTGCGCGCGCTGCGGCCGGACCTCGTCGCCGTGGAGATCCGCGGCAACGTCGACACGCGGCTCGCGAAGGTCGCGGCGGGCGAGGTGGACGGCGTGGTCCTGGCGGCGGCGGGCCTCCAACGACTCGGCCGCTCATCCGAGATCACGCAGGTCTTCGACGCGATGGCGTTCCTGCCGTCGCCGGGCCAGGGCGTGATCGCGCTCGAGTGCCGCGCGGACGACGCCGCGACGCTGGCTGCGCTCGCGCATCTGGACGATGCGCCGAGCCGTGCCGCCGTGATCGCCGAGCGCGCCGTGCTCGCCGCGCTCGGCACCGGCTGCAACCTCGCGGTGGGCGCGTTCGCGCGGATCGAGGGCGACCTGCTGAACCTCCGCGCGATGCTTGGCGGTGACACCGAAGGTACCGAGCCGCTTTTCGGCGACGCCGCCGCGCCGGTCGCGGAGGCGGAGTCGCTCGGCCGGGGCATGGGCGAGCGGCTGAAGGAGATGTACGAGTCGCGCTACGGGGCGACCTCGTGACGGGTGGCGCACCCGGGCACGTCTGGCTCGTCGGCGCCGGCCCCGGCGACCCCGGGCTGATCACGGTCGCCGGCCTCGCCGCGCTGCGCCGTGCAGAGGTGGTGCTGTACGACCGCCTGGCCCCGCACGAACTGCTCGCCGAAGCGCCGGAGGGCGCGCTGCTGCTTGACGCCGGCAAGGCCGCCGATAACCACGCGATGACGCAGGAACAGATCAATGCCGCGCTCATCGAGCACGGGCTCGCCGGGCAGCGCGTGGTGCGCCTCAAGGGCGGCGACCCGTACGTCTTCGGTCGCGGCGGCGAGGAGGCGATGGCGCTCGCCGAGGTTGGCGTGCCCTGCACGGTCATCCCCGGTGTTACCTCCGCGATCGGCGGGCTGGCATCCGGCGGCGTGCCCGTGACCCATCGCGCCGTGGCGACCTCCTTCGCCGTGATCACCGGCCACGAGGACCCGACGAAGCCGGAGACGCAGGTGGACTGGGCGCGCCTTGCCACCGCCGTCGACACGCTGGTGGTGCTGATGGGCGTCGGCCGCCTGGAGGAGATCGCGCGCGCGCTGATCGAGGGCGGTCGGGACGCCTCGACCCCGGCCGCGCTGGTGGAGCAGGCGACCACTCCGAAGCAGCGCACCGTCACCGCCACGCTCGCCACCATCGCGGAGGCCGCGCAGCGGGAGGGCGTGCGCGCCCCCGCGTTGCTGGTCGTCGGCCAGGTGGCCGCGCTCCAGCCGATGCTGGACCCGCGCCGCCTCGCCCCCCTCGCCGGGAAGCGCGTACTGGTGACCCGCTCCCGCGCACAGGCCTCCACACTGGTCGACGCGCTGCGGCTGGAGGGTGCGTATCCGCTCGTGCTCCCCGCCATCGAGATCGAGCACCGCATCGATGCGAAGGCGATCGACCGCGTCACCGCCGACCTGCGCGCCGGTGCCTACCGGTGGGTGGTGTTCACCTCCACGAACGGCGTGGAGGTGTTCCTGGACGCACTGCAGGAGGCGGGTGCGGACGCTCGCGCGTTCGCCGGGGCGCGCATCTGCGCGCTGGGCATCGCCACCGCCGGTGCGCTCGCCGACCACGGGCTGATCGCCGACCTCGTGCCGGCCGACGCGGTCGGCGAGGCCGTCGTGACGTCGCTGCTCGCGCAGGGTGATCTCACCGGGGCGCGGGTATTGCTGCCGCGCGCCGAGGGCGCCCGTGACGTGCTCCCGGACGGCCTGCGCGCCGCCGGCGCGGCGGTGGATGAGGTCACGCTGTACCTGGCCGCGGCACCCGCAGAGCCGCCGCAGGAGGTCCTGGACGCGATCCGCGCGGGCGAGGTGGACGCG
Organism: Dehalococcoidia bacterium; assembly: GCA_030684635.1. Classification (GTDB taxonomy): domain Bacteria; phylum Chloroflexota; class Dehalococcoidia; order UBA2979; family UBA2979; genus W-Chloroflexi-9. The sequence goes on from JAUXUW010000188.1 coordinate 3,669, forward strand.
GTCACCTTCACCTCTTCGTCCACGGTGAAGAACCTGGCCACGCTGCTCGGCGGCGACCTGTCGTCGCTGCGAGACGCGGTCGTCGCGTGCATCGGGCCGGTCACCGCTGACACCGCCCGCTCGCTCGGCCTCAAGCCGGACGCGGTCGCCACCGAGCACACGATCGAGGGGCTCATGTCTGCGTTGCGGGAGTCCCTACACTCAGGACGTACGGACGCCGCGAAGGAGATCCGCTGATGGTTGCGATCACCCGTGCCAACCAGTTCACCCGCACTCGGCGCACGCGCCGCACCGAGGCGCTACGCGGCCTCGTGCGGGAGACCCGCCTCGACCCGGCGCAGTTCATCGCGCCGCTGTTCGTCACGCACGGCACGGACACCCGCACCGAGATCTCCTCGATGCCCGGCCAGTACCAATTGTCACTCGACCAGCTCGCGCGCGAGGCGGCGGAACTCCGCGCCGTCGGGGTGCGCGCGGTGCTGCTCTTCGGGCTGCCCGCCGCCAAAGACCCCCGTGGCTCCGAGGGGTACGACGACCAGGGGATCGTGCAGCAGGCGCTCCGCGAACTGAAGCGCGT
>JAUXUW010000208.1 GCA_030684635.1 Dehalococcoidia bacterium
GCGCGCGCCGTAGCGCCGGCCGGAGCAGGCGCACCGCGCCCTCCGGGTCGGCGTGCGCCCCGCCCGTAGGCTCCGGGATGATCGCGTCGATGACCCCGAGCGAGAAGAGGTCGCCGGCGGCGACGCCGAGCGCCTCCGCCACCTCGGGCGCTCGGGCGCGGTCGCGGAACAGGATCGCGGCCGCCCCTTCCGGCGAGGTGATCGCGTACATGGCGTTCTGCTGCATCAGCACCCGGTCCGCCCACGTCAGCGCCAGCGCGCCACCGGAGCCACCCTCGCCGATGACGACGGAGACGCTGGGGGTGGTGAGCGACGCCATGGTTGCGAGGCAGTCCGAGATCGCGATGGCGAGGCCGCCGGCCTCGTCCGCAATGCCGTCGTGCGCGCCCGGCGTGTCGACGAAGGTGATGAGGGGCAACTTCAGGCGGTCGGCGAGCAGCATCAGCCGGCGCGCTTTGCGGTAGCCGGCGGGCGACACGCGGCCGTCGTGGCGCACGCCCTCCAGCGTGAGGTCGCCGCGCTCCTGGCCGATCACCACCACGTTCGTGTCGCCGATGCGCGCGAGCCCGCCGATGAGTGCGGGGTCATCCACGCCGGTGCGGTCGCCGCGCAGTTCGAAGAAGTCGGAGGCGAGCGCGCGGATGTAGGTGAGCGCGCGCGGGCGGTCAGCGTGCCGGGCACGCTCCACGACGGTCCAGCCGCGCTCCTGCTGGCGAACCTCCACCGGTGGCGGCAACAGGTCCAGGTCCGGGGCGGCGGTGTGTCGCACCAGCGACACGAGGGTGATCAGGCGGTCGCGGAGCGATTCGCGCGGGACGACCAGGTCGATCTGTCCGTGCCCCATCAACTCCTCGGCGGAGAGCGACTCGCGCTCCTCGTTCGCGTCGTGGACGGCGCGGACGCGCGGCCCGGCGAAGCCCACCATGGCGCCCGCCTCCGCAAGGATCACGTCCGCCTGCGTGCCGTAGGAGGCGAAGACGCCGCCTGTGGTCGGGTTCGCAAGCACGGAGATCATCGGCACGCCAGCCTCGTGCAGGCGGGCGGCGGCCGCAGCGGTCTTCGCCATCTGCAGCAGGGCGACCATGCCCTCCTGCATGCGCGCGCCGCCGGAGCAGGTCACGGCGATGAACGGGATCTTGCCGCTGCCGGCGCGGTCCATGGCGTGCGCCACGCGCTGGCCCACGGCGTAGCCCATTGACCCGCCGATGAAGCGGAAGTCGCTGACGGCCACGATCACCGGCTGGCCGCCGATCTTCGCGGTCCCGGTCAGCACCGCCTCGTCCCCGCCGCTCTTTTCCCGCGCCTCCGCGAGGCGCTCCGGGTAGGGCTGCGAGTCTTCGAAGTGGAGCGGGTCGGGCGTGGGGATGCCGGTGAACTGCTCGTCGAACGATCCGGCATCAAACAGCAATTCGATCCACTCACGGGCGGAGAGCGCGGGGGCAGAGGGGCGGGTGGCAGGTTCGGTAGTCATGCCTTCGATTGTAGGCAGACTCTCGGCGGCCATTCGTGCGCGGCATCACATAACGAATCGGTCAATCGGCGGGGCGCCTCGGCGCCGGCGCGCCCAGGAAGTCGCGGATCGCCGCCACCGCCACCTCGGTCTGGTCGTGGTGGACCCAGTGCCCGGCGCCCTGCACCACCACCGTGCGGGAGTCCTGGAAGTATGGGTCCAGCGGGTGGTCCTGGAAGGAGGCCCGCTTGAAGTGCGACTCCGACCCGACGATGTTCAGGACGGGCGCGGAGATGTTCCGCCAGAACGCTGCCATCTCTGAGGGGCTGAACTCCACCGGCGTGCGGCCGCGCACCCACGGGTCGAACTTCCACACCCAGCCGCCATCGATGCTGTTGGTGCCCCACCGCGCGAGGTGCTCCGCCATCTCCGGCGTCAGCGCCTTGTTCGCCTCCCGGACGCGCTCCACCGCCGCCTCGAAGGAGGGGTAGACGCGCGGCGTCTGCTGCTCCATGGCGCGCGTGCGCATCGCCCAGTTGCGCATGCGCTCCGGCGTCATCGCCTGCATGTGTTCGTCCATGCGCGCGCCCGCGCCCTCGATCGCCACGACCTTCTCGAAGCGCTCGGGGAAGATGCCCGCGGTCAGCAGCGAGATCGCCCCGCCGAAGGAGTGCCCCACCACCGGTGCCCGTCCGCCGTGCAGGTCGATGAGCGCGAGGAGATCCAGGACGTGGTCGCCCAGGCCGTAGTGGGCGCCCGTGGCCCACTGCGAGTCGCCATGCCCGCGGAGGTCGCACGCCACCACGTGGTACTCGTCGCGGAACGCCTCCGCCACGCGGTCCCAGTTGCGGGAGTGGTCACGGCCCCCGTGCACGAGGATCAGCGGCGGGTTGGCGGCGCTGCCCCACGTCCAGTAGGCGAGGCGGAGGCGCTGCGACTGGTAAAAGTGCTGCCACGGCTCGGACACGGACGGCTCCCTGCGGAATGCGCCGAGCGGGATGCCGCGGGCGCGCCAGAGCGCCGAGGTTACCAGAGGCTCCGCGGACGTTCCTCGTCCCGCCCGGCCCACGGACCGGCTTGCCGGGTGCGGGCGCCCTCCATACCGTCGAGGGGTGACGAACGAAGTGCCTGAGCGCTCCCCATCCACCGAGACCGACGCGCTCCCGGCGTTCGTGCGCGCGCTGCTGGCGCCCGCCGCGTACCCGCACCGCCCTGCCAGCGTGTCGCTGGTGCAGACGCACATCTCCTACGTCTTTCTGGCGGACGAGCTGGTCTATAAGGCGAAGAAGCCGGTGAACTTCGGCTTCATCGACCAGGTCGCCTTCGAGGCGCGTGAGCGCCACGCGCGGCAGGAGGTGGTACTGAACCGCCGCCTGGCGCCGGACGTCTACCTGGACGTGGTGCCGATCATCGAGCGGCCCGATGGCTCATTCACGATCGACGTGCCACCCGCCAAGAGTGACCGGGTGGTGGAGTGGGCTGTGAAGATGCGGCGGCTTCCGGACGACCGGACGCTCGACCGGTTGATCGAGGCGGACGCGGTACCGTACGGGCTGCCGGGGCGGATCGCTGCGCGCCTCGTGGCCTTTCACGAGGCGGCGCGCGTGGTGGAGAACGACCCTGCCTTCGCCGGTGCGGAGGGCGAGCGGAACTGGTGGGCGCGCGAGTACCGCGAGGCGGAGGGGAACATCGGCGGGACGTGGCTCGCGGAGGACGCCCGCGACCTGCGCGAGTTCGTCGCCGCGATGCTGGAGCGCGAGGCCGCCCTCTTCGACCAGCGGCTGGCGGCCGGCCGCGTGGTGGAGGGCCATGGCGACCTGCACGCCAAGCACATCTACACCCTGGGCCCGCGCGCCGAGGACCTCGTGATCGTCGACTGCATCGAGTTTACGGAGTGGTTCCACTTCCGCTACCTGGACGTGGGCTACGATCTGGCGTTTCTCGCGATGGACCTGGAGGCGCGCGGCCGGCGCGACCTGGGCGACGAGGTCGCCGGGCGCTACCTGGCGGCGACCGCGGACGAGACGCTTGGGGTGCTGCAGCCGCTCCACCGCGCGTTCCGCGCCTTTGTCCGGGGCAAGGTGGAGTCGATCGGCGCGAACGCGTCGGAGGTGCCGGCCGCCCAGCGGGCGGAACTGGCCGCCTCGGCGGCGGCGTACTTCCGGCTGGCGGCGGAGTTCACGCGCCGCCGCGCGCAGCCCGCGCTGGTGGTGCTCTCCGGGCCGTCCGGCACCGGCAAGTCGCTCATCGGAGCCACGCTCGCGGCACGCATCGGTGCCGCCTACGTCTCCTCCGATGCAGTGCGGAAGCAACTCGCCGGCGTCCCGGCGCACTCCCACTCCAACGACGCCGCGCTCTACTCGCCCGGCATGAGCGACCGCACCTACGCCGAGGTCCGCCGCCGCGCGGCGGAGCATCTCGCCCTCAGGCGGGCGGTCGTGCTGGACGCGACGCACGGTCGTGCGGTCGACCGGCAGGCTGCGCGGGAGGTCGCCCGCGACGCCGGGGTGCCTTCGCTGCTGGTGGCGCTCAGCCTGACGGACGATGCCGCGCTGGCGCGGATCGAGGCGCGCCAGCGGGACCCGCTCGCCATCTCGGACGCCACGCCAGAGGTCTACCGGCGGCAGGTGGAGTTGTTTGATCCCATGAGCAGCAGCGAGGGCGCCCACCTCTCGCTTGACGCTTCGCAGCCGCTGATCGACCTCGTCGAGGCGATCGAGCGGGCGCTGCGGGGCTAAACGTCCCGCAGCGGGCGGGACAGGCGACAAGTTCGCAGCCGCGGCCCCACGGCGTACCCTCGTCTCGACGGCCGCGGATGCAGCAGGAGCACGCCATGAACCTGATCAAGTGGATCTTCCGTGGGCTGGTGAGCCGCCTGGTCGCGATGACCCGGGTGCTGCCATTCCCGGCGCACCGGCGTGACCCGGAGGTCTCCGCGAAACTGCAGGTGGAGCCGATCCAGCGCACGGACGTGCCGCCGGTCCCGGGTGTGGAGCAGCAGACCCCGAAGGACCAGCAGCACATCAACCCGGCACCGGAGATGGAACGCGGACACCCGAAGCGTTAGCCTCCCGTCGCACTGACCTGGAGGCTGCCCGTGCCTGAGTCCCTGT
>JAUXUW010000209.1 GCA_030684635.1 Dehalococcoidia bacterium
CGCTGCCGATCGAGGTCATCCCCACCCCCGAGTTCTCGATCGGGCTGTCCGGGCGCTGGGAACTGGCCGACCGCGGGATGCTGTTCTACTGGCCGAGCGGCGACAGTGAGTCCGGGTTCTGGATGAAGAACACCCACATCCCGCTCGACATCGCCTTCGTCGACCGTGACCTGAAGATCATCGCGATCCTGCAGATGGAAGCGGAGTCGGAGGAGATCCGGCGGGCACCCGCGCCGTACCTCGCCGCGATCGAGGCTCCCCTGGGGTGGTACGCGGAGCACGGCATTGATGCCGGCGGTACGGTGGAGCTCCTGTTCGACCCGGGCACCCTGGGCGCGGGCCGCTGAGGCGCGGACACCCGAGGACGCCCGTAGGCCGGCCGTATACTGCTCCCGCCTCACCGGGGGCGACGCATCGAAGGAGCACGCCATGCCTGACACCACGATCCAGCACCAGGGGATGAGCATCTCTGGCTACTTGGCCGAGCCGTCCGAGGTGAAGGCCGGCCTGATCGTGATCCAGGAGTGGTGGGGCCTCACCCAGGACATCAAGGAGGTCGCCGACCGGTACGCGAAGGAGGGCTACCTCGCCTTCGCGCCCGACCTCTACCACGGCACCGTCGCCACGGAGCCTGACGAGGCGCGCAAGCTGGCGATGGCCTTCGAGCGCGACGTGGCCGCCCGCGAGGTGGACACGGCGATCGCCTGGCTGAAGGCGGAGCGCGGCGCCGGCAAGGTCGGCTGCGTGGGCTACTGCATGGGCGGCGGCCTGAGCCTGGCGGCGGCGATCCGCCCGACCTCCAACGTGGACGCGGTGCACGTCTACTACGGCGGCGGCATGCCCTCCGCGGAGCAGATCGCGACGATCCACGTGCCGGTCGCGGGCTCGTACGGCTCGGAGGACGCGGGTATTCCGGCGGAGCAGGTGAACATGCTACGCGACACCCTGACGAGGGCCGGCGTCCCCAACGACATCACGATGTACCAGGGCGCCGCGCACGGCTTCTTCAACTGGACCCGTCCCGCGTTCCACCCCACGGCGGCGGAGGACTCCTGGGCGAAGTCCCTCGCCTGGTTCGGGAAGTACCTTCAGGGCAAGTAGGGACGGTCGAGGAGCGAGGCCCGCATGGCGGAGATGCAGATCGTCGCGAAGGCGCTGAACGACTTCGGTGACGATTGGCACTGGGTGGTCCTGCACGACGCGGAGCCGCGGGGCGACCGGCGCTTCCACGCGTCACATGTGGACACCGTCTGCGGCATCCTGCTGGACGAGGGTGGCGTGGTGGTGACCCTGCACGACACCGGCGCGCCCGACCAGCCGAACTGCCCTCGGTGCCTCTCCGGCCGCATGGACCCGGCGCTCCGGCTGGCGCTGGAGGAAGTCCTGGAACGCGCCGAGGCGGTCCCGGTCACGGTCCGTCCACGCTAGCCCGGCGCAGCGCGCCTAGTACCACTCCCGTTCGATGACCTTCGAGGCGTGCTCCGCGAGCGTGATCAGCGTGCGCTCGTCCTGGTCGTCGAACGGCTTCCCGTCCGTGCGGTCGGTCACGTAGAGCGCGCCCCGCACGTTGCCGTGCACCCAGATCGCCACGCCAACCAGCGCCTGCATCTCCGGGTGCGCGGAGGGGAACCCGAACGCGCGCGCATGCTCCTGCACGTTCGCAAAGCGGACCGGCCGGCCGTCATACCGCAGCGAGCCCAGCGGGCCGTGCCCCTGCGGCGGCGTGCGGAGGCGGGCCATCTGCTCGCGCGTGAGGCCGGCGGCGAAGAAGCCCTCCGTCACGTCGTGCTCGTCCGTCACGGACAGCGCGGCATAGCGGCCACGGGCGAGGTCGCGCGCCAGTTCGACGACGATCTGGAGGGACTGGTCGGGCCGATGGCGCTCGGGGAGTTCGCGCAGGCGCTCGCCGAGCGCACGCAGCGTCCGACGCTCTGGGTCGCGACGTACCAGCCGGTCGAGTGATATCCCCCGCGCCATAGTGCCCACAGGGTACGCAGCGCCGCTCGCGTCAGTCGAGAGGCATCCCGCGGTGGTGCACGTCGCTGGAGTCACCCGGCGGCGGCGACCATGAGGGCGGCGATCCACCCTCACCCGGGGGATGCGTCCGAGGCGGCGCGGGCGCCGGCGACGGCGGAGGCGTGTCCAGCCCGACGACTCGCGCCGGGCGGATCGCCGGGAGCACGTAGTCGGGCGTCTCTGCGGGAGTCTCTGCGGGCGTCTCCGCAGGCGGCGCGGAGGGCTCCGGCGCGGCCGGAGTCGCGACGGGCGGCGCCGGGACGGGCGGCGGAACCGCGTCCGGCTCGGCGACCGGCGTTACCGAGGCCGCCTCGATTGGCTCAACCAGGGCGTCCAGTTCATCGCTGACAGCCACGGCAGGCACCAGCGGCTGAGGCGCTTCCGCGGGCTCATGCTCGGCCTCGGCGGCGACTGGAGCAGCCGTGGCGAGGGCTCCCGCACTGGCCGCTGCCACCCGCGCTAAGCCCGGCTCCGCCTGGGCGGGACGGCGCACCTCGATGCTGCGCCCGTCACCGCCGGCGTTGAAGAATCGCAGCGTGTCCGGGCGCACGGCGATCGCGATCCGCTGGTCCCGAGGCGGCGGGGCGACATCCCACTCCCACCGGACCTCCATGATGCGGTCGCCCAGGCGCAGGTCCAGGATCCAGGTCGGCCCGTAGGCGCGGATGCGGACGATCTCGCCCTCTACCCCGCACCCCAGCCCGGACTCCGGCGGGACGCCCAGGAGTGCGGACGGATGCGCGAGCGCCACGGCGCGAGGGCCCAGCGGGAAGCCGGGCGGGAAGGCCACCGAGCCGACGCCTTCTTCGACCAGCCGGCCGTCGCGGGCCTCGCCCTGCACCAGCGTGGCGTAGCCGAACAGCTCGGCGGACCGCACCGAGTTCGGCCCGTGCAGCACGCGCCAGAGCGGGCCGGCCTGCAGAATGCGCCCGCCGACCAGCACGAGGATGTCGTCCGCCATGGCAAACGCGTCATCCAGTTCGCGCGTCGCGACGATCGTCGTCACGTTCAGGTCACCCAGGATGTCGCGCAGCCGGTCACGGAAGGCAGGACGCTCACGGGGGTCGATGCGCTGGAATGGCTCGTCCAGCAGCAGCGCCATAGGGCCAGGCGAGACCGCCGGGGCCAGCGCCCGTGCGATCGCGACGCGCTGTTGCTGGTCCGGGTTCAGGCGCTCCACACGCTCGTCCCCGAGGTCCTCGACCTCCAGGAGCCGGAGCACCTCCACCACGCGGCGGCTACGCTCGTGGCGGGGGTAACCACCGGCGCGCAGCCCATACGCCACGTTCTCGCGGACGGTCTGCCCATCGAAGAGCGCGAGGTCCTGGAAGACCAGCCCGATCCCGCGGCGGTGGGGAGCCCAGGTGGCGACGGAGCCGCCATTCAGGAGCACGTCACCCGCGCTCAGCCGCTCCAGCCCGGCTATCGCCCGCAGCAACGTACTCTTGCCGGAGCCGTCCGGGCCGTACAGCACGGCCAGCCGACCGGCGTCCACGGTCATGCTCACGCCATCCAGCGACACGCCGCCATTGGACAGCACCGTCAGGCCGCGGACCTCCAGCGTCGCCATCGGCCCCTTACCTCCGCCGTCCGCTGACGGCTTCTGCCCACCAGCGGCCCGGAACGGCCAACGCTATCACGGCGAGCAGCACCATCAGCGTGCCCGCAGCGTACACAGGGGCAGCCACCGCCTCGCCCGGGGTCACGCCCTCCAGCATCTGCACGGCCGCGGTCTCGCCGCCGTGCGCCGCCAGCCACGGTGTCGCCGCGGCCTCACCGAGGGAAACGGCCGCCGCGACACCGGCGGCTGCGAACCCGGCGGGGATCACCCGGCGCAGGCGCAGCGACCGCCACGCGTCCCACCGCGATCCCCCGAGCAGCTGCGCCGCCTCGATCGCCTCGCGACCCTCCAGCGGCACGCTGGCGACGATCCGGACGACGAGCGGGTAGGCGATGAGGACGTGCGCCGCCAGCACGAGCCACGGGCCCTGGCGCAGTTGCAGACCCTCGCTCAGCGCCAGTGCGATTCCAGCCGGCCCCAGCACCGCGGGGAGCAGCAGGCCCAGGCGAGCGAAGCGCCGCAGGCCGCGATCCGCGGAACGCACAAAGCGCCCGGCGGATGCGCCGAAGGCCACCGTGAGCACGGCAGCAGCGGCGGCGTATCCCAGCGCGCGGAGCCACGACCCACGCGAGCCGCCGTCCGACACGGGGTCCATGAGGGCAACGAATGCGTCCACCGGCGTGGCGCTCGGAGCCTCCGCCGGCATCGCACCGGCCACGAGGCCCGCGATCGCGCCGAGCACGACCGTCACCACCACCAGCGCAGCCAGCGTCGAGGTGAGGAGGGACACGCCGACGAGGGGACGCGGGGGCAGCATCCGGCCCCGGGGTCGGGGCCACGCGAACCACGCGGCCAGCGTGAGCACCGCCACGTTGACCAGCGCGAGCGCCGCGAGCGTGGCGACCGGCTGGCCCGCGCCCCGCGCCACCTCCGTCTCCAGGGTGTGGAGCCGGGCGTCGCCGGCGACGAGTACGACGACGACGGAGACGAAAGTCGTACCGAAGGTTACCGCTGCCACGGCGACAGCGGACGGCCGGAGCACCGGCCACGCAACCGTCCGCCAGGCGCGCCACGGTCGGGCGCCCAGCACCTGAGCCGCCTCGACCGCTTCCGCGTTCACGCGTGCCCAGGCGCCGCCGCACAGCCACGTCGCCAGCGCGACCCCCTGCACCGCATGCACCCCGATCAATGTGATGGCCGCGGCCACGCCCGGCTCCAGCCCGATGGAGCCGCCGGGGCCGACGAGGCGCCGCAGCCCCAACGCCAGCGCGATCGGGGGCGCGATCAACGGCAGCAGGAGCAACGTGCGGAGAACCGCCGTCCCGCGAAACGAGCGCCGGCTGGCCAGCGCCGACGCGGGCAGCCCGAACGCCACGGCCAGGAACGCCGCACCGAGGCCCAGCGCCCCGGAGACCAGCACGCGTTCCCGGTATGCCTCCGTCGCGGCGACATCGCGCAGGGTCTGGGTAGTCATCATGACGGCGGCGTTGACGCGGGTCAGCGCGTCCGGGTCAACGGCGCGCCAGGTCTCGTACCACTCTCCGGTGGGGGCGAACGCGGAGAGTGTGAGCACCCCGATGATGGCGAGGGAACCCGGCACGATGAAGAGCAGCGCGAGCGTCGCGCGTCGCCATCCGCCGGCCAGTTGTTCGCGTATCACAGCGCCGCCCCACGAGCCCCCCGCGGGGCGAGTGTGCTATCCCGGCGGGCCTTCGTCCACCCCTCGACGGCTGCCGTGGGCGGAAGTCAGGCCAGGTTGCGCATCTTCGGGACCATGAACCAGATGGCGACGACGAAGAGCAGCATCGCGATCGACGTGCTGCCGATCGCCCACTGCGGGCCGACCGCGTTCGCGAGCAGGCCTACGAAGAACGTGCCGACGTTCACCAGGCTCATCTCCATCATGTAGATGGACTGGACACGGCCCCGGTACTCGTCCTCGGAGTACGTCTGCACCAGCACCTGGCTGAGCGACATGCGGCCGGCCTGGCCAACGCCGACCACAACGAGCACGCCTGCCGTCACCCAGAACCAGCCGGAGGCGGAGAAGAAGATGAGCGAGACCGCGAGCAACATGGAGGACAGCATCAGCATGCGCCCCCGGTTGCGGCTCGGGAGCGAGGCGATCACGAGCGACCCGACCAGCGAGCCGATGCCCTGGATGCTCATGAGGAAGCCGAGGCCGCCGGCCTTCGCATGCAGCACCTCGTCCACGAAGCCAGGGAGGAGCTGCAGGTACGGCATGGAGCCCATGACGATCACGAAGTTCACACAGAGCAGCATCAGCACGGTCTTGTCGCGCTTGATGTAGGCGAAGCCCATCCCGAGGTCCGCGAGCGAACTCCTCAGCGTGCGCGCCGTGGTGCTCGGCGCACGGTCCGGCACCTTCACGGGGATCATCGCGGCGAAGGAGATGAAGTACGTCACGCACATCATCCCGTAGATCCACTCGCCACCCTGGATGCCGGATCCCGAGTTCACGAACCCAAAGACGAGGCCGCCGAGGGCCGGCATGCCCATGCGCGTCACGTTCATCGCCGCGTTGTTCAGCGCCAGCGCGTTCATCAGCCGGTCGAACCCGACCACATCTGAGGTGAGCACCTGGCGCGAGGGCATCATGAGCGACATGACCGCACCCTGCACCACGGCGGCGGCGATCAGGTGCCACACCGCCAGGTTCTGCGTGGCGATCAGTGCGGCAATGATCCCGACATTCACCACGTTCGCGGCCTGCGCCAGTTCGACCACGCGCTTCTTGGACTTCACGTTGTCCGCGATCACACCGCCGACCAGCGAGAAGAGCAGGCCGGGGATCGCGTTCGCGAGCGAGATCACGCCGAGCATCGCGTAGGAGCCGGTCATCTGGAACACCAGATAGCCGCGGATGAACATCTGTGTGTTCATGGCGGCGAAGTGACCGAGCAAGGAGATGAAGAACCAGCGGTAGTTTGAGTCGCCCAGCGACTTGAAGGTGCTGATCGAGAACTTTGGCTTCGGGCCGCCGCGGCCACCCCCGTAGGAAGGGCCGTCCGAGGAGGGACGCGGGCGCTGCGCAGGCGGGGTGCCGGGACGTTCGACGGTAGCGGCGCCTGAATCCAGGAAGGCTGCGGAATCGCCCGGCGTGGCGCTTGTCGTCATAGGGAAGCCTCGTTCGGTGTCGTATCCGCGTCGTCTTACCCTGACGTTCACGGTAGACACGCACCGTACCAAATCATCCGTGCAGCCGCCATTGGCCCGGCTCCTACATCAGGTCGCGGTCGACATGGGGAAGCCCGAACAACTGCCAGCCCGGGCGCGCCGGCATGGAGGTGGCCCCGTTCTCGGGGTGCAGACCGCCCAGGGCCTCCGCCCGGATCGCCTTATCGATCGCCCAGCGGGACAGCCCCTGCACGGAGTCCATCTGGGACATCTCGTCCAGGCTGTAGAACCCCGCGCCAATCACCTCGTCGTTGTCGTAGGCAGGCTCCCCCTCGATGTAGTCGAGGCGGAACACCACATAGAGGTTGGTCGAGGGGCCACCGATGGAGCCGCCGATCGAGTGCCGGAAGCCGATCACGTCGCGCGCTTTCGCCACGACGCTCGCCTCCTCCAGCACCTCGCGCTCCACCGCCTCCAGGATCGGCTCGTCGTGCTCCACGTAGCCGCCGGGTATCTGCCATGAGCCGCGGCCGGGGTTCTGCCCGCGCTGGATGAGCAACGCCTTCCCGTGGCGCATCACCACGGCCGCCGCGCCGATGGAGAAATTGCCGAAGTGGATGAACCCACACCCGTCGTCCGGGCAGGCGAGGCGCTCACGGCCGCCATCGAACTTCGTGGTCAGCGGCTGGGAACAGTTGGGGCAGTAGCGCATAGGGGGCCTCCCGGGCTTAGTCGCCGCGATTCTACGCCCGCGGTCACGCGTCACGCCCGCCGGGCGGCGCCAGGTCAAGGATGAGCGCCGCGTGGTCGGAGAGCGCATCCCGGCGGGCGTCTCCGGCGGCTCGTCCCCACTCGTGGCGCACGCCCGCCACCCGCTGCTGCAACGCCCGGTTCACGAACGCCTG
>JAUXUW010000226.1 GCA_030684635.1 Dehalococcoidia bacterium
CGCTGATGTTCGACCAGTACCCGACACGGAAGGTCAACGGCCCGTGGTACCAGTACGACCCGGCCGAGGCGTCCAAGATGATGCAGGCGGCGGGCTACACGGCTGACAAGCCGCTGGTGGACGAGATGGTCTCCTGGTACAACCGCGCGGAGTTCGCCGAGTTGGTGTTCCCGGCGATCAACCAGAACCTGCCGGAAGCGAAGATCACGTTCCGCCAGATCGACAACCCGACGCACGTGACGGTGATGTCGGACCGGAACTTCGAGAGCCTGATCGGGTTCCTGTGGGGGCCTCCGGGCTACTCGATGGACCAGTGGCTGTACCCGTTCTACCACTCGCAGGCGAGCCTGAACTACGGGTCGATCAACGACTCAACGCTGGACGACCTGCTGGTCAAGCAGCGGTCGGCGACCGACCCGGTGGCGCAGAAGGCGGTGTGGCAGCAGATCTGGGACCGCATCCACGACCAGGTCTACCAGGCCTGGTTCCCGGTGGGCTTCCAGCGCACCGCGTGGCACAACTACTTGCTCAACTTCCGTACGCACGGCCTCATCGGCTCGTACGGTTGCTACAACTCGGACGTCGCGCGGGCCATGTGGCTCGACGACGGCGCCCCGGGAGCCGGCCGCTAAGCGACTTCGGTCGCTGGCCATTGCTCGGTATGATGAAGGGCGGGGAGCATGCTCCCCGCCCTTCTCGTTCCCGCCCGGACGGAGATACGCATGACCGAAGAACCAGAGATCCTGCACTGCGGCCAGATGCTGCAGCCCCAGGACGACTGCTGCGCGGGGACGACCACGTGCGAGTCTGCCGCCGCGTGGATCCACCAGGAGAGCGGCGTCATGCTCTGCGAATTGCACGAGCGCAACGCGCGGACCTTCGGTGGTCTCAAGTTCCGCGAGTGGACCGTGGGCCTGACGAAGGTGTCCTACCCGGAAGGCTGGATCCACGTCGACGATGGCTCGCCGCTGACCGTCGATGAGCCCGCCCCGGCTGCGGCCACCCCGCGTCCGTCCGTGGGTGGCGCCGCCATCCTCGAGGTCCCCGCCGCGCCGAACCACCCGAGCGGCCTGATCCTGCCGTAGGCGGGGCGCGGCGAGCTGGCTCAGCGGTCCCCGCCGAGGGCCTTCCGCATCTCGTCCATGTGTCGTGGTCGAATCCGGCGTGGGCGTGGCGGCCGACCTCGGTGTAGCCGAGTCAACGCAATCTGGACGCCCAGCACCACGCTCGGCACAGCCGCGGCGTGACGCCTCCGCTTCGACGTGCGCAACGAGGCCGCCGCGATGCCACGGTTAGGGCGGCAGGAGGGACAGGCGCCCGAAGTACAGATCGTCGCGCTCGGGCCGGAAGAGGACGCATCCGGCCGCTACGTGCCGAGGGCCGTCTTCGATGTCGGCGGCACCCCTCCGTACGCGCTCGTGAGTTCCTAGGCGATGCCGCCGGGCGTTTCGCGCGTCGCTGCCGATGGCGGGAGCAGCAGACCGTCGTACTCGGCGAAGGCGCCGTGGATCAGGTCCGCCAATGTCTGCGCGTCGTGCGGGGAGGTAGGTCGTGTGGCGACGGTCATGGGCGGATGATAGGTCGCCGCCGGGCCGGCCAACCGGGGGGCGCGGCCAAGTCGCCGCCACATCGAGGGGGAAAGTGGTGCCCTCGGGACGATTCGGATGCCTGCGCGAATCTGCCGCGGCAACGTTGCCGGTCAGGCCATATGACACCACGTTCGACGGACGGGGCCGGCGGGGGCGATGAACACCCGCCAGCGCCGCGGTCCGTGTCGACCTAAACCGTCTTTACCACCGCGTTCGCCTCGTCCATCGCCATGCCGAGGGTGGCACGGGCGACTGTCTCCATAACGATCAGCAGTGCCGGCCGCCGGTGCTCAAAATGGCGCTCGTCTTAACTGTGAGGGCCGCCCTCCACGGGGCGTCCTGCCTCCTGCCATCCGCGGAAGCCACCATCGAGGTGGGCGACGTTGGTGTACCCAAGTTGCTGCAGGGTCTCCGCGCCGAGCGCCGAGCGGCCCCCGGAAGCGCAATAGAGGATCGTCCGCTTCCCCGGCTCGAACTCCGCGCGATGATACGGGCTTGCCGGATCCGCCCAGAACTCAAGCATCCCCCGCGGCGCACCGATGGCGCCGGGGATCCCGCCGTTCTGCGCTCGCTCCTCAGGCTCACGCAGGTCGAATAGAACCGCCCCGTTCTTCTCGACCTCGGCAGCCACCTGCGCGGGAGTCAGGTTTTCGACGCGCTGCTTCGCTCCTGCCACCATCGCCGCTGTCGTTTCACTCATCGAACGCTCCTTTCGAATGGACAGGCCTGACCTGCCTGTGTTTCACTCGGGGTCTCGCGACCCTCGTGCGTTCGTTCTACGGGCCTCCGGTCGCGATTCGGCTGACGTCCGGCGGAGGTCTGGCAGAGGCGGACATCCTACGATGGAGCACATCGAGTTCCGCATCCTCGGTCCGCTGGAGATCCTGGTGGGCGGGGCTCCGATCCAGGTCGGGGGGCCGAAAGAGCGTGCGCTCCTTACGCTGCTAGCGCTCTATGCCGGTGAGATCCTCAGCCCCGACCGGTTGATCGAGGGGCTGTGGGGGGAAGCACCTCCTGCTTCAGCCATGAAGACGCTCCAGACTTACGTGGCTCATATCCGCCGCGCCCTCGAACAAGGTGCTCCCGGCGCTCGACCGCGTATCCTCACGCGCGCTCGCGGTTACCTGCTCGACGCGCCCTCCGAAGACATCGACGCCGGACGGTTCGAGCGGCTAGTAGCCGAGGGGCGCCTCGCGCTGGGCGAGCGTCGATACCAGGCAGCCTCGAATGTGTTGCGTCAGGCACTGTCGCTGTGGCGTGGAAGCGCTCTCGCCGACCTGGATACGGACGGGGCGGCGCAGGCCGAGATCGCACGGCTGGACGAGGAAAGGCTGCGTGCCATCGAGGCGCGCATCGCCGCCGATTTGGGGTGCGGTGCGCACGCCGACGTAGTCCCGGAGCTCCAGCGCCTTGTCGTGGTGCATCCCCTGCGCGAGACACTTCGTGCGCAACTGATGCTCGCGCTCTATCGCTCGGGTAGGCAGGCCGAGGCACTGGACGCGTACCAGCGGGCGCGGGTGCTGCTTGTGCAGGAACTTGGTATCGAGCCGGGCCCGACGCTGCGACGCCTAGAGGAGCAGATCCTGCGCCAGGATTCCGCGCTCGACTGGAACGCGGAGCCTGCCGATGTGCACTCAACGCCCGTCGCGGAGGAACTGCTCGACGCAGCGCATGTGGCGCTCGCGCGCTACGACTGGCGGGGTGCGCACGACGCACTGACGCGGGCCGACGCTACCCGCCCTCTCGATCCGGCGCACCTCGAGCGTTTGGCGGAATCTGCCTGGTGGGCGGGACGCGGGGAGGATTGCATCGCTGCGCGCGAGCGCGCGTACGCCGGATACTTCGAGCGAGGGGACGTCTCTGGCTCAGCGCGGGTGGCGATTGGGCTGGCCGAGGATCATTTTCACATGGGCGCGTTCGCCGTATGCCGAGGCTGGATCGGGCGCGCGGAGCGGCTGCTGCAGGATGCGGGGCAGACCGTCGAACGCGGGCACCTCCTGCGCGTGAAGACGACGATCGCCTTCGATCTTGATGGGAACACCGACCTTGCACTCGACCTCGCCGCAGAGACGCTTGCGATCGGCCTTGCGGTGGGCGAGCGCGACCTACAGGTAATCGCGCTGCAGGACAAAGGCCGCATCCTCGTAAACCTTGGATCGCTCGCCGAGGGCATGTCGCTGATAGATGAGGCAATGGCAGCTACCGTCGGCGATGAATTGGGGCCGTACGCCACGGGCATCGCCTACTGCAACACGATCATCACGTGTGAGAGCCTGGCAGACTACAACCGCGCGGGAGAGTGGACCGAGGCGATGTTGCGCTGGTGCGAGCGTCATGCCCGTTCCGGATTCCCGGGGGTCTGTCGTGTTTTTCAGGCGGAAATCCTCCGACTGCGGGGGCGATGGCGAGATGCGGAGGAGACTGCCCGCAGGGCGGCGGCCGAACTTGAGCATGTAGTCCCTTTCTACGCCGGCGAGGCGTGGTACGAGGTCGGCGAAACACGCCGCCGGATCGGGGACCTGGTGGCCGCCGAGGAGGCGTTCCGCCGGGCGCATGCGCTCGGGCGGGAGCCGTCTCCCGGCCTAGCGCTCCTGCGGCTTGCCCAAGGGGACGTCGACGCAGCGTTCTCGCTCATCCGCGAGACTGTCCAGCAGCAGGCAGAACACTCGTTGAACCGCATGCGAAACCTTCCCGCTCAGGTGGAGATCGCGCTAGCGGCTGGCGCCCTGGACGTCGCGCGCTCTTCCTTGGATGAGATGCGTGAGACCAGTGCCCGGTTCGGCTCATCGGTGATGGCAGCGACATGCGCGCAGGCGGAGGGCGCAATCCGGCTCATGGAAGCGGCTCCACTCGAAGCGGCCGAGCGGCTGAGGGAGGCGGTGCGGCTCTGGCGCAAGGCCGAACTCCCGTACGAGGTTGCGCGCGCGCAACTACTGCTTGCCCTGTCCTATCGAGATGCCGGTGACCGGGAACGCGCCATTTTGGAGGAGGATGCGGCGCGCGCATCCTTCGATGCCCTGGGCGCGGCGGCCGATGTCCGCTCCGCCCCGACGCTGTTATCTCCTCTGCGGCCGCACTCGAACGGGCCCGAGTGAATCGACCATGCGCCATGTGACAAGCACCACGACACGCACCCACGCGGCGACGCTGTGGGGACCTAGCCGTGCGCCTCGCTGGAGGACTGAAAATTCTGCGGTGCGTCCGCGGGCATTCGATCGGCGTCCCAGATTCAGCAAGCGGGCGAGGACGGCGTTGTGCGAGGTCTTGTGCAACGAGTCCTCCGGTCGATGCGACCGGAAACGATGCCCACCACGGCGAGGAAGGCCGCGTTTCAGATTCGGTGGTGCCCTCGGGACGATTCGAACGTCCGACCGGCGGATTAGAAGGCCGCTGCTCTATCCCCTGAGCTACGAGGGCGCACGACCAGTCTACTCAACAGGCGCGTGGGGGCGATCAGACGCTCGGCGATGGCACTCCCTGTAGCG
The DNA here is from genome assembly GCA_030684635.1 of Dehalococcoidia bacterium. GTDB lineage: Bacteria > Chloroflexota > Dehalococcoidia > UBA2979 > UBA2979 > W-Chloroflexi-9. The sequence goes on from JAUXUW010000226.1 coordinate 5,075, forward strand.
TCCCCCCAGCATCAGGCAGAACTATGCAGATCCTGAGCGCCCGCGCGCCACACATCGAGGCCGCCGCCAGGCCGTGCCGTCGCAGGCCGCTCAGAGTGTCGCAGCCTCGAAAGGCCTCGCCGCGGAGTATCCTGAGGCGCGGATGCGGCGCACCGGCGCGCCCCCAGACCAGGCGGCCACTGGATGAGCCTCTTCGAGCAACTCCGGTCAGTCCTCGGCGGGAGTCGCCAGGTGACGCCTCCCTCGCGCGTGGATCAGGTCGCGCCGTGGCTCTTCATCGGCCCTGAGTTGAGCGCGACTCAGTACGCCGACCTCCGTGCTCGCGGCATCACCCATGTGGTGGACCTCCGGCTCGAAGGCTCGGACGACCCGGTCGCGCTCGACGTGATGGGACTGCGCTGGCGCCGTCTGCCGATCGCGGACCGCGAGGCGCCGACCGACGTCCAACTGGCCGAACTTATCCTGTGGCTCGACCGCGAAGTCGACCATGCCCCCGATCCGGCCCTTTATCTGCATTGCCAGGCGGGGTTGGGACGCACACCCACCGTGGCGATCGCGCTCTTGATGCAGCACGACCTCTCGCTGCAGGAGGCGCACCGTCTGGTGGTGGCCGCCCGGCCCGAGGCACAGCCGACGAGCCGGCAACTGGCATGGTTGCAGGCGCTGGAGGCGCAGCGCCGCGGGCCACCCCGGGGCGCCGTCCCGCCCCACCAGCGCCCACCGCACGAGGGGCCACCGCACTAGGGCTCGGGTGGCACCACGGGCGCCAGCCCGCGCGTGTCGATCACCGTCACATCCGGCCGTTCACTCAGCACCACCCGCGCGTACCAGAGCGGAAACGTCTGCTCGTCCCGATCGGTCTCGATCACCGCGTCCGGCTCGGCGGCGGCGAGGATCGCGACCGCCTCGTCGCGGAGCGCGGTATCACCCCGGCGTGACACCTCGTCGCCGTTCACGACCAACCAGAGCGCGAGCAGGCCGACGGCAATGGTGGAGGTGGTGGCTCGGGGAGGTAGTTGCGGGAGCAGCCGTCGTGCCCAGTCGAGAGCAGGCGGCAGGCCCCACGCCACCAGCAGCGCCCCCGCGAACGCGACCGGGGCCAGGTAGTCCTGACGCCCCGTCGCGCGGTAGGCGGAGACGAAGAGCCCGAGGAGCACCACCGACACGCCGAGGCTGGCGGTGAGGGCTGGCCTGGAGCGGCCTACGGCCAGCGCACCGACCGGGAGCAGCGGCCACGCCAGCGGAGGGATCTGCCGGAGGGTGCGGCGCAGCGTCTCCGGCACTGACTGGAGCACGGTAGAGGGGTTGCGGTCGATGACGTCGCGATAGATGGCCCCGCTCAGGTGGTCCCAGACCCCGCGCGGCGTGGAGGTGTCGCCCCAGGCAAGCGGCGCGTCTGCCCGGAGCACCAGGTAGGCGACGGTGTAGACGCCCGGCAGCAGGAAGAGCGCGAACGGCACGCCGAGGGTGCGTGCTCGTGGCCGCGCGAGCGCGAGGCAGGCGATACCCAGCGGCAGTGCCACCGCGAGCCCGGTCGGGTGGTTCCACGCGAGTAGCCCCAGCGTCAGCGCGAACGGTGCCCACGCGCGGCCCCGGGCGGCGTCCACGGCCAGCACCAGCGCGAGCGCGGTGAGGAGCGCCTGCAGCGCCAGCACCTCCGTCACCAGCGCCTGCGCCCACGGGATCGGCGCCAGCCCGGCGAGGAGGCCGGCGAGCGCGCATGCCCACGCTGGCGTGCCCGGCATCCACCGGCGCGCGGCGACGGCGACGAGCGCGCCCGCGAGCGCCATGCACACGACTGAGAGCAGGTTCGTGCGCAGTGCCGGCTCCTCGATGCTCCCGAGGAGCTCAAGGGCGGCACGCCCCAGTGGGACCCAGATCGCGGAGCCTGGTGGGTGCGCGATGCCCGTCACGCTGGCGACCGTCACCAGTTCGGCGCTGTCCACGTTGTCGTGGAGCGCGGAGATAGATGGCGCCACCGTCCACCAGTAGAGCAGCAGCAGGAAGAGGCCGACGCCCACCGGGACGGCGATGCTGGAGGCCTCCGGGGAGCGGGATGCGCGTCTCACGTCGCGAGCGTAGCGGAGGCCCCGGGCAGGCGCTGCGGGCGGGCTCCGGGTGGGTACACTCGGAGCATGTGCGGACGCTTCACGCTCACCACAGATCTCATCGAGGCGATCACCTCGGCGCTCGGGTTCGAGCCGGACCAGGCGTTCCTGGAGCGCTATGCCCCCCACTGGAACATCGCCCCCACGCAGGAGCACTGGGTGGTGATGGAACAGCACGAGGAGCGCACCGCGCAGCACGCCTCGTGGGGTCTCGTGAACTGGTGGGACGCGGACCGTCGCGTCGGGGCGCAGCACATCAACGCGCGCGCTGAGTCGCTGGAGGAGCGGCGGGCCTACGCGGAGGCGTTCCGGCAGCATCGCTGCCTGGTGCCGGCGGACGGGTTCTTCGAGTGGACGGGCGACCGCAAGTCGCGGCGGCCGTTCTGGTTCCACCGCCCCGACCGGCAGCCGTTCGCCTTCGCTGGCCTCGCCGCCCGCGCGCGCCTGCGCGACGAGGCGGGCGCGCTCACCACGTTCACGATCGTCACCACGGAGGCGAACGGGCTGGTGGGGCGGATCCACGACCGCATGCCGGTGATCCTCCCTGACGAGGAGTCGATGGCGGCGTGGCTCCACACCGACGCGCCGATCGAGCAGGTGAAGTCACTGCTGCGGCCGGTGGACGATCGCTACCTCGTGGCGCGCGCCGTGTCGACGCGCGTCAACTCCGTGGCGCACGACGATCCGGCGTGCATCGAGGAGGCGGAGGGGGACACGCAGGCCGTGCTGTTCTGAGCGCGGCCTCCGCTGCCTACACGGGCCGGCGGTGCGTGTAGACCTTCGAGACGCCCGGGAAGAACGTGCGCACGTCCGTGATCTCGACAAGATCGTGGTCGGCGAGCGTCGTGATGTGCTCCTGCACCAGACGCCCGGCGGGCTGCGCGACCACGGCCGCGAGCATCGAGGCGCTGATCGCATCGCCCAGGCGATCCCGGCCCTTCGAGCCACGGCTCCGGAGCCACGAGCAGAGCGTGAAGATCGCGCACAGCGTCCCGGTCACGGCCAGGTTGGTGCCGCACATGGGCGAGACGACCAGCCCGGACTCGCCGCGCTGCAGGCGCTGCAGCGCCTCGTCCGCGCAGGATCGGAGCAACTCCGGCTCCACCTTGCCAATGATGAAGAAGCCGTTGCCGCTGGCACGCCCGGCGATGCGCTGCGGGCCACGTCGTGCGAACAGCACCGCGACGGTCGCGTGTTCCAGCCCGTGGTTGCGACGGATGTCCGCCACCCAGTCACGGGCGAGGTTTGCGAGGGGCGTGAGGGCAGTGAGCGATGCCATGGCTGATCCCGTCCGATGAGGCTGTGATGCCGCTTCATCGAGTGTACGACCTCGCGCGGTGGGGACCGCGGCGGGAGCGGGCCGGTCTAGCGGGCGCGGCTGGTGCCCGGTGCGCCGACCGCGAACTCCGCCAGGACGGTGATGGTGATCGTGACGCTGCCGCCGCCGTTGGGCGAGGTGACGGTGACCGTGCCCGTGGCGCGAGTGGCGGGGAGGAGCGTGGGGTTCACGTTGATGGTGAGCGTGCCGTTGGGACAGCCGGAGGAGTTGCAGGGCATGCCCGGCCCCAGTGCGACCCCGGCGGGTGGATCGACGATCAGGAACGGGTCATTCGTGCTCGCGGACCAGGAGAGGATCCCCGTGCCCTGGTTGCGGATCGTCACGGACGCCCGCATGGGGGTGGTCGGGTCGTCCAGGCGGATCGTGATGCGCTCCGTGCTGCTGGCGAGCGACGGCGAGCCGAAGATGCGGGACTGCAGGTCGGGCGGAACCGCGGGCGCGATCACCAGGTTCGCCGGCTGCGGCGTCGGGATGTCCATTTCGTTGTACGGGAACCGCCAGCGGGCGACGCTGAGCGGGGTGAAGAAGGCGGGCGAGGTCAGGTCCGGGAGGGTCGCGTTCACGCGCTCCCAGAGCGCGACGCCGTTGCGACTCTGTGGGTTCGCCATGCAGCCCCACACGAGTTCCTGATACGGGTAGCGGTCGCGCGACTGCGTGCCATCGCAGCGGAACGCCGGTCTCGGCCAGCCCGCGAACGAGGGGTCGAGCGGGTGGTTGCTGCGGTTCGAGCCGGGGCCGGTGAAGCCGTTGTAGCCCCAGACCGCGTAGTACCAGTTCTCCAGGATCGCCGGGTCGGAGGCGGTGTCCGTGCCGGCGACCGGGCGCGCCTCCGGCGCCGCGTTCCACTTCTCGGCCAGGATCTGCGCGCCGCGGGCGATGTTGTAGCCGAAGTGCGTCGCGATGGTGACCTGGCGGTCGGAGGGCTGCCCGCCGCTCCCCAGCGGCACCGTCATGCCCGTGGTGACCTGCATGACCCCGTGGCCACAGTCGAAGGTGACCAGCCCCTCACCGATCGAGTCGAACGGCGTGGAGCGGGAGGCCATCGTCATCGTGGACTCGGTCCACGCGATCGCTTTCAGCAGCACGGGCGGGATGAACGGCGCGCCGTCGGTGCGGCCGTTGCGGACGCCGCGTTCGATCGGCTGCAGCGCGAAGAACGGGTCGTTGGGGAGCAGCGCATTCGTCGCCGCGGCGTCGATCGCCATGCGGTACAGCGTGCGCGTCTGATCGGCCTCGTAGGAGAACGGGACGCGCGGGTCGAACGCGCATGCGTCCGCGGTACCCGTCGGTGAGCGCAATGCCGCGGCCACCAGCACCACGCCCAGGATGGCGGCGGTGAACAGTGCGGCGCGCTTAGGCATGCACGTACCAGCCGATGAGGATCACCTCGGTCGCGGCGGTCACCGGGTAGCGGTCGCCTGCGATGCTGATGATGACGGCGGATTCGGTGCCCGCGTCCATGGAGTTCACGCCGCTGAACGTGCGGGCGGCGAGGTACCGACCGTCCGGGCTCCACTGCACCGGCACGTCAAACCCCTGCTCCGGCGGGGCAAGGTCGACCGGCTCATCCCCCGCGAGGCTGAGCACCGTCGCGGAGGCCGTGTCCCCGGTCTCGGCCTCCTGCCCCACGGTCAGGGCGCGCCCGTCCGGCGCCCACGTCGGGCCGTACTGCTCGCCGGTGGGTGACCCGCTGTCCGGCAGCACGTGCTCCTGGCCGTTATCGACGCCCACGATATGGGCGCGATGCACAATCCGCTCGCCGCGGGCCTCGGGCGCCAGGTAGGACACCGCGCTGCCATCCGGCGCCAGCCGCCAGTCGCGCGCGATCTGGTCGGAGGCGTGGAAGAGAGGCGTGGCGGCAGCGCCGTCGCGGACGCTGAAGACGTCCGTGCCCGTGGTCGACAGGCGGGCGAACAACAGGTCGCCGCCCGCCGTATAGCCGATCGGGAAGATGCCGAACGCGGTCTGCTCGGCATGCACGACGCTGCGGGTGTTGCCGGCGACCGTCACGCGCACGAGTTCCTGCTGGCTGCCGGCGCTCCGCCGGTAGACCAGGACCGCGCCGTCGTCAGCGAAGGCAGGCGCTACGAGGAGGTCCGCGTCGCGGGCGATCCGGGTGCGCTCGCGTGTCGCGAGGTCGATCACCCACAGTTCGGCGGGGGTGTCACGCTCGGGGACCACGCCCGGCGCCAGGACGGTGTAGGCGACCAGCGGCCCGGCAGCGCCGGCCGCGGGGTTGATGCCCCAGCCCGGCGCGTGCTCGATGGTCTCGATCAGCGTGCGCTCCTGCGGGCGCTCGGGCGGGGCGAGGTACAGCCGGTCCGCGTTCTCACCGAACTCCGCGAACACCAGTTGCGGCGCGGATGTGGTGGTGGCAACCGTCGCGGTCTCTTCGCCGGTGAGCGCGCGCACCAGCAGGAAGCCGCTGATGGCGAGGCCGAGCACGGCCGTGCCGGCGACCAGCGAGAGTGAACGCGAGGAGAAGCGACGGCGGGTGTGGTCAGACATCGGTCGGACACGCGCGGCTGCCGGGCAGCATGACCCCGGCCCCCGCCAGGTCCGGATGTCTTCGCGCGCGCCCCGGGCCTTTCGTTCAGGTCGGGCAGTTGGGGTCGGCGTCGACGTTGAGGAATAGGTTAGGCACCCGTCTGCGGGCGCGTCAACGAAGGACGGAGGGTATGCTCGAAGCGTGATCCTCCGTTACCTCTCGCTCCTCGGTGACGCCCCGATGGCGTTCGTGATCCTCATCGGGGCCTTCGGGGCTTCGCTGCTCGTCGGGCTGATCTTCCACGAGTTCTGCCACGCGTTCGTGGCGGATCGCCTGGGCGATCGCACGCCGCGGCTGCTCGGGCGGCTGACGCTGAACCCGAAGGCGCACTATGACCCGATCGGCACGACACTGATCTTCTTCGCCGGGTTCGGGTGGGCGAAGCCGGTGCCAGTGAACCCCGCCAACACGGCGAACCCCCGGCGGGCGATGACGCTGATCGCGCTCGCCGGGCCGCTCTCCAACCTCGTGATGGCAGGGCTGGCCGGGCTGCCGATCAAGCTCGGCCTGGTGCCCTTCTACCACCCGTTCGTGAGCGCCGGCAGCGCGCGCTTCTGGGCGGAGGTCTGGACCGCCTCGCCCGCGGACATGGCCGGCCTGTTCCTGGGTACGGTGCTGCTGCTGAACGTCTTCCTGGCCGTCTTCAACATGCTCCCGGTCCCCCCGCTCGATGGGTCGAGGGTGCTGGGGGGGCTGCTGCCGCTGCCGCTGGCGCGCGAGTACGCGCGGCTGGAGCCGTGGGGGATGGGCATCCTGATGCTGATCATCCTGGCGCCGTTTATCACCAACGGTCAGTTCTCCCTCCTCACGATCACGGGGCCGCTGATCGAGCTGCTCCTCCGCGCCTTTGCGGGAGAGGCCGGCGGGGTTGTCCTCGGCTGAGCCCGGCCCGCTGGCGGCCGCCCTCGCCCTGCTCCGTCGCGGGCGCTACCGCGTCTACCAGTTCACCCGCGGCCTGCATCCCCACCTGGCTCCCGGCGAGGTCGCCGAGGTGCGCGGGCTGCTGCGCCCGGAGGAGTTCCGCCTGTTCCTCCACGCGGAGCCGCGCGACCGCCGTCACTCCCTGGACCTCTACCGCCTGCTCGTGGCCGAGGACGCCTCGCCCGCGATGCTGGTGGCCGCGCTGGTGCACGATGTCGGCAAGGGGCGCGTCGCCACATGGCATCGCGTTGCGTTCGTGGTGCTGAACGGCGTCTCACCTCGTCTCGTGAGCGCGGCCGCGGCGGAGAGCGGGGCCGGGTGGCGACGCGCTCTCTGGCGACTGCAGCACCACGCGGCGCTCGGGGCGCAGGCGCTGGAGGCGGCTGGCGCCGACGTGCGTGTGGTCGAGCTCGTGCGCGCGCACACGGGCCCGCCTCCGGCCGACGACGCGGAGGTCGCCCGGTTCATCGTCGCCGACGACCAGGTCTGAGGGCCCTTCATCTGGTGGAGCGCGGCCCGTACCGCCGGGAGACCTGCCGGCACGGTAGGATCGTGCTCCACCATCGGGCGGAGGGGGTACGCATGACTCGTGTCGCGATTCTGGGGACCGGGCTGATCGGCGCCTCTATCGGCCTGCGCCTGCGGCAGACGCTGAAGGATGTCGAGGTCGTCGGCTACGACCGCTACCCGGACGTGGCCCGCATAGCGGAACGGCGCGGCGCGATCCGACGTGTGTTCCACACGCCCGAGGACGCGGCAAAGGACGCCGACGTGGTGATCATCGCCGCGCCGATCCTCGCGATCCGCGAACTGCTGAAGGACATCGCCGGGGTTGTCAGCCCGGACGCGGTGATCACGGACACCGGCTCCACCAAGGTAGAGGTGATGCGCTGGGCCGCGGAACTGCTGCCCGGCCACCGCGGCTTCGTTGGCAGCCACCCGATGGCCGGGAAGACGGAGTTCGGCCCCGCCGCTGCCGATCCCGCACTCTTTGAGGGCGCTCGCTGGGTCGTGCTGCCGCCGCCGACGGCCAGCGAGCACGCCGTGGCGACCGTCACGAACCTCGTGGAGTCGATGGGCGCACGGCTGATGTTCATGGACGCGGAGGAGCACGACGCCTACACGGCGGCGATCTCCCATATGCCGATGATGGCGGCGATCGCGCTGTTCTCTATGGAGCGCGCGTCCGAGGCCTGGCCGGAACTCTCCGCCCTCGCGGCCGGCGGCTTCCGTGACATGACCCGCCTCTCCGCGACCGACCCGTCGATGGCGTTCGATATCGCCGCCACCAACCGCGGGCACATCGTGCACTGGCTGAACCGGTACATCGAAACGCTGCGCGAACTGAGCCGCCGCATCGCCGACGAGGCGGGCGAAGAGGACCTCTACCGCCTGATCGCGGCGACGGAGTGGGAGTACACCTCGTTCCGTGCCGGGAACGTCGGGCGCACCGAGAATGTCTCGAAGGCGATGTCCTCGATGGACGGCGTTGGTTTCGGGGACTTCCTGGCGGGCGGTTGGGTGACCGACAAGCTGGAGGCGCTGACGCGCGAGTCGGAGGACCGTGTCCGGCAGCGCGAGGAGGCGGAGCGCAACCGGCGAGCGCCGTAGTCGCTTCGGGGTGGACGGGCGGTACGGGCGGTGGCGTATCCTTCTTCCGGGCGGATGTCCGGCGCTGAGCGTCAGGATTCAGTCCGGAAGGAGGGCGGCAGCCATGGCAGCCGACCTGATACATGTGGGATTCGACAACTACCTCACGCTTGATCGCGTGCTCGCGGTGGCTTCGCCGGCCTCGGCGCCGATGAAGCGGACCATCCAGCGCGCGAAGGAGATGCACCGCTCGATCGACCTGACGAGCGGGCGTCGTACGAAGGCCGTAGTGGTGATGCACGAGGACTGGGTCTCGCTGATCGCGATCACGCCCGAGACGTTCGCCGGGCGGGTGGCAGCGCTCCGCGCCGCCGCCAGCGGCTCGGCCTCCTAGCCTTCGTGGAGGACGTGGCCGTCGCCTCGCCGCTGGTCGTCGTCCTCACGGGCCCCTCCGGTGTCGGCAAGGATGCCGTGGTGAACCGTGCGCGTGACCTGGGCGTCCCGCTGGAGCGCCCGGCGACCATGACCACGCGCGCCCCGCGCCCCGGCGAGATCGAGGGCGTCCACCACCTGTTCGTGACCCGCGATGAGTTCCTCCGCAACGTCGCGACCGGCGAACTGCTGGAGCACGCGGAGGTGTACGGGAACCTGTACGGGGTGCCTCGGTCCTCCGTCCGCGCCGCGCTCGCGACCGGCCACCATGTGGTGATCCGGGTGGACGTGCAGGGCGCCGAGTCGCTCCACGACCTGCTCCCGGACGCGCTCTTCATCTCCCTGGAGCCGTCCACCCTGGATGCGCTACGGGTGCACCTGGAAGAGCGCGGCACGGAGGGCGCGGGCGAGGTGGAGCGCCGCCTGGCGATCGCCGCCGCCGAGATCGAGCGCGCGCGGACCTTCTGCCGGCCGCTGGTGAACGCGGAGGGCGACCTGGACGCCACCGTCGCCGCCCTCGTCGCGCTCCTGGAGGCGGAACAGACACGCCCGGACCGCGCGGTCGTGCGGCTCTAGGTGTGCTTCCGGCGCCCGGGCGGGCAGCCCCGGGCGTTCATTGACAGCGCGATTCCGGTAGACGTAACGTGACCATCTGATCAATCGCGTACAGAGTGACGCTGATCGGGAGTAGTAGGCCGCTTCGCGGGACTCAGAGAGCCGGGGCAAGGTGAGAGCCCGGCGTCCGCCAGCAGCGGTTGAATGGACCCGTGAGTCCCGGCCCGAGGCCCTCGACCCGTCGAGGGAGGTAGGCACCGGCGGTGTGGGCGCCGTTATCCATGCCCAGGCGATCGCCACCACGGGGTACCGGGGCGGGCCGTCGCTGGATGAGCCTCCACCCCTGCGGGCGGAGGGAATTGTGGGTGGCACCGCGAGGACCATCGCCCCACGTGTACGGGGTGGTGGTTTTTTTGTGGGCCGGAGCCGGCGAGATGACGAGGGAGCGAAGGATGAGCAGGCATCACCGTCCGAGCGCGCAGACGCGACACGGGCAGTGGTCATGGTGGTGGCGCGAGTGCGTCGTCCACCCCACCTTCGTGGTCCTCGGAGCCTGACATGACCTATTCACCCGAACTCGCCGACGTCCGCCGCATGGTGGGACGGGGCAACATCGTCCCGATCTATCGCGAGGTGCGCGCTGACCTGGAGACGCCCGTCTCCGCCTACCTGAAGGTGGCGCGGGGCCCGTACTCGTTCCTCCTCGAGTCCGTCGAGGGGGGCGAGCGCCAGGGGCGCTACTCCTTCATCGGCACGGAGCCGTACCGCGTCCACTCCGCCACGCACGCGGAGGGCGACCCGCTGAACGTGGTGCAGGAGGAATTGGCGCGCTTCAAGTCCGTGCAGGTGCCGGGCCTGCCCCGGTTCCACGGCGGCGCCGTGGGCTACCTGGGCTACGAGGTGGTGACCCACTTCGAGCCGCGCGTCCCGATCACCGGCCGCGACGTGCTAGGCGTGCCGGAATCGTGGCTGATGTTCACGGACACCCTGCTGGTGTTCGACCACCTGAAGCACAGCATCAAGGCCGTCGCTCACGTCCGCCTCGATGGTGACGTGGACGCCTCCTACCGCGCGGCGCAGCGCCGCATCGACGAACTGGTGGAGCGGCTCGCGACGCCGCTGGGGGCGCTGCCGTACGTGCCGTTCTCCGGCGTGCGCGGCGACGAGGTGCAGTCGAACTGGGAGCACCAGGACTTCCTGGGCGCCGTCCGTCGCGCCAAGGAGTACATCACCGCCGGCGACATCATCCAGGTCGTGCTCTCTCAGCGGCTGTCGCGCCGTACCGGCGCGCACCCCTTCGAGGTCTACCGCAGCCTCCGCGCGATCAACCCGTCGCCATACCTCTTCTTCCTGCGCTTCGGTGATACCTACCTTGTCGGCTCGTCCCCGGAACTGCTCGTGAACATCGAGGAGGGCGGGGTGGAGGTGCACCCGATCGCCGGCACCCGGCGTCGTGGCGAAACGCCGCTGGACGACGAACGCCTCGCCGAGGAGTTGCGGCACGACCCGAAGGAGATCGCGGAGCATGTCATGCTCCTGGATCTCGGCCGGAACGATGTCGGCCGTGTCTCGGAGCCGGGTAGCGTGGCGGTGAACCAGAAACTGGACCTGGAGTTTTACTCGCACGTCATGCACCTGGTCAGCAACGTTACCGGCCGCCTGCGCAAGGACATGACCGCGTACGACGCGCTCCGCGCCGCCTATCCCGCGGGCACCGTGTCCGGCGCGCCGAAGATCCGCGCGATGGAGATCATCGCGGAACTCGAGTCGGACCAGCGCGGCCCGTACTCCGGCGGGGTCGGCTTCTTCGACCTGTCGGGGAACATCGAGACCTGCATCACGATCCGGACGCTGGTGATGAAGGACGGCATGGCCCACGTGCAGGCCGGCGCCGGCATCGTGTACGACTCCGATCCACAGAAGGAGTACGAGGAGTGCTGGCAGAAGGCCCGCGCGCTCCTCGCGGCCCTCGACGACGCAGAGCGGGGCGAGGGCGCCGCGCCCGCCGGAAGCCTGGGGTACTAGTCATGGCAGAGTCACAACTCGCTTCGGTCGGCGTCCTCGTGCGTGAGGACGGCAAGGTGCTGATGGTGCGCCACCCCAGCGGCCCGTTCGCCGGGAAGTGGTCTATGCCCCTCATTGGCGTGCACGACCTGGAGACTGCGGAGGCGGCACTGGAGCGCATGCTCCGCGAGATGCTGCACGTACAGCCCGGGCCGTACGAGTTCCTGGACACGCTCTACCTTGGCGGTTCCGGCGGCGAGCGCTTCATCGGCAACGTCTTCACCTGCGTGGACTGGACCGGCGACCCGCGCTTCGCGCGCGAAGTGTTCGATGACGCGATCTGGCTCTCGCCTTCGGAGCCCGGTGGCCTGGAACTCCTGCCCGAGGTACGCGAGTTCCTCCGCACCTCCTTCGAGGCGGAGAACGGCGTGATCGCCGCGGTCGAGTACGACCCGACATCGCTGGCCCAGGAACTGACCGACGTGCGCGAGGGACTCCTCGCCGCCTACGACGCGATTCCGTCCGACCTCCGCGTAGAGGTGCTGGAGGAGGACGGCTGGTCACCTCTGGACGCGCTGACCCACGCCGCGGACGCGGAGGGGTACTACATCGCGGAACTGCGCCGCTGCCTGGACGAGCCCGGCCGGGTGTGGGTGCCGTTCAACGGCGGCCAGTGGGGCGACATGCACCGCCTCTACCCTGTGCAGAGCGAGGCGGATGTCCTGGTGCGGATGGAGCAGGTGCGGCGGGAGACGCTGCTCTGGCTGAAGTGGCAGGGGCCGGACACGCTGCGCGCGTACGTGAGCCACCCGGAGCGCGGTGTCACACAGGTCGGCGGGCGCGTCGCGAAGGTGGCCACGCACGACCGTGAACACACCGAACAACTGCGCCGGATGTGGCAGACCGCCACTATCCGTGCCGCCCTCGACCCGCAGTAGGACAGGAGACGCCCTTGTTGCTCCTCATCGATAACTACGACTCGTTCACCTACAACCTCTACCAGTACCTCATGGAACTGGGCGCGCAGGTGGAGGTGTTCCGCAACGATCAGATCAGCGTGGAGGACTGCCTCGCGATGAACCCGGAGCACGTGGTGATCTCGCCCGGCCCGTGCTCGCCGAAGGAGGCGGGCATCTCGGTTGACCTCATCCCGGCGTTCGCCGGAAAGGCGCCGCTGCTGGGGGTCTGTCTGGGTCACCAGTGCATCGGCGAGGCGTATGGCGGCATCGTTGAGTCGGCCGGCGAGATCATGCACGGCAAGACCAGCCAGATCACCCACGACGGGCGGGGCGTCTTCGCCAGCCTGCCGAACCCCTTCGAGGCGATTCGATATCATTCGCTTGCGATCCGGCCGGACTCCGTGCCGGCGGTGCTGGAGGTCAGCGCACGCTCGGAGAGCGGTGTGATCATGGGCATCCGCCACCGCGAACTGGCGATCGAGGGTGTGCAGTTCCACCCGGAGTCGATCATGACCGAACACGGGCACGCGCTCCTGCAGAACTTCCTCCGCATGCGCACGATGCAGCCGGTTGGGGCCGCCTCGTGATCCGCGAAGCGATTGCCGCGCTGGTCGACGAGCGCCGGGACCTGACTGAGCGCGAGGCGCGCGATTCGATGCGCGAGATCATGAACGCCGGCCTGGACGGCTCCGCCGGCGAGGCCGCGACCGCCGCGCAGTTCGGCGCGTTTGTCACGGCGCTGCGCCTGAAGGGTGAGACCGTCGACGAACTGACGGGGATGGCGCTCGCGATGCGCGAGGCGTCCCTGAAGGTGGACGTGCCGGTGAAGCCGCTGCTGGACACCTGCGGCACCGGCGGCTCGAACAAGAAGGTCTTCAACGCCTCCACGGCGGCCGCGTTCGTCGCGGCCGGCGCTGGGGCGAAGGTCGCGAAGCATGGCAACCGGGCGATGACCTCGCAGTCCGGCTCCGCCGACCTGCTCGAGTCGCTCGGCGCGGTCGTGACGCTGGGGCCGGCGCAGGTGGCCGAGGTGATCACGAAGACCGGCGTGGGCTTCATGTTCGCGCAGACCTTCCATCCCGCCATGAAGTTCGCCGGGCCGCTGCGCCGTGAGATCGGCATCCGCACCGTCTTCAACATCCTGGGCCCGCTGACGAATCCGGCCGGCGCGACCTGTCATGTGATGGGTGCGCCGAACGCGGAGCTCGCGGGCAAACTCGCGCAGGTGCTCGCGCGCCTCGGCATGCGCCACGCGCTCGTCGTGAGCGGCGAGGACGGCCTGGACGACATCACCGTGACCGGCCCGACGACGGTCTTCGAGGTGCGCGGGGACGCCGTCACGCAGCGCACCATCAGCCCGTTCGACATGGGCCTCACCGTCCACGCGGAAGAGACGATCATCGGCGGTGACGCGGCGCAGAACGCGGCGCTCACCCGCTCCGTGCTCAGCGGCAACGGGCCCCTGCCGCTGCGCGACCTGGTCGTCGCGCAGGCCGGCGCCGGCCTCTACGTCACCGGCCTTGCCTCCTCGCTCCGGCAGGGCGTGGAGATGGCGATCCGTTCGATCGACGAGGGCGATGCGGCGGCGAAACTCGCCGCGTTCGTCGAAGCGACGCGCCGCGCGGCAGGGAAGTAGAGCGACATGCCCCCATCCCGCGCGCGGCACACCGGCACCATCCTGGACCGCATCGTCACCGATCGGCGCGTGCGGCTGGAGGAAGACCGCGCCGCCCGCGATGAGGACGCCCTGCGCGCGCTGCTCGTGAAGCAGCCGGCCCCGGTCGACTTCGTCGCGCGACTGCGCGACGGCCGTCACGCGGCGCCGGAGGGCGCCCGGCTGCGGCTGGTTGCGGAGATCAAGCGCGCGTCCCCGAGCAAGGGCATGTTCGACGCGGACCTCGACGCGGTCGTGCAGGCGCGGGCCTACGCGGACGCGGGTGCGGCCGCGATCTCCATCCTCACGGAGCCGGACCACTTCCGGGGCAGCATCCAGGACCTGGCGGACGTGAGCGCCGCATTCGCTGGCGATCCGGACCGCCCGGCACTCCTGCGCAAGGACTTCATCTTCGACCCGTACCAGGTGCTGGAGGCACGCGCGTTCGGCGCGGATGCGC
>JAUXUW010000254.1 GCA_030684635.1 Dehalococcoidia bacterium
GCGCCCAGGACAATGCCCGCCTGATGCCGCTCGCGCAGCGCGGCGACCATGTGCAGGACCGCCAGGACGACGAACGCCGCAAGGCTCCAGCCGAACGGGCGGAACCAGCCCGTGTTCATCGCATAGCCCTCGACGTCCGTGACGTTGTCGATCGAGAGATAGGCCCACGCCGCGAAGATGGCGAGCGGCACGATGGTGATCGCGCCCGCCTTCACGTAGCCCGTGGTCACCTGCCGGCGCGCGTCGAACACGGTGAGCATGGCAAGCGAACCGGCGGCGAGTTCCACCAGCAGCAGCAGGACGGTGTATGGCAGGGAGGCAGCGCTCACGCGGCCATCGTCTGGCCCGGAGATCGCTGGGTCAACGAAGCCAGCCGCACCAGCGGCACGTCACCGCGCACGTACAGCGGATGGCGTGGATGCCCGCCTCCGGTGAGCCCGAGGCAACGCACGTCGCCGCCGAGCATCCGCCGTACTACCTCGGCGCGGCCGGCCAGGCCGCGAGGTGGCACGCCCCACGCGGCCACCACAACATCCGCCCGCGCCAGCGCCCGCCGCAGGGCGGCGTCCGCACGAGGGCCGGCGGGCTCCTCGGCGCGCACGAGGTCGACGGGATGCGCGGAGCGGAGCGCGCACAGGTTCACCACCTCCAGCGCCCCGAACCCGGCGCGCCGCGAGATCGCCGTCACCCGACGGAGCGTCGGGTCGTCGTTGGTCGCATCCGCCGTGGAGGGGTTCAGCATCACCCAGGCCACTCGCGGGCCGTCGCCCCAGCGCCGCACCAGCGAGTAGCGGTAGCGCCCGTCACGGGAGAACGAGGCGCGGCCGGCGACCGCGGTCATCCCGGCTGCCGCGCGGCGGCCTCCGCCGCGGTGAGGCCGTACTGGATAACGGCCAGCACGTTGCCGGCCGGGTCGGCGAAGGCGAGCATCACGCCGCCCGGGATGTCGTGGAGGTCGAGCGTGATCGGGACGCCTCGGTGGAGCAGGTGCGCGCGCACCGCGGCGATGTCCTGGACGCGGAAGCTCGGCTCCGGGCCGCCCGCCCCCGGCTCGCCCTGGTGCAGGCCGAGATCGACGTTCCCAAGGCGCACGCGCGCCCATGCGGGCGCGTCCTCCTCGATCGGGATCGCGCCGAGGGTGTCCCGGTAGAACCCGAGCGCCGCCGCCACGTCCGGGACGCGGAGCGTGATCACGTCCAGCAGGCCCAGCGTCAGGGGCGCCTCGGTCGGTTCGGGCATGGCTCGGCCTCCTCGCGCCGATCCTAGCGGCGCAGGTGACGGCGGGCATTGCGAGGGTCGGCGCGGGGGCGCACCATCGGTCAATGCCGGAATACGTCTCAGCCCGCTACGGCGACCGCAGGCGCTACCTCGTGAAGGCGCTGCGCGAGATCTCCCATCGCACCGCCCGCCTCGTGCAGGGCATGGACGAGGATGACCTGGGCGCCCCCGTCCCGGACGACGAGTGGAGCGTGGCGCAGATCGTCGGCTTCCTGCGCGATTCGGAGCGGGAGGACCTGGCCGCGCTGCAGACCATGACGCGCGTCGATGGCGACCCGATCCAGGAACGCCGCGCGATCCACGGCCCGCAGGAGCGCGACTACGGGGCGGACGACGTCGCGGAATTGCTGTGGGACTTCCTCACGCTGCGCGAAGAGACCGTCTGGCTGCTGGAGGGCGCCGGCTCCGCCTGGAACTACGTGGGCATCCACCCGTTCCGCGGCGAGGTGAGCGTGCTGACATGGGTGCAGGAGATGAGCGAGCGCGACGAGGGACTCATCCGGTTCCTGATGCGCGAAAGGCACGGTTCACCGTTCGAGCACGGCTACTTCCGCTTCCTCGTCAAGGCGC
>JAUXUW010000261.1 GCA_030684635.1 Dehalococcoidia bacterium
TGTGCTGAACGTCGCGGTACTGCAACTGTTGCAGGGCTCGTTGCTGGTCGAGGCGTACGGCTCATACATCGTGGTGCTGGGCGCCGAGTTCGGCTCGAGCCTCACGCAGCGGGCGCTCGCCTCCGCTCTCCGCGAGATGGAGGGCGGCATCGTCGGCCCGTTCCAGGGATGGCTCGTCGACCGCGTCGGCCCCCGCCGGGTTACGCGCGCCGGCATCGTCATCTTCGGCGCCGGCTTCATGCTGTTCAGCCAGGTCCAGACGCTGGGTATGTTCTATGCCTCCTTCATGGTGATGGCGATCGGCGCCAGCCTGATGGGGTACCTGACGATCACCACGGCAGTGGTGCAGTGGTTCGTCCGCCGCCGCTCGACCGCCCTCAGCCTGACCAGCGTTGGGGGTGCGCTCGGCGGGGTGGTCGTGCCGATCACGGTGCTGGCGCTGGAGACGTTCGGCTGGCGCGCAACGGCGTTCGGTTCTGGCGTGCTGGTGATGGCGGTCGGCCTGCCGATCACGCAGTTGCTCGTGCACCGTCCCTCGGACAAGGGCCTGGGCCCGGACGGCACGACGATGGTGGAAGGCGCCGCCAACTCGACCAACGCCATGTCCCCCGGCGACTTCACGCTGGGCGAGGCGCTGCGCCAGCCCTCGTTCTGGTGGCTGTCGATCGGGCATGGGTTCGCCCTGTTCGTGGTGGGCGCCGTGAACACCCACATGGTGTCGCATCTGACCGAGACGCTGGGCTATTCGCTGGGGCGCGCCGCCTTCGTCTACTCGATGCTCACGCTGATGTTCATGTTCGGCACGCTGGCCGGCGGCTGGATCGGGGACCATTCCAGCAAGCGGTTCATGGCCTTCGGCTGCATGGGCGCGCATGCGATCGGCATGCTGCTGCTGTCGCACGCTGCCGCCACATGGATGGTGGTGTCCTTCGTGATCATCCACGGCCTGGCCTGGGGGATGCGCGGGCCGCAGATGGCGGCGCTGCGCGCCGACTACTTCGGTGCAGGCGCGTTCGGGAAGATCATGGGCGTCTCGAACATGATCGTGATCGTCGGCGCCATCTTCGGGCCGGTGTTTGCCGGGCTCGTCTATGACCAGACGGGTAGTTACCGCATCGGCTTCGACACCCTGGCCGTGCTCGCCGCCGTCGGGTCGGTCTTCTTCGCGCTGGCGAAGCGGCCGAAGCCGCGCGTGACCGCCGAGGTCGCGCCGTAGGCGCCGTGCGGCGCTAGTCCAGGTCGCGGATCAGACGCACCGTCCACAGGAACCCGCCCAGGCCGATGAGCGCGAGCCCGACCACACCGAGCGCCCACTGCGGGCCGGCGGCTTCGGCGAACATGGCAATGCCGAAGATGCCGAGCGACTCCACGCCATCCTCCAGCAGCATGATGCTGCTGACACGTCCTCGAAACGCATCGTTTGCGCGCGTCTGGATCAGGATATTCACCAGGGACTGGCGGCCCGCCTGACCGATGCCGAGCACCAGCACGATCGCCATGCTGAACCACAGCACCTCGGACGCTGCGAACGCCATCAGCGCCACCCCGAAGATCGCCATGCTCGCGATCAGCAACTTCCCCCGGCGGCGGCTGGGCAACGAGGCGATGAGCAGCGAGCCAATCAGGGCGCCGACCGCGGTCATCGTCAGGAGTAGGCCGATGCGCACCGCCGCCTGATCCGCATCCGTGCTGAGGACCTCGCGCACGAAGCCCGGGAGCAGGCGCTGATAGGGGAGGGCAAGCGTGGAACTGAAGCCGTGGATCAGCAGCAGCCAGATCAGGACGCGTTCCGTCCTCAGGTAGGCGAGCGCTTCCTTCATCGCCTGGAGGCCGGCGCGGTCCTTCTTCGCCACGGTGGCGGGCGCCTCGGTGCTGCCGCCGTTGGCCAGGGCGGCGCGGGTGCGGGCGTTGGTGATGGGGACGGGGAAGAGCGCGAGTACGGCGAGGACGTTCATCAGGGCCATCAGCGCGAACACCCACGACGGGCCCGCGACGGCAATGAGGACGCCCGCGAGCGCCGGTGCGGCGAGGCGCACGACGTTGAGGACGAACACGTTGAGAGCGAACGCGTTCATCACGCGGTTCACGCCCACGATCTCCGGGATCATAGACTGGCGCGCCGGCAGGACGAACGAGTTCACGATCCCCTGGGCGATCGTCGCGAGGATCAGGTGCTCGAACTTGAGTTGGTCCGTGAACAGCAGGACGGCGATGACGGCGGCGAAGATCGCCACCAGCGCCTGGCCAGTCTGGATGATCGCGCGGCGGCTCAGCCGGTCGGCCAGGACGCCGCCGTACAGCGCCAGCACCACACGAGGCAGGGAGTTCGCGAGTTCCAGGAAGCCGAGCGCGGCGAACGACCCGGTAATCTCGTATGCCAGGAAGCCGCGCGCGACCTGCTGCATCTGGAGCGCGCCCCAGTTGCCGGTCATCGCCAGGATGTACCAGCGGAACGCCGGCACATCGATCAGGGAATCGAAGGTGCGGAAGCGGCGCTCACGCTGCGGTGGTTCCGGTGCGGCCGAGACGGCGCCGGCGCTCGCGGGGCGACGATCGTCACCTGAGTCGGTACTCAATCTCCACCCTCGCTGGTCATGGGTTGCCTGTCCTGCCGCGTGCCGCCGCATCGTACATGCCACGTCCTATCGGGGAAGCGGGCACCGTCGTTCGTTCTCGGATTCTGCAATACTGCGCCTGCCTGCACGGCCCGGCCGGGATTGCGGGCGTGGCGAAGGGGTGGTCGAGGATGAAACTCGGACTGTCGATCGGGTACTCGGGGGCCGAACTGGATATTCCGGTCGACCTCGTGCAGCAGGCGGAACGGCTCGGGTTCGACTCCGTGTGGACGGCAGAGGCGTACGGCTCTGACGCGATCACGCCGCTCGCCTACCTCGCCGCGAAGACGGAGCGCATCCGCCTGGGCACCGCGATCATCCAGCTCGCCGCGCGCACGCCGGCCGCCGCGGCCATGGAGGTGCAGACGGTGGACGCGCTGGCCGGCGGTGGCCGTGTGGTCGCGGGCCTCGGCGTCTCCGGGCCGCAGATCGTGGAGGGGTGGTACGGGGTGCCCTGGGGCAAGCCGTACTACAAGCTGCGCGACTACATCACGATCATGAAGAAGGTCTTCGCGCGCGAAGAGCCGGTGACGCACCAGGGCCGCGAGATATCACTGCCGTACGAGGGGCCGGGCTCTGCGCACATGGGCAAGCCGCTCAAGTCGATCCTCCATATGAACCCACACCTGCCGATCTTCCTTGGCGCCGGGAACCCCTCCAACCTCCGGCTCGCGGGCGAACTCTGCGATGGTCTGCTGCCGCTGGGCTTCGTGCCGTCCCGGATGGCTGACTATCGCGAACGCCTTGAGGAGGGGTTCGCGCGCTCCGGGGGCAAGAAGGCGATCGGCGATGGCTTCGAGTTCCAGCCGAGCGTGGTGGTGAACGTGACGGATGACGTCCGAGGCGCGCTGCGGGCGATGAAGCCGCGAGTGGCACTGTACGTGGGCGGCATGGGCCACCCGGAACTGAACTTCCACAACCAGCAGATGGTGCGCCGCGGCTACGGCGAGGCAGCGGCTCGCATCCAGGAGTTGTACCTGGCCGGCCGCAAGGCGGAAGCGCTCGAGGAGGTCCCGGACGACTACTGCGACGAGTCCGCCCTGGTCGGGCCGCCGGCGCGCATCCGTCAGCGCTTCCGCGCGTGGGAGGATTCCGGGATCACCGGCCTGACGGTCAGCACCCGCCAGCCCGAGGTGGTCGAACTGATGGCGGACATCACCGGCGCCAGCAAGGGCGCGACGGTCTAGGACGAGGCGAGCGATGGCGATCACGCTGAACGTGAACGGCGCGAGGCGCGAAGCGGCGCACGGGGAGCGAAACCTGCTCTCCTTCCTGCGCTTTGACCTCGGGCTGACCGGGACGAAGTACGGGTGCGGCGAGGGGCTGTGCGGGGCATGCACGGTGCTGGTGGACGGGCAGGCGCTGCGCTCCTGCATGACCACGGTCGGCGCGGTCGCCGGCGGTGAGGTCACCACCATCGAGGGCCTGTCGCCCGGCACGTCCGTGGAGGACCTGCACCCGGTACAGCGCGCGTTCGTGGAGGAGCAGGCGATGCAGTGCGGCTATTGCATCCCTGGCTTCATCATGGGTGCGGTCGGCCTGCTGAACCGACGGCCGGACGCCTCCGCCGGCGAGATCCGGGAGGCGCTCGCAGAGCACATGTGCCGCTGCGGCACCTATCAGCGCATCGCCGCCGCCGTGGAGCGCGCAGCCTCCGGGGGAGGCGCCTCGTGACCACGTCCGAGCACGCCCTCGCATCACCCTCCACCGCGCCGCTCCGCATCGTGGGCGACGTGACAGTCGGCTTCCCCGCCTCCAGGACCGGCTACGGCCAGGCGACGTACGGCAACACCCAGCCGCAGACGGAGCGCGCCACGTGGATCGCCGTGTGGGCGGATGGTGGCGTGACCGCGTACGCCGGCAAGGTGGAGTACGGCCAGAACATCCGCACCGGCCTGGCGATCGAGGTCGCCGACGAGCTGCGCGTCGGCCTCGACGACGTCGAGGTGGTGCTGGGGGATACGGACCGCGTGCCGTGGGACATGGGCACGTTCGGAAGCCAGTCGACGGCGCGCGTGGGGTGGCAACTGCGCAAGGCCGCCGCGACCGCGCGCGAGGCGATCATGGCGCTGGCCTCCGACCGCCTGGACCTTCCCGTCAGCGATCTGGAGGCGAGTGCCGGGGAGGTGCGCCCGAAGGCCGACCCCTCACGCGGCATCTCCTATGCGGATTTGCTCGCCGGCCAGTCGATCGAGCGCGAGATTGCGGAGCGTCCGACGGTCTTCGGGCCGTCCGAATTCACGCTGATGGGCCGTGCCCAGCGCCAGCGCGTCGACGCGCTCGACCGGGTGACCGGTCGCGCCGTCTACTCGCAGGACGTGCTGCCCCAGGGCGTGCTGTACGCCTCGATCCTGCGTCCGCCCGCCTACGGCGCGCGTCCGACGCGCATCGACCTGTCGGCGGCGGAGCGGATGCCCGGCGTCGTGCGTGTGGTGGACGAGGGCGACCTGATCGCGGTCCTCGGCGAGAGCGACGAGGCGGCGGCGCTCGGTGCGCGCGCGGCCGTCATCGACTGGCAACTACGCGAGGGCCAGCCGTCCCGCTTCGACATGCCGGCGCTGCTCGTTGCGAGCGGCGTGGACGGCTACGCGGTGCAGGAGGCGGGCGACCTGGACGAGGGCTTCCGGGCCGCCTCGAGCGTGATCGAGAGCACCTACTACATCCCGTACATCGCGCCCGCGCCCATGGAGCCGCGCGCGGCAGTCGCGGTGTGGGAGGGCGACCGGCTCACGGTGTGGGCGGGGACGCAGCGTCCCTTCGGCATCCGCCAGGAACTGGCCGCCGCGTTCGGCATCGAGGAGTCGCGGGTGCGCGTGATCGCGCCCGAGATCGGCGGCGGCTTCGGCGCGAAGTCGCCGTACGGCCTCGCCATCGAAGCGGCACGCCTCGCGAAGGTTGCGGGGCAGTCGGTGCGCGTGGCGTTCACGCGGGTGGAGGAGACCATGTGGTCCAACTTTCGCCCTGCCGCGATCGTGCGGATCAAGAGCGGCTTCGACGCACAGGGCCGGATCACCGCGTGGCAGAGCGACGCGTACCACTCCGGAGAACGAGTGATGATCGGCCGTCGAGGCGCGGACACGCCATACGACGTGCCGCATGTCCGCTCGCTCGTCTACCGCTCGGACAGCCCGCTGCCTTCGGGCTCCTACCGCTCGCTGGGCGCGGCGGTGAACCACTTCGCGCGCGAGGCGCACATGGACGAGATCGCGGAGGCGGCCGGCCTCGATCCGGTGGAACTGCGCCTGCGCAACCTGTCGCACCCGCGCTTCCGGCGCGTGCTGGAGACGGCCGCGTCCGACTTCGGGTGGTCCGGCTCGCGCCTCGGCGAGGGGCGTGGCGCCGGCATCGCGCTCGGCATCGACGTCGGCTCGTACGTCGCGACCGCCGTCGAGTTGTCGGTGACGGGCCGCGATGTGCGCGTGCATCGCGTGCAGGCGTCGCTGGACTGCGGCCTGGTCGTGAACCCGGAGGGCGCCCTGAACCAGATGGAGGGCTCCATCGTCATGGGCCTCGGCGGGACGCTGTTCGAGGCGAGCGACTTCGAGGACGGGCGCCTGCTGAACGCGGGCTTCGCGCGTTACCGCGTGCCGCGCATCGTGGACACGCCGCGAATCGATGTGCGCTTCGTCGGCGACGACACGGACCCCTCGACGGGTGCGGGGGAGCCGGGGCTAGTGCCGCTGAGCGCGGCGGTCACGGGCGCCGTGTGGGGCGCCACTGGCGTCCGCCATCGCGAACTGCCGGTGACGCGCCACCTGTAGCGAACGATCGAGGTCAGCCGCCCTTTGGGGCGTCCTTCTCCGTCCAGCAGGCGCTGAGGCCGCAGAGCGTGCACTTCATCTCCGCCGGCGGGGGCGGGGTTTCCTCGCGCGGTGCGGTGGCGGGCGTGGTCGTGGCGGTCGCGGTCACTTCGAGGCCTCCTCGATGTGCTTCAGCAGGAACGAGCGGACCGCCTGCACGGTCTGCGGGACGACCTCCGGCGGTCGCCACTCGTCGATGCGGGTGCTGTTCGGCAGTAGCCGGTCGACCTCCAGGCTCACGGCTGTGGGATGGGCGGCGTCGGCGCCGGTGAGCACGAGCATGGGAGTGGTGATCGAGGGGATGCGCTCCTTCGGCACGCTGAAGACGAAGTCGTCCTGGCGCCACATGGCGTTGCCGAACGCAAGCAGTTGCTCGGTCGTGAGGTCGTCCCGCTTCGCGACGAGGTCCTCGCCCCAGGGCTTCCAGATGTTGTCCTGGAACACCTGCGTGTTTGTCTCGACGAGGCCGATCGGCTGTTCGAGGACGCCCGCCACCATCCGCCCGGGTGCCCGTTCCGCTTGCTTCAACAGGTACGAGCAGCCGATGCAGCAGCCGAGTGCGACGTACCTGTCGATCCCGAGGTGATCGAGGAGCCCTAGCTGGTCGTCGACGTAGGACGTCCACGGGTCCTGCGTGTCGAGCGGGCCGGTGGACTGGCCGCAGTTGCGCTGATCCATGGCGATGACGCGGAAGTCGTCGCGGAACGCCTCGATCGGGTTGAACGGCATCCGGCTCCAGAACGCGATCGCGGAGTTCATCCCGCCGGGCGCGATCAG
>JAUXUW010000263.1 GCA_030684635.1 Dehalococcoidia bacterium
GTGATCGCCCCGGCGGCTCCCGTCGCGCCCTCGGTCACCGCGACCGGTGACACCACCTCGCTCGTAGCGGAGGTCCAGAGCCTGCGCCGCGCCGTGGAGGAGCAGCGTGGGGTGCTCCGCGAGTTGCGCGCGGGCATGGAGGTGCTGGCCGAGCACATGGGCCGCGCCAGCAGTGGGCCCGGCTCCCGCCTCGGCATCTTCGTGGACGTCCCGAACCTGCTCTATGGCTACGAGGGCAACGGCACGCTCAACATGGGCAAATTGCTGGACATGATCCGCTTCGGCCGCGAGTTGATCCGCGCCACGGCGTACTCGCCGGTGTCGGATGACCCGCGTGAGCCGGTGGAGCAGCAGCGCTTCGTCGCCCCCTTCGTCCCGTACGAGTACCGGATCGTCACGAAGCCGCTGAAGCGGTTCGCGGACGGCTCCATCAAGGGCAACTTCGACGTCGAGATGGCGATCGACATGATCCTGATGGCGGATCGCGTGGACGTGATGGCGATCGTCTCTGGGGACGCGGACTTCGCGCGTGCCGTGGAGGCGGTCCAACAGAAGGGCGTGCGCGTGGAGGTCGTCGCGTTCGGCGGCAGCACCTCCGTGGAAATGCGCGCCCTGGCCGACCACTACCAGGAGTTGAACTCCGTGGTCGACCGGATCCTCAACTAGCCAGACCGGTCGCCCTCGTCGCGGCGCTCCTCCAGCCACGGAGCGGCGCTGCGGCGGGAGCGACCCCGGCCGGTCCCACCCCCACCCGCGTCACCGCCGCCCGCGATCGCCTCGCCCGAGGTAACCGCGGCGATGAAGGCGCCCCCCGAGAGCCCCATCCCGAGGCCGAACAGCCATCCGAGGACGGGCGGCTCGGTGCCGAAGACGAACAGCCCGACTGCCAGTCCCACTGCGACCCCGGCCAGGATGATGACGTGATGGCGGCCGAGCCTCATCGAGGAGGCCTCATCCGTACAGTTCGCGTAGGTCGAACATCGGGCCGTCGTGGCAGACGAGGCGGGTGCCGCCCTTCCGGGGGAAGACGGCGCAGGAGTAGCAGATGCCCAGGCCGCAGGCCATGCGCGCCTCCAGGAGCGCCTGCACAGGCTTGTTGAGGCCGGTGCCGGCGAGGACGCGGTCGAGCGCCTCGAACATCGGGTCGGGGCCGCAGGTGAAGGCCTGGTCGCACCAGGGCAGGAGCCGCTCGAAGGGGGCCGTCACGCGGCCGGTCTCGCCCTGGGAGCCGTCCTCCGTCGTCACGACCAGCTCCACCTCTGGCGGCAGCAGCTCGCGCGGGAAGATCTGCGCGGCGGACCGCCCCCCGAGGATCAGCGTCACCTCGCGTCCCTGCGCGACGAAGGTGTCCGCGAGCCAGACCAGCGGTGCGGAGCCGATGCCGCCACCGACCAACAACATGTGCTGGACGCGCTCGCGCGGCTCGAAGCCCCGTCCCAGCGGCCCGACCAGGCGCACCCGGTCGCCCTCGCGACGGCGGGAGAGCCACTCGGTGCCGCGGCCGACGACGTCGTAGAGGAGCGCGAACTCCGGGGCGCCATCGGCGCCGGTGCGGACGCGGTGTACGGAGAGGGCGCGGCCCAGCAGCGGGTCCCAGGTCTCGCCCCAGCCGTCGCCGGCGTAGGCCATGACGAACTGGCCGGGGGTCACGGACTGGAAGTGCTCCGGGCTCCGGAACCACGCGATGTGGGTGTTTCCGTAGAGCCGGGCGCTCTCGGTCATCTCGGCGTCGAACGACTTCACGCGCGCGCCCCCGCTCCCAGCAGCAACGGTGCCACCTCGTCCAGGTGCTTCACGATATGCGAGGCCCCGCGCGCCCGCAGGTCCTGCGCCGTGCGCGAGCCGGTGATTCCGATGGTCATCGCCAGTCCCGCCGCGTGGCCGCAGCGCACGTCGAACTCCGTGTCGCCCACCAGCACCGCCTCCGCCGGGCGGACGCCCAGGGCACGGAGCACGTGCAGCGCCGCCTCCGGGTCGGGCTTTGCCTTGGACGTGTCCCGGCCGGCCACGGACGCGAACAGGTCCGTCCAGCCCTGCACCTCCAGCATGCGGTGTGCGCCCGCCTCCACCTTGTTGGTGACGATGCCCAACAGGACCCCCTCCGCGTGCAGCGACCGGAGCAGCGGCTCCGCGCCGGCGCGCGGCGGGGTCAGATGGATGAACTCGTCGTGGTAGATGCGGAGGTAGTCGGCGTTGATCGCCTCCGCCTCCGCTTCGCTGACACGCGCCACTTCCTGCGCCATCACGTTCATCGGCGGGCCGATGCGCGGAATGATGTCGCCCGGGGACACCTCGTGCCCGTGCATCCGGAGCGCCTGCGACATCGCGTCGGCGATCGTCTCAAGCGAGTCGACGAGCGTGCCGTCGAGGTCAAAGAGGGCGGCCCGAATCGGGTGCCGGCCCGGGCTCACGGGCGGATGCCGTCCCGATACTCGATCAGCGGGCGCACCTCGTAGGAGTCGGGGTGTGCGAGCGCCTGGATGGCGGCGCGCACCGTGTCGATCGAGGTGAAGCAGGGGATGCGCATCTCCGTGGCGCTGCGGCGGATGTGGAACCCGTCACGCTGCGCGGCGGCGCGGCCGCCCTCCACGGTGTTGATGACGGCCTTCACGGTGCCGTCGCGGATCACGTCCACCACGTTCGGGTGGCCCTCGTTGAGGCGCTTCGTCACCATCTCCACGGGGATGCCGAGTCCCTGGATCAGCGCCGCCGTGCCCTCCGTAGCGTAGAGGCGACAGCCCGCCTCGTGGAGCATGCGGATCAGCGGGACCGCCTCCGCTTTCGACTGATTGGAGACGGAGAGCAGGAACGGCGTGCCCGGGGCGACGTCCAGCCCGGAGGCGATCAGCGCCTTCCGGACCGCCGGCCCGAAGGTGAAGTCCACGCCCATCACCTCACCGGTCGACTTCATCTCCGGCCCCAGGAACGTGTCCACGTCCACCAGTTTCGACATCGAGAAGACGGGCGCCTTCACGGCGACCAGTGCGCGCTCCGGCCAGAGGCCGTTGGTGTACCCCTGATCGATGAGCGACTGGCCCAGCATGATGTTCACCGCCAGCTGCACCATCGGTACGCCGGTCACCTTCGAGAGGAAGGGCACCGTGCGCGAGGAGCGCGGGTTGACCTCGATCACGAACACGCCCGCCCCGTTCGGGTCGGCCGCCGGGGCGATCACGAACTGCACG
>JAUXUW010000264.1 GCA_030684635.1 Dehalococcoidia bacterium
GGACCGACGCCGATGAGGACGCCGTGGACGCCGGTCTCCATCAGTTCAATCGTGGCGGTGAAGTCGACGGTGTTGCCGACGAGGATCGGGACGCCCGCCATCTGCTTCACGAGTTCGTCCAGTTGCAGCCCCTTGAGCGAGCGGGAAACGTGGCGGGCGGTGGTGACGGTGGAGGCGACGACGAAGAAGTCGACGCCGGCTTCCTTCGCGATCGGGGCGAAGCGCTTGGTGGTCTGGGGGTTGGTGGCCACCATGGCGAAGCCGCCGGCGCGCTTGATCTCCTCGATGCGCTGGCCGACCAGGTGGTCCTTAGAGGGCTCCTGGTAGACGCGCTGGATGATGCGCGTGGACTCTTCCAGGTCGGCAGCGGCGATCTCGTCCAAGATGGCGTCGGCGTCGTCGTACTTCGTCCACAGTCCGTCCAGGTTCAGGACCGCCAGGCCGCCGGCCTTGGAGATGCGGACGGCGAACTTGGGGTCGACCACGCCGTCCATGGCGGAAGCGATGATCGGCACGCTGAACGTGTGCTCGCCGAGGGTGAAGGTGGTCTCCACCATCTCCGGGTTCGTAGTGACCGCGCCAGGGACGATCGCAACATCGTCGAATCCATAGGCGTGATCCAGGCTCTTCGGCCGCACCGTGGAGGCGGACAGGTCGTAACCGGATTGGGCTCGCTCGCTCGTGACCATCGGAATTTCACCCCACCCTTGATAACGCGCGACCCCCTCCGGCGGAGGGGGTCGTATTTAGACACACACTGGCCCGCTGGGAAGCGGGACGAACTTGCGGAACGAATGCACTGGCATCGCTGATCCCTGTCGCGGGGACTCGCAAGAGGGTTTCCCGATAGGGTACGCCTGAGTGTCAGGGACGGTCAATAAGAACCGATGAAGGCGGTGATCCAATCGCGTCGGAACCGTCGCCGGCCACCCCGGGCGACCGTGCCGGGGGCCGATGCTACGATGCCGGCCTGATGACCACAGCGACCCCGTCACCCTCCCCCGAGACTGTGCTGGTCGCCGTTGCGTGGCCGTACGCCAACAACCACATGCACCTGGGACACGTCGCCGGCGCCTACCTGCCGGCCGACATCTACGCGCGCTACCACCGCATGCGCGGCGACCGTGTGCTCATGGTCTCCGGCTCCGACTCCCACGGCACCCCCGTCACGGTACGCGCCGAGGAGGAGGGCTCCACGCCGGAGGCGGTCTTCCAGCGCTACCACCAGTCCTTCCTCGCCACGTTCGAGGGCATGGGGATCTCGTTCGACCTGTTCACCTCCACCGACACGGAGAACCATCGCCAGGTGACGCAGGAGATCTTCCTGCGGCTGCTGGAGCGCGGATACCTGTACGAGGCGGAGCAGGAGCAGCTGTTCGACGCGAAGATGGGCCGCTTCCTCCCCGATCGCTACGTGGAGGGCACCTGCCCGAAGTGCGGCTTCGAGGGCGCGCGCGGCGACCAGTGCGACAACTGCGGCTCCACGCTGGACGCGGTCGAACTGAAGAACCCTCGGTCGCGCCTGTCTGACAGCACGCCCGAACTGCGCCGCACCACCCACTTCTTCCTGAAACTCTCCGCCTTCACGGAGGCCCTCCAGCAGTGGGTGGAGACGAAGGAGCACTGGCGCCTCAACGTCCGCAACTTCACGCTCGGGATGCTCCGCGAGGGGCTGAAGGACCGCGCGATCACGCGCGACCTCACCTGGGGCGTCCCGATCCCCCTCGAAGGGGAGCAGTACCAGAGCAAGCGCATCTACGTGTGGTTCGAGGCGGTTATTGGGTACCTCTCCGCCTCCAAGGAGTGGGCCGCGAGCCCCCTCAACCCCAGCGGCAACGCGGAGGACTGGCGCGCCTGGTGGGAGGGCGACACGGCGAAGACCGTCTACTTCATCGGCAAGGACAACATCCCGTTCCACACCGTGATCTGGCCGGCAATGTTGATGGGCTTCGGCGGGCTGAACCTGCCCTACGACGTGCCCGCCAACCAGTACCTGACGATGTCCGGCGCGAAGGCCTCCAAGAGCCGCGGCGGCGTGGTGTGGATGCCCGATTACCTGGAGAGGTACGACCCCGACCCGTTGCGCTATCTCCTGACCGCGAGTGCGCCGGAGACAAGCGACGCCGACTTCTCCTGGACGGAGTTCCTGCGCCGCAACAACGACGAACTGGTCGCGCGCTGGGGCAACCTGGTGAACCGCGTGCTGACGATCACCCGCCGCAACTACGACGGGCGGGTGCCTGACGCGCCGGCGACGCTGGCGCCCGAGTCGCGCGAACTGCTCGAGCGTGTCGACGCCGCGTTCGCCTCCGTCGGCGGCGACTACGACGCCGTCCAGTTGCGCCGCGCTCTCAACGGCGCGATGGAGGTGGCGAGCGCGGCGAACCAGTACCTGGACCAGCGCGCGCCGTGGCAGGCGGTGAAGACCGACCGCGACCACGCCGCGGAGACGCTGCACGTCGCCCTGAACGTCATCTCCGGCCTCGTGACGTTGCTCAACCCGGTGCTGCCGTTCACCTGCCAGCAGGCGTGGAAGCTCCTGGGCCACG
Source organism: Dehalococcoidia bacterium (assembly GCA_030684635.1). Taxonomy (GTDB): domain Bacteria; phylum Chloroflexota; class Dehalococcoidia; order UBA2979; family UBA2979; genus W-Chloroflexi-9. The sequence continues at coordinate 2,550 of JAUXUW010000264.1, forward strand.
AGGGTGACGTGCAGGCCGCCGGGTGGCGCCGCACGCCGGTCCTCGCCGGGACCGTGCTGCCCGAGGCGGTGCCGCTGTTCAAGAAGCTCGATGACGCCATCGTTGCGGAGGAAGAGGAGCGGCTGGTCCGGTGACCGCCTCCCCGTCCCGAGATCGGGGCGCCGAGGGCGTCCCGCCGGAGCCGCTGTCCGGCACGGTCGACGCCCACGCGCATGTTCGCTCCCGCGAACTCCAGCATGATTTCGCCGCGGTGCTGCAGCGCGCCTGGGACGCCGGCGTCACCCACATCGTGGATGTCGGCGTGGATACGGCGACCAGCCTCCAGTCGCTCGAACTCGCGCGCGGAGAGCCACGCATCCACGCCGTCGCCGGCCTGCACCCGCACGAGGCACAGCACCTGGATCGTGAACGGGCGAGCCTGCGCGCGACCGTCGAGGACGGTGGCGTGGTGGGCGTCGGCGAGATCGGGCTGGACTTCTTCCGCAACATCTCCCCGCCCGAGGCCCAGTACGAGGCGTTGCGATGGCAGCTCGAACTCGCCCGGGAACACGATCTGCCGGTGGTCATCCACTCCCGCAACGCGGACGAGGAGTGCTTCGGGGTGATCGCCGAGTGGCAGCGCCGGGTCGGGCGCTACCTGGGGCCCGACCGCGAGATCGGGATGATGCACTGCTTCGCGGGCAACCTCGAACTGGCCGTCCGCTACGCCGACCTCGGCTTCCTGATCTCGGTGCCGGGCACGGTCACCTATCCCAACAATGCCCAGGGCCAGGAGGTAGCGCGCCTGATGCCACTCGCCGGTATCCTGATCGAGACGGACTGCCCGTACCTCACGCCGGTCCCGCACCGTGGACGCCGGAACGAGCCGGCCTACGTGGTGCACACCGCGCGGTTTGTCGCCTCGTTGCGGGACTGCGACCCCGCCGAGGTCGCGCGTGAGACGGCAGCGAACGCGGCACGGCTCTTCGGGTTCACGCTGTAGGCGCGGAGCGCTCCTCATGACGACCAGCACCGACACCCGGCGCCTGTACGGCCCCGTCGCGGACGACCTGCCGAGGGTGCGCGACACGATCCAGTCGATTGCGCAGGCTGCCGACTTCCCGTTCCTCCAGCAGATGCTCGAAAGCGCGCTCGCCGGGACCGGCAAGATGATGCGCCCGGCGATCGCCCTGCTCGCGGGCCGGCTCGGCGCGTACGACCTGGACCGCCTCGTCCCACTGGCCGCCAGCGTCGAACTGCTGCACACCGCCACCCTGGTGCACGACGACGTGATCGACAGCGCGGACGCACGGCGAGGCGAGCCGACGCCGAACGCGCTCTTCGGCAACGCCGCCTCCGTGATGCTGGGTGACTATATGTTCGCCCACGCCGCCGACTTCATCGCCCAGACCGACAACACGCAGGTGGTCCGCGTCTTCGCCCGCACGCTGATGACGATGGCGAAGGGCGAACTGACGCAGGACATCACCGTCTTCGAGTACTCGGAGGACGTGACACGCTACCTGGACCGGATCATCGGCAAGACCGCTTCCCTCTTCGGCACCGCCGCCGAGGGCGGCGCGATGGTCGCGGGGGCTACGGCCGAGCAGGTGGAGGCGATGCGGGTGTACGGCCTACGCCTAGGGATCGCGTTCCAGATCGTGGACGACATCCTGGACTTCACCGGCGACCCCGCCGTGATGGGCAAGCCCGCCGGATCCGACCTGCAGGGCGGCACGCTCACCCTCCCCGCGATCCTCTACATGCAGCAGCGCCCGGACGACAACCCGATCAAGAAGGCGTTTGAGGGCATCCGCCAGAAGTCGAACTTCGATCGCGCGATCCGCGAGATCCTGGAGTCCGGCGTGATCGACGAGTCGATGGCCACCGCCCGCCAGTTCGGCGAGGAAGCGCGGGGCGCCCTTGCCGCAATCCCGGCTGGCGAGATCCACGACACCCTCGACGGCCTCGTTGATTATGTCCTGGAGCGTCGGAACTAGGCTCAGACCTCGGCTGATGCTTCGACCTCGCCGGCCTCGTTCGCCTCGTCGCCCTGCTCTGCTTCGTACGCCTCCGCAAGCACACGCGCGCGACGCGACGCGCTGACGAAGCGCGCGCTCCGAAGTTCACGCTCCGCGACGGCGTGCATCACCGAGTGCATGACGCCCTCGAGGCGGGCGGCGAGGTCGTCGCTGAGACGGATGCGCCCCGCCTCCTCGTACGGCTGGGACTGGTAGGCGCGCAGGACGCGCAGGACCGTCGGGTCGATGACGAAGACGTCGTCGCGCTTCGCGGCGCAGGCGGCGCAGTAGACGCCGCCCTCCACCGCCGACCACGAGGCCCGATCCGCGCCGACCGGCTGCCCGCAGCCCAGGCACACCGTCAACTCCGGTCGGAAGCCGGTCGCCTCCAGCAGCCCCAGTTCAAACGTGCGCGAGACGACCTGCTGCCCGTCCCCACGCGCGAGGCGCGTCAGCGCGACGTGCAGCAGGCGGTACACCGCCTCCGCCTCGGCGTGCTCGACGGTGAGGCGGTCGGCGAGTTCCAGGAAATACATCGCGGCGCTGAGGCGATCGAGGTCGTTGTGGATGGGGCCGAACGACTCCACCGCCTGCGCCTGCGTGACCACATCCATCGAGCGGCCGTGCGCCAGCACCACCTCCAACAGCGTCAGCGGTTCGAGGTGCCCCGCCAGGCGGCTCCGCGAGCGCAGCACGCCCTTCGCCACGACATCGACCTTGCCTCGGTGCGGGGTGAGGAGCGTGACGATCCGGTCCGCCTCGCCGAGGCGGCGATAGCGCAGCACGATGGCCTCAGTCTTCGTGACGCGGGGTGCGCGGCCGGGCATACGGTGGCTCCAGATGGGCCCCGCTAGGCCTCCTGGCGGAACTCCATCGCGCGGCCGAGCGTGACATCGTCAGCGTACTCCAGGTCCGCACCCGCAGGCAGGCCGCGCGCGAGGCGCGTCACCTTCAGGCCCAGCGGGCGCAGCAGACGCGCGAGGTACATCGAGGTCGCTTCGCCCTCCAGGTTGGGGTTCGTGGCGACGATCACCTCAGCCACGTCCTGGTCGAAGTCGCGGATGCGGGCCAGGAGTTCGTTGATCTTCAGGTCCTCCGGCCCCACCCCGTCCGAAGGCGAGATGACGCCGTGGAGGACGTGGTACAGCCCCCGAAAGCCGCCGGTGCGGTCGATCGCGACGACATCAAGCGGCTCTTCAACGACGCAGATCACCGTGCGGTCGCGACTCGTGTCTGCACAGACGCGGCATGGATCGCGGTCGGTCACGTTCTGGCAGCGACTGCAGAGGACGACCGACTGCTTCACCTCGATCAGCGCTTCCGCGAGGTCGCGCGCCTCCTGCTCCGGGGCGCGGAGGATGTAGTAGGCGAGGCGCTGCGCGGACTTCGGGCCGATGCCCGGCAGCCGGTGGAAGGCGTCCACCAGCCGCGCGATCGGAGAGCCGCCCAACTGCGGGTCGAAGCCATCATCCATGCGGGAGTTCACGCGGCGGCCACTACCCCTCGATCCGGCGGGCGCCCTGCTTCAGGGCTTCCTCCACCAGGTGGCCACCGGCGCTGCGCGAGGGCGCGGCGGTGCCCGCGGCGCCCAGTTCCGGCCAGTGCGCCGCCAGCACCTTCATCGGCCGGCCCATCACCTCGGACACCGCTTCGGTGAGCGCGGCGTGGTTGTCCGGCGCCTGCGCCCGCTCGATGTGTGCGGCGAACTGGAAGCCGATGGTGACCGCGTCGCCCTCCACGCTCATCGGGAAGGCGTTGTTGGCGGTGCCGAGCAGCGCGCCAGCGGGGACGCGGATCTTGCGGGCCCGTGCCTGCACCTCCGCCCACGATTCGCGCAACCGCACGAGGTCGGCCGACACGTCGCCCGCATCGGGCGGCGCGAACGGCACGGCGG
>JAUXUW010000247.1 GCA_030684635.1 Dehalococcoidia bacterium
CAGCAGAGCATCCTCAGGTTCCTGGAGGAGTTCATCGCCGAGCACGACTATCCGCCGTCCATCCGCGACATTCAGTCCGGCTGTGACATCTCCTCCACCTCGGTCGTGGACTACAACCTCAAACGGCTCGAGGAGAAGGGCTACATCCGGCGCGACCGGGAGGTGTCCCGCGCGATCGAACTCCTGAACGGCCAGGGCGAACGTCGTCGCCGCACCCTTCAGGTGCCGGTGCTCGGCAAGATCGCGGCGGGCCTGCCGCTGCCGGTCTATCCGGACACGATGGCGCCCCTCGAGGTGATCGATCTGACCGAGGACATGACCTCCGGCCGCACCGGCAACTTCTACGCGCTGCGGGTGCAGGGTACCTCGATGATCGATGCTCTCATCAATGACGGCGACCTGGTGATCCTGGAGCCGCGCGAGACGGCCGATCCCGGCGACGTGGTCGCCGCGTGGATCGTGGACCGCGAGGAGACCACCCTTAAGAAGTACTACCCGGAGGGCAAGCAGGTCCGCCTGCAGCCGATGAACGCGACGATGGACCCGATCTACGAGGACGCGACGAACGTGCGCGTCCAGGGCCGCCTCGTCGGCACGATCCGCTCCTTCTAGGTCGCTCGCCGGTCGCTCGCCGCGACGGGCAGGGGCTGCCGCCGTCGGTGGGGGCGGGCGAGGCAGAGGCGACCTGCGGCTACGGCAGAGCAAGATCGAAGGGGCCGCGCCTAATGCGCGGCCTCTCGGTGTTCGTGCGCATGAGGCTGCGATAGGCTCGGCGGATGGAAGTAACCTCCCCGACCGCACCGTCCACCGAGGCACGTGAACCGCTGATCTCGGCACGGGACGTGCGCGTGACCTACAAGACCAACGACGGCCAGTTGCCCGCCGTGCGCGGCGTGTCGTTCGACCTTCATGCCGGTGAGGTACTGACGTTCGTGGGCGAGTCCGCCTCCGGGAAGTCCACGATCGCGCTCGCGATCCTCGGACTGTTGCCGTCGAACGCGACGGTGACGGGCGACATCTTCTACCGGGGCCAGTCCGTAGCGGAGATGAGCCCGCAGGAGTTGCGGAACATGCGCGGCACCGAGATCGGGATGATCTTCCAGGACGGGCGCGCGGCGCTGACGCCGACGATGCGTATCGGCGAGCAGATCGCAGAGGCGTTCCGCGAGCACAAGGGGATGGAGATGGAGGCTTCCCTTGAGGCCGCCGTCGAGGTGCTCGGGCGCGTGTTCCCTGATCCGCGTCGCGTTGCGGACGCCTACACCTTTCAGATCTCTGGCGGCATGGCCCAGCGCGTGATGATCGCGATGGCGACGGCGATGAAGCCGAGTGTGATCATCGCGGATGAGCCGACCGCGAACCTGGACCCCGCCGTGCGGCACGAGATGCTGACGGCGATCGAGGAACTGCGGGACGCCGGCACGGGGATCCTGGCGATCACGCACGACTTCGGCGTGGTCGCACGCCTCGCCGACCGCGTGGGGGTCATGTACGCCGGGGTGCTGGTGGAGACGGCGGATGTCCGTACGACCTTCAAGACGCCGAAGCATCCGTACACCTTCGGTTTGCTCAGCAGCATCCCGACGCTGGCGCCGCCGCGCGGGAAACTGGTCGCGATGCGCGGCAACCCGCCCGACCTGATGACTCTGCAGGACGAGTGCGCGTTTCTCCCGCGCTGCTCGAAGGCGATCGGCGCCTGCCGGACCGACCCGGAGCCGTCGCTCACGCCGGTCCTCGACTCTTCCGAGGGCCACACCGTCCGCTGCTACAACCCGATGGCCGTCCCCTTCCGCGAGTAGGTCGCTCGGCGCGACCGCCAGGGGCTGCCGCGGGTCGCTGACAGCGTTCGGGTTGGCGACCAAGGCTCATCTTCGGCCTCATCGGCGCGTGCGAGGACTGACGGCGCGCTTCGACACGCTCAGCGCGAACGGACTCGGAACCGGATGTCATTCGCCCTCCCCGCGCAGGGGAAGGGGCAGGGGGCAGGGGGCCCGCCCTGCTCGTCGCCGAGGCGCGCACTCAGCGCCCGGCGGCAGCCCCTGGCGGTCGCGCCGAGCGACTGTGGCGAGGGGCGAGCGAGGCGAGTTGCACCACGAGCAACTCGAGCGCGAGCGTATCCGCGAGGCGGCCCGTCTTCACGGAGAAGTCCGTGTGCTCCACCGCCCTCAGCGCGGCCTCCACGGCGCCGCGATGGGTGGCGCGGGCCTGGCGCATCAGCTTCGTCAGCGGGAAGCCACCGCGCAGATTCGTGGCGGCTGCTACGTCGTCCTGGGTGCCGCCCTGTTCGAGCACCTCGGTGGCGCGGACGAGCTGCCGGATCTGGCGCGCGACGAGCAGCTGCACATGGCCAGGGGACTCGGAGCCGTCCTCCAGCATCCGCCGCAGCAGTTTCAGGCCGTTCGAGGCGTGCCCCTCCACGATCGCATCGACCAGTTCGAAGATGCTCTCCTCGCGCGACTGGGGTGTGAGGAGCCGCACGTCGTTCGCGGTGATCGTGCGGCCGTTGGTGTACGCCCAGAGCTTGTCGAGTTCGCTGGCGAGGCCGCGGAGGTTTGCCCCCATCAGGTCGGAGAGCGTCTGGATCGCCGGCGGCTCGATCGAGATCCCGCGACGTACGGCGCGGTCCTGCAGCCACTGCGCCACCTCGGACGGACCACCGCGCGCCCAGTCCTTGAGCAGGTAGAACTGCTCCACCTTCACGTTCGGGAGCGCCTTGAGCGCGGCGAGCAGGGGGGAGCGCCCGGTCGCGTCGTCGCGGTCGTCCCGCTTCGGCGGTTCCAGCAGCACCACGTGGTTGGTCTCCGGCATCAGCGGGACGAAGTCCAGGAACGGCTGCCATGCCTCGGCGGCACCCCGGCGGTTGCCGACCGCGCCGAGGAGGCCCTCCACGATGACCAGCCGCGCAGGCGCCAGGAACGGGATCGCGGAGGCGTGCTGGAGCAACTCCTGCGGCGTCAGCCCGCGCCCGGCGAGCGTCGAGGTGTTCGAGGAGAGCGAGCCGTCGCTGTCCAGGGACGCGCGCAACTCGCGCAGCCGTTCGGAGGCGCGGAACTCGTCAGGGCCGCTGAACACGTACAGCACGAAGGGCTCCCCGGCGCGCGCCTGCGACGCGCGCGATCAGTCGATCTCGAGCTGCCAGCCGAACCAGGCGACGAGCGTGGTGAGGGCGAAGATCGCCGCACCCGGCCAGAGCAGCGTCCCGGCGAGATTCGCCCCGTTCGCCGTGGCCTCGTACCCGGCCCAACCAGCGGCGACAACGATGCCGGGGAGAGGCAGCCAGCGCGGGAAGCGCGGGTCGTCGTCGTCGACCAGGGCCTGACGGAGTAACTCGCCGGCGGTCACCGGGCGGTCCGCAGCATGTTCGCCCGCATGGGCGTCCTTGCCGTCGTGTGCCTCGTGCTCGTCGCTCATCGTTCCCCCGGTCCGCCCTCGATGGTAGGGCGCGGCGCGCGAGGGCGTCGACCGCCGGTGTCCGGCTACGCGGGGACGCCTGCCGGCCGCGCGAGCAGATCGCCGGCGCGGCGCCACGCGAGGTACGCGACAAGGACCGCGGTCGCGTACACCAGAGAGGTCAGGCTCAGCGCGGTCGCCATCCCCAGCCGGTCGACGCCCAGGCCGACGACGGGCGTGATCAGGATGCTGCCCGCGCTCGCGACCACGCTGGCGACCGAGATCGTGGTAGCGCGCAGGCTGTCCGGTGCGCGCCTCGAGAGGTAGTCCGCGAAGTGCGGCCACATCACGTTCCACCCGAACGCCGGGAAGATGAATAGCGGATAGAGCCAGATGCTCCCGGGGATCACGGCCAGCAGCGCCAGCGTGCTCAGGAGTGGCATCAGCAGGAAGGTCCGGCGCAGCGTCAGCCATCGCCCGAAGCGATCCGCGACCGCGGAGCCGAATGCGGCCACCGCCATCTGCAGCGCCACGAACAGGCCCACCGACCACAACGGCATTCCGGCGTCCACGACCAGGATCTGCTGCGTCACGCCGACGAGGGCGATTGAGAACGTCGTGAGCGCCATCAGCACGATCGCCGAGCGCAGCGGCGCGGAGCGGGCGACGCCGGAGAGCGCGAGGCGGCCCGTCTGCAGGTAGGAGTGGCGCTCGTCCTCACGCGGCGGCTCGTGCATCCGCCAGGCGAGCACGATCGCGGGGAGGCTCAGGGCCGCGCTCAGCAGGATCGGCGTCGTCAGTGGCGTCCAGCGGACCATGACGCTGCCGATCACCGTCCACGCGGCGATCGCGCTGAGGAGCAGCGCGTTCAGGCGGCCGTTCCAGGCGGTGAACTCGTCCTCGCGCCCCTCGCCTTTCAGCGAGTCGAAGAGCATCGCGCTGTCGGCGCCGGAGAACAGCGTCTCCGAGAAGCCGAAGAGCGCGTAGGCGAGGAGCAGTACGCCGATGAACGGCGACAGCCCGAAGGCGAGGAACCCGAGGATCACCGTGACGCTGCCGACGATCAGCGAGGCACGGCGCCCGAAGCGGTCCGCCAGCATTCCCGTCGGCACCTCGCCCAGCACGACGACGGCGGCGAAGACTGCCTCGAATAGCAGGACCTGGCCGAGCGTGAGTCCGCGCTCCCGGGTGAGGTAGAGCACCCAGATGCCCTCGCCGAGCCACGCCCAGCGAAAGACCCACCACCACGGCAGGAGTTTCAGGTTCCGCTGCATGGCGGAATGGGGCGGTGGCGGGGTGGCTGAGGCGTCGGTCACGAGGAGCGAACGCGCCTCCCGCGCGAAGGTTCCCCCGGGCCCTACGCCCGAGGGGCTATGGGAAGAGGTCGAGCGCCATCTCCCGCACGATCTCGGTCGCCGAGCCCTCGCCGCGGGTGTAGGCGAAGCCCCGCACGATCGCCGCCGGGATCGCGTCCAGTTTGCCCATCACCATCTCCGCCGCGCCGGCGATTTCGTCCGCGACACAGAGCAGCGTTACGCGCAGCTCGTGGCCGTCCAGGTCGCGCTGGCCGATGTAGTCGTGGAAGGGCTTCATCCCCGCCACGCCGATCGCCACGTTTGTCTGTCCCAGGCGCCAGGGCCGTCCGAAGGTGTCCGTCATCACCACGGCGACATCGATGTCCAGTCGCGCGCGGATGGCGTCGCGAATGCGGCGGCAGGAGGCGTCCGGGTCCACCGGGAGCAGGCAGACGAGATCCTGGCCGCCAGTGTTGGAGGCGTCCACACCGGCGTTGGCGCACTTCAGGCCGTGGTGCGTCTCCGTAATCAGCACGCCGCCGGCCTGACGGATGATCCGCTTCGACTCGCGGAGCACGGCCTCCACGACCCGCGGGTCCTTCTCCGTGCGCTGCGCGTAGTGGAGCGCGAACGGGCTGGGGACGAAGTGGTCCATCGGGTAGATGCGGCCCTCCGCCTTCGACACGATCCGCTGCGTGATGGCGACCACGTCGCCTTCCTGCAGCGGCGTGCCCTGCGCGGACGCGGCGGTGATCACCAGGTCGGCGATGTCGTCGTTCGGCTGCACCATCGGGATGCCGCGGACGCCGATCACCCGCACCTCGGGCGCGGACGGCGGGGGCGGCGGTGGGGTGGGGGTGGACGTCATCGGGGAGCCTCGCTTCGGCGCGGGTGCGCGCGACCGTAGGGTCGCGTTACTGGTGGTCAGAGAGTCCGGCGATGCGCACGCCGGTGTGAGCCTTGTAGCGGCCGTTGATGCCAATGAGGAGGATGGTGAGCCCCTCCACGAAGCGGGAAAAGCGGAGCGGTCCGGCATCGACCGCCGTCACCCCGGCGATTTCGCCCGCGAGCGCCATCACCGTCTGCTTCGCCTCTGCGTCGCCGCCGGTGACCAGGACATCCGCGTCTACCGGGGCGTCCGGGTCCAGCAGCACCTCTGCCGCGAGGTTGTGGAACGCGCCGATGACGCGGGAGGCGGGCAGGATCTCGGCGGCTTCCTCCGTCGCCGACCCGGCCGGCACGTCGACCGGGCGTGGGCCACGGTCGAAGACCACGGGGACGACCGCGTCGACCACGATGCGGCCGTCGAGGGCGCTCCGGAGCCCCTCCAGCGTCGCGCGGTGTGCCGCGTACGGCACCACGACCACCACGATGTCCGCGTCCGCCACCGCCTGCGCGTTGTCGCCGCCGGTGACCCGGTCCGCGGCGACACCGTGGCCGGCGAGGCGCTCTGCGAGTTCGCGCGCGGCGTCCACGCCCCGGGCAGCCTCGCGCGAGCCGATGGCGACGCGGTGGCCGGCGAGTGCGAACCGTGTCGCCAGGCCACGGCCCTCCGGGCCGGTGCCGCCGACGAGCGCGATCGTGTGAGGCATGGAGCGTCCTATCTGCTTCCGACCGTCCGGGCGCCGGGCGTACCATCGTGCGGCCGCCGACGCCGCGTGCTGAGCGTCGCTATCCTCGCAGCCCGGCGCTGAGTTCGGAAGCCCCGCCCGAAGGGACGCCCCCAGGTTGTCGATGTCCACCGGCGCCGCCGCCATCGAGGTCCGTGGCCTCGCCCACCGCTATCACGGCGCCGAGGGCGCCCTGCAGGCGCTCGACCGTATCGATCTGTCCGTGGCGGACGGGGAGTTCGTGTCCCTGGTGGGTCCGTCCGGCTGCGGCAAGACCACGCTGCTGCGCGCCATCGGCGGCCTGCTCCGTGTGGAGACGGGCGAGGTGCAGGTGCTCGGGGTCGACCCGGAGGAGGCCCAGCAGCGGCGGCTCTTCGGGCTGGTGTCCCAGGAGCCCGGCCTGTTGCCCTGGCGCAGCGTGGAGGCGAACGTCCGCCTGCCGCTGGAGGTCACCGGCGCCGCCGCAGATGTGCGGGCGCTGCTGACACGGGTGGGGATCGGCGAGTTCGCCCGCTATGCGCCGCGCCAACTGTCCGGCGGCATGCGCCAGCGGGTCGCCCTGGCACGGGCGCTGGTGCACGGGCCGCGCGTGCTGTTGATGGACGAGCCGTTCGGTGCGCTGGACGAACTGTCGCGCGAGGCGATGCGGCTGGAGTTGTTGCGCCTGTGGGAGTCCGAACGGATCACGGTGCTGTTCGTAACCCACTCGATCCGCGAGGCGGTGCTGCTGTCCGACCGGGTGGTGGTAATGGCGCCGCGCCCCGGCCGCATCCTGGACGACCTGCGCGTGCCGCTCCCGCGCCCCCGCACCGATGCGCTGGAGGAGACGCCGGAGTTCGCCGCGCTTGTCACGCGTATCCGCGCCGTGCTGCGGGAGGCCCAGTGAGGCGCGGGCGGCTGAGCGGCCTCGCGGCCGGCGCCCTGCCCCCGGCGGTGTTCGTCCTCGTGCTGTTCGTCGCGTGGGACCTGTATGTGCGCTGGCGGGACGTGAAGGCCTACCTGCTGTCGCCGCCGGTGGAGGTGTTTCGCGCGCTTGCCACCGACCCCGGTCGGTTCGCGGACGCGGCGGCTGAGTCGCTCACTGCCGCCCTCGGTGGGCTCTTGATCGCGAGCGTGGTCGCGTTCGGGTTGGCGGTGGTGATGGCGCACTCGCGCACGCTGGAGCGGGCGCTCTACCCGCCGGCGCTGCTGGTGAAGGTGACGCCGATCGTCGCGATCTACCCGCTGCTCGCGATCTGGTTTGGCTTCGGTATTGGCCCGAAGGTGGCGATCGCGGCGCTGATCACGTTCTTTCCGATGCTGGTGAATGCGGTGGTGGGGCTGCGCAGCATCGACCCGCAGGCGCACGATTTCATGCGTGTGCTGCACGCCTCGCGGTGGCAGGTCTTCTGGCGGCTCCGCCTGCCCTCCTCGCTGCCGTACGTGTTCGCGGCGCTGCGGATTAGCGTGCCGCTATCGCTGGTTGGCGCGGTGGTCGCGGAGTTCCTGTCCGGTTCCTCCGGCATGGGGCAGTTGATCCTGATCGCGAATGGCGACTTCGACACGGCCGGGCTATTTGGCGCGGCACTGGTCCTGGCGGCGATGGGGGTTTCCCTGACCGCCGCCGTCTCGTATGTTGAGGGCCGCGTGCTGACCTGGCACGACTCCTCGGGCGGATAGTGCCCGCGCTCACGGCGCGGATGCCACCCGGCGGACGACCCACTCGCGCGTGTAGCGCCCGCACGACTGACGTGCGGATGCACGCACCGGACCACCGGGGTGCATCCTCATGCTTCGTCGCATCTTCCTGTCTGGCTTCCTGTTGCTTGCCGCGTTCACCGTTGCCTGTTCCGGCGACGAGACGCCTGCCACCACGCCCACGCCCACCGCCTCGGCGGGGACGGTGACCGAGGTGGCGGCGACCCCCACCCCAGAGCCACGCACGATCACGTTCATGGCCGGCTTCCGCCCGCAGGCGAACCTGCCGTTCGCCGCGGTCTACGTCGCCGAGGCGGAGGGGTTCTTCGCCGAGGAGGGGCTGACGGTCAACATCCAGCACTCGTCCGGGCAGGATGAGCACCTGAAGTTCCTGCTGGAGGGTTCCGTGACCGTCACCACCGGCACCGCCGCGCAGGCGGTGCGGCGTGTGGAGCAGGACCTGCCCGTGGTCGCGGTCGCGCTCTTCGGCCAGCGTGGCGACCAGGGCTACGTCGCGAAGGCGGACGCCGGTATTACCGGCCCGGCGGACTTCCGGGGAAGGTCGGTGGGCTTCAAGGCCGGTGTGGTCCCGGCCGAACTCCTCGCGATGCTCGGCGGCGTTGGGCTGACCCCGGACGACATCGAACTCGTAAGCGTCGGCTTCGACCCGCGCGTGTTTATCGAGGGCCAGGTGGATATCTACCCGGTGTTCCTGAACAACGAGCCAGACACGATCCGCCGTGCCGGCACGGAGATCGCCGTTATCGACCCGCACGACTTCGACGTGCCGACGCTGGGCCTCACCTACCTGGTCACGCGCCAGACGCTGGCGGACGGCGACCTCGTGGAGCGCTTCCTGCGCGCGACGATGCGGGCGACCGCGTGGATCGAGGCGAACCCGGACGCCGCCGTGGCGATCGTCCTGAAGCACGCCGAGGGTGCGGACGCGGCGCACCAGCGCTTCCTGTTGGACACCGAGCTCGCGAACGCGCGGCGCGATGGTGGTATGGGGCGCGCCTCGCTCGACCAGTGGCGGGCGCTCGCCGACCTGCTGCTGCAGTACGAGGTCATCACCTCGGAGGTAGACGTAGCGCAGGTCTTCGACGGCGCGGTGATCGACGGGCTCTACGAGCGTGGCGAGATTAGGTAAGGGCCCGGCGGCCGGCGGCGCTAGAAGACCGAGATCGTACCGACGCCGATGACCTTGCCGTCGGCGTGGAGTTCGAACTCCCAGGTGCCGGCCTGGATCGGCTGGTCGCCCAGGTAGCCCACCCAGAACCGGGCACTCTCGCCCTCGGTCCACCGGATCGAGGGCGACGTGTATACGGGCTGGTTGTCCCGGAAGACCACCCACTGAAGCCGGCCGACGCTGCCCATGCCGCTCAGGTCGAAGATCGCGATTAACTGCGGCGCCGTCGCGTACGCGCCGATCGAGATGTTGCCCTCGGGCGTCACGGTCGTCGCCCCCGCGACCCCGATGGCCGTGGGTGTGTTCGAGGCCGTGACCGTGCCGCCGATGTTGACGGAGGCGGAGGCGCGCCGGGCGCCGTTCACCCAGACCTCCACGCGCCAGAGTCCGCGCGGGATACCGGCGGCGCCGGGCGACTGGATGCGGTCACTGATCAGCCCGTAGCCCGACTGGTCCCACACGAACGATGAGGAGAGCGAGTCCTGGAGGACGCTCTCCAGGTACCAGCGCTCTTCGACGGACGCGCCGATCGGGGCGCCCACGATCGAGTACTCGTAGTACAGGGCCGCCAGGCCCTCGTTGAAACGCGTGCCGTAGTCCAGCAGATCCCGGCCGCCGGCGGAGTCGACCGCATTTCCGGCGAAGGCAGGACGGCTCACCCAGATCCCATCCGGGGCGACGGTGGTGCCGCGGTAGAGCGGGGCGTTGAACGCGGCGGAGGAGGATCGTGCGCGGTCGATAACCGGCGCTAGCAGGTCGCCCGGCCGTACCTGGCCGACCTCGCCGAGTGGGACGTAGATCTCCTGCGCCAGCATGCCGACGAGGGCGCCCGACTGGTCGAAGGCGGGGCCGCCCGAAGCACCGGCCGGGAGCCGGGCGTCCACCTTGAACCAGGTTCGCCCCGTCTGGCCCGCCTCGCCGCGCTGCCCGGTGACCTTGGCATTCGTGACGCTCACGGCGTCCGGGCCCTCTGAACCCCCGGCGTGGCTGAACAGCCGCAGTGGGACCCCCGTGTTGATGCCGGTAGCCTGGCCCGGGACGACGGCAGGAATCTCCAGCGCGCCCACGCTCCCACCATCGCCCACCCGGCCCACGACGCGGAGCACAGCGACGCCCATGTCCACGTCTGCTGCAGCGACCTCGGCCGTGAAGGTGCGGGTGGCAGGCGCGCCCGGATCGTCGTTGATGGCGATTTCGATCGAGGTATAGGCGCGGGAGCCGTCCGCGCGATATGGCGCGACGACGGCGTAGGAGGTGAGGATCAACCGCTGTTCCGCGTCCACCACCACGCCGGAGCCGTACCGAGCGATCTGCTCAAAGCCCGCGCTCGTGTCGATGCCCAGCACCTGCACGACGGAGCGGGCCAGTTCATGGTCGGGGATGGCGGCGGCGGGCGTCCCGCCGGCGCCCACGTTCAGGCCCGGGGTCACGAGGATGGGGGTGGACTCCGCGGCCGGCGTTGGCGGCGGCGTACGCGGGTCGTCCGCGTTGCCCGGGATCAGCTCCGCGGTACGGTCGCAACCAACGAGGGCCAGCGCCGAGATCAGCGCCAGCCCCGTGAGAAGCCGTCGGAGGGATCGTGTCAGCCGCATCGCGTGCAACCGTACCTCCCGCGTACCCGGAGTGGCCAGTGACCGGGGATGCGTGGGCGATTGCGTGCGTGGTGGCGCGCTAGACTGCGGCGGGGCGCCTGGGAGGCGTCGCAGGGAGGGCCAGATGGATTACGAAGCAATCCTCTACGACGTCCAGGATCGGGTCGCGACGATCACGTTGAACCGTCCGGAGCGGATGAACGCCTTTAGCGACGAACTGCTGACGGAGTGGGCAGACGCCATCTGGCGTGCCGCGAAGGACGAGGGCGTCCGCGCGGTGATCGTCACAGGAGCAGGCCGCGCGTTCTGTGCCGGGGCGGATCTCCGGGCTTCCGGGGCGGAAGACCGCGTGCTCATGGCGGACCGCAACGCCGGTGAGCGCCGTAATTCGCTGAGGTACTCCGTGCACCAGGTGCCTCGGGCGGTGCAGTACCTGGACAAGCCCTACATCGCCGCGGTGAACGGCGCGGCGGTGGGGGCGGGGATGGACATGGCCTCCCAGGCAGACATCCGCATCGCCTCCGACCAGGCGCGCTTCGCGATGTCATACGTGAACGTGGGCCTGATCCCCGGCGACGGAGGCGCCTGGATGCTGCCTCGCCTGGTCGGCGTCCAGAAGGCGCTGGAGTTGATCTGGTCGGGCGAGATGCTGACCGCGGCGCAGGCGCTGGAGATCGGCTACGTCATGAAGGTGGTCCCCCATGACGATCTGATGACGGAGGCGCGCGCCTTCGCGATGCGCCTGGCCGAGGGGCCGCCGGTCGCCATGCAGCTGGCGAAGCGCCTCGTCTACCGCGGCCTGGACCAGTCCTTCGTCGAAGGCCTGGAGGCGGCGCAGGCGGCGATGACGATCGTCCAGTCGACGGAGGACTCACGCGAAGGGCCGAAGGCGTTCCGCGAGAAGCGGAAGCCCGACTTCCAGGGACGATGAATCGGCCTGGCGACCGTTCGACTCGTTAGCAGTCGCTTCACGAGTTGCTCACTGGGGCTTGACCACTGAGCCCGATGATGCCCTCCTGAAGGTCTTCCGATGGAGGATGGTCATGTCACAACCCTGGGTCCAGAAGGTCGGCATCGGTTCGCTCATCGTGGCGTCCATGCTCGTCGGTGGGGTCGTTACGGCACTGGTCGCCGGGGATGGCGGCGGCACGGGCGCGCCAGCCGTGGTCAGCGCGACCGCAGCGACCGAGGGCACCGTCCAGAACAGCGGTGACGTGGCCGCCGCTTCCCTGCCCGACCTGATCGCCGATGTGCGTCGCTCGGTGGTGGTCGTCACCGCCAGTGGAGGCGGCAACGCCACGAGCGGTGGGACCGGCTCGGTCATCGACCGTGATGGCCACATCCTCACGAACTTCCACGTGATCGAGGGCATGTCGAACCTGAAGGTGACGCTGGCGGACGGCACCGCGGCCGTCGCGACTGTTGTCGGCACGGACCCGGGGAGCGACCTGGCCGTCCTGAAGGTCGACCTGCCGTCCCACCTCCTGATCCCGGTGCGCATGGCCGACTCGGATCGCGTCCGCGTGGGTGACTCGGTGTTCGCGATTGGCCACCCGTTCGGCCAGAACTTCACGGTCACGTCCGGCATCATTAGCGCCACCGGTCGGGTCACGGAGTCCGCGTTCACCGGGCGAGGGATTCGGGATGTCCTGCAGGTGGACGCAGCCGTCAACCCGGGCAACTCCGGTGGCCCGCTGTTCAACGGTGCTGGCGAGATGGTCGGTGTGAACACCTCGATCGAGAACCCCAACGGCCGCTTCTTCGTCGGCCTGGGCTTCGCGGTCCCATCTAATACCGTGCTGCGTTTCCTGCCGGCGATGATCGCCGGCGAGACGATCGAGCACCCGCAACTGGGCGTCAGCGTACAGGCACTGGACGATGTGAACGCGGCGACTTTCGGGGTCAGCACGTCGCGAGGGCTGTACGTCCTACAGGTGACCGCAGGCTCGGCTGCGGAACGCGCGGGCGTCCTGCCCGGCTCCACCGGCTCCGGTCAGGGTGGCGACGTCATCCTCGCGATCAATGGTGAGGCGATGGAGTCGTTCGAAGCGCTGGCCCGCGTCATTGACCGCTCAGAGGTCGGTGACGTCGTCGCGCTCCGTGTCCGCCGGGGCACGGAGGAGCTGACGCTGGAGGCGACACTGCAGCCGTGGGACCTGCGATGACTGCTGCCGACTGAATGAGTCTCCTGGACGTGGACGGCCCCGGCACGTCGCCGGGGCCGTCTGCATGTCAGGACTCGCCCGGTGGGGGTAGAGCAAGTGCGCGGCCCGCGACCAGCAGCCACGCGCGGTCGGCGGCGCGCGAGACCTGCTGGTTCACCCGTCCCAGCAGGTCTCGGTAGATCCGTCCCAGCGCGTACTCCGGGACGATCGCGCTGCCGACCTCGTTCGTGACGAAGATGATCGGCCCGCCGCGACGGCGCGCGGCCTCCAGCACCGCCGAGGTCTGTGCGTCCAGCGCGTGCTCCAGCGCCTCGACCGCCTCGCCCGAGGGGGCGTCGCCACCGAGGTCGAAGAGGTGGTTTGCCACCCAGAGCGAGAGGCAGTCGACGAGTACCGCGTCACCGTCGGGTTCGGCGGCAATCGTCTCGGCAAGGGCGCGGGGCGCCTCTACGGTGCGCCAGGTGGACGGACGTTGCGCGCGATGCCGTTCTACGCGGGCGCGCAGTTCGTCGTCGCCGGCTTCCATAGTGGCCAGGTAGGTGACGGGCAGGCCGGTGCGGGCGGCGAGACGTTCGGCGTAGGTGGATTTTCCGCTGCGCGCGCCGCCAGTGACGAAGTCGATCTGTCCCATCCAGCGGGCCTAGAAGAGCGCTGCCGTCGCCCAGCCGCGTTCGACCGAGGCGATGACCGCAAACCAGACCACGACCTGCGCGACCTCGATCCCCGCGCCGAAGACATCGCCGGTCACGCCGTGGATCAGGCGGGACGCCGCACCCGCGATCAGGACCGCGGCGACGCCCGCGATGAGGACGAGGACGAGGCCGGCGACGCCAAACGTTGTTCCCGCGACCGCAAGGGCGGTCAGCGTGGCGATGGGCGCGGCGGTGGGCCACAGCCCGGCGTGGATCGAGTGACCGAGGCCGCGCGGACGGGCGGGGTGGAAGAGCGCGCCGACCGGCACGACCGTCCAGCGGGCAAGCACGGGCGCGACGATCAGCGCAGCGGCGCGCGCGTCCGGCGGGAGCGAGGAGATCGCGGCCCACTCCGCCAGAAGCACGAGCACCAGCGCCATCACGCCGGCCGGGCCGGTGTTGCCCTCGCTCATCACGCCCAGGCGCTCGGCGCGGTCGCCCTGCACCGCCATGCCGTCCGCGGTGTCCGCGACGCCGTCCAGGTGGAGGCCGCCCGACACGAGCGCAAGCACGGCGACCAGCAGCGCCGCGGCCGGGGCGGGCGGGAGCAACTCGGTGAGCCCACGGTCCAGCAGGGCGAGGACGCCACCGATCAGCAGGCCGATGAGCGGATACCACCCCAGCGCCTGCGCGAACGTACGGTCGTCGTAGGTCTGCACGCGGCGCAGGCGCAGCGGCGTGAGGAACTCGAGGGCGATCGGGATCGCGGCCAGTGTGCGCACGCTCAGGCCTCCGGCTCGATGACCTCGTCGGAATCGGACACGCCCGCCTCCGCGAACGTCGCCATCTCGTCCAGCAGCCGGCAGGCGGCGACGCAGAGCGACATCCCCAGGGCTGCGCCACTGCCTTCGCCCAGGCGCATCCCCAGGTCCAGCAGGGGTTCCAGGCGCAGATGCTCAAGCGTCGCGGCGTGTCCGGGCTCGGCCGAGCGGTGCGAGGCGATGAACACCCCCCGTGCGTCCGGCGCGATCGCTTCCGCGATCAGCGCCGCCGCGCCGGAGATCACGCCATCGATCACCGCCGGCACGCGAGCCGCCGCCGCGCCGAGGTACACGCCGGCCAGGACGCCGATCTCGAAACCGCCGATGCCTGCAAGCATGCCGATGCCGTCCGTCGGGTCGGGCTGGTTCACCTCCAGCGCGCGCTCAATGACACGCACCTTGCGGTCGTACCGCTCGTCGTCGACGCCGGTCCCGCGGCCGGTGACGGCACGGGGCGGGCGCCCCGTGGCCGTGGCGATGATGGCGGCGGCTGGCGTGGTGTTGCCGATCCCCATCTCACCGAGGGCGACGATGTCGCAGCCGGCGGCGTGTTCCGCCTGGAAGAGCGCGATGCCCTCCGCGACTGCGCGCTCGGCGAGGGCGCGGCTCATCGCCGGGCCCTCTGTGATGTCGGCGGTACCGGGGCCGAGGCGGAGGCGGATCAGGTCGGGGTGCATCGGGGTATCAAGGGCGACGCCAGCGTCCACGATGCGCACGCGTGCGCCCGCGTGTGCGGCCAGCACGTTGATCGCGGCACCGCCCGCCAGGAAGTTGCCCACCATCTGCACGGTGACCTCGGCGGGGTAGGCGGAGACACCCTGCGCCGTCACGCCGTGGTCGCCCGCCGCGACGATTACCACGCGGTGGTCGAGGCGGGGACGCTCCTGTCCCGTGATCCCGGCGATGCGCGTGGCCAGGTCCTCCAGACGTCCCAGCGACCCCGGCGGTTTCGTGAGCTGGCCCTGTCGCGACTCGGCGCGGGTGATCGCCACCGTGTCCGCCGGGCGGATCGAGGCGGCCGTCTCGCGGATCAGGGCGGCGTGGTCGGTCGTGGGCATGGCGGCGTTTCGGCTGGTAACGGTGTCGGAGGGCCAGTGTACCCGCCCGACCGACCTCGGGCTGCGCCCGTTGACGGAGGCACGGTGCCATCCGTAGGCTCGCGGCATGACGGACGTGGTACCCGGTACGACGCGCGCGACGACTGCTGGCGCCCTGGTGGCGACGGCTGAGCGGGCGCGTGGCGTGGGGGTCTCGGCCGGTAGGTAGCAGCAGCACCGCCAGCAGCCGAACGGCCCGTCAGACGACGGGCCGTCTGCGTTACTGGCGTGCGGAGCGGGAGGGCAACCGTGCCGATCAAGGGTGAGTTGATCCGCCTGAGACCGCTGGAGCCGGCGGATGCGGAGCGCTACGTCCGGTGGCTGAACGACCCGGAGGTGACCCGCACGCTGGCCGTCCGCTTCCCCCTGGGCTCGGAGCCCGAGCGCGCGATCATCGAGCGGATGGCGAAGCATGCCGGCTACCGGGACGTGAACTTCGCGATCGAGGTCCGTGAGACCGGCGAGCACATTGGCACGGTGGGCGTCAGCGACTCCTACCGGGAGAGCCGGTGGGGCACGTTGGGCATCGTGATCGGCGCGAAGGAGCACTGGGGCCGGGGCTACGGGGAGGACGCGCTCCGCGAGATGCTGCGCTTCGCCTTCTGGGAGATGAACCTGGACACCGTCCGGCTGGAGGTCTACGCGAGCAACGCCCGCGCCCGCGACCTCTACGAGCGGGTCGGGTTCGTGGTGGAGGGGCGGAAGCGGGCCGCTGTGCTCCGCGGCGGCGAGCAGATTGATGTGGATGTGATGTCGGTGACGCGCGAGGAGTTCGAGGCGCAGCACGGGGCGCCGCCGGACCTGCGGGAGCGGAAGGTGCTCCCGTGACCTCCTCGCCGATCACGCTGCCCTCGCTGATCCGGGGGGACCTGGTCCGCCTGGTGCCCGCGGAATTGTGGATGGCGCCGCGCTTCGCCGCGTGGATGAACGAGCCGGACACGGTGCACCTGATGGGTGGCGTCGCCTACCCCATCTCGCTTGCCGCGGAGGAGGACTGGGTACGTACCCGCCTGGAGTCGTCGTGGGACGACGGCGTGTTCCTGGCGATCGAGGCGATCGACGGCTCGGAGGCGCTCGTCATCGGGACGATCGAACTGCGCCACCTCAACGCGGAGGCGCGGCGCGGGGAGGTCGGGATCCTCATCGGCGAGCCCGAGTACCGCGGGGGTGGCTACGGCACGGAGGCGACGGCGTTGCTGTGCGGGTTCGCCTTCGCCGAACTCGGCCTCCAACGGATCGAACTGAATACGTCCGAGTTCAACACACGCGCGGTGCGGGCCTACGAGAAGGTCGGCTTCGTCCTCGAAGGTCGCCAGCGGCGGCGCACCCACATCGCCGGCCGCTACTACGACGTACTGCTGATGGGGCTGCTGCGCGAAGAGTTCCGGGGCGCGCCATCCCGCGAGCCACGGCCGTGACCGCTGACCCGTACTACCGCGACTGGGCAGACCTGTACGACGAGCACTCTCGCGGTGTCCCCGGTGATGTCGACTTCTATGTTGGCCTCGCGCGAGAGGCGGACGGCCTGGTCGTGGAGCTCGGTGTCGGCACCGGCCGCATCGCCGTCCCCAGCGCCGTCGCGGGCGCGCGCGTCCTCGGGATCGACCGCGCGCCTGCGATGCTGGCGATCGCGCGCCGCCACGCGCAAGAAGCGGGCGTCGCGGACCGCCTCGAACTGGTCGAGGGCGACATGCGCACGTTCACGGTGCCGGAGCCTGCCGCGCTGGTGACGATCCCGTTCCGTGCGTTCCTCCACAACCTGACCGTGGACGACCAGTTGGCGACGCTCCGGGCGTGCCGGTGGGCGTTGCGGCCGGGCGGCCGGCTGGCGCTGAACGTGTTTCAGCCGGATCCCGTGCTGATCGCACGGGCGCGCTCGCGCAGCCCTCGGACGTGGGAGCCGTGGGGCGGCGCGGACAGCGTGATCCGGGGGCGGCACACGCACGACCTGGCGGAGCAGGTTGTGACGACGCAGTTACGCCGCCGGGGTCAGCATGGGCGCTGGGTGGACTCGTCCGTCACCCTCCGGTGGGTGCACCGGTTCGAGATGGAGCACCTGTGCGCACGGGCCGGGCTGGAGGTCGAAGCGCTCCATGGCGACTTCGCAGGAGGCCCGCTCGTGGATGGCTCCAGAGAGATGGTCTGGATTGTCCGTCGCCCATAGCCGATCCGCTGTTGACAACAAGTTTGTGACAGACGGCACGAAAAGGGTTGACAGGCTGATCGTGATGGTTATGCTCTTGTTGTCACAAGCACGAATCTTGCACATACGTAATACTCGTGCTGGTGGCCTGCTTAATCGTCACGCGCTCAGCGCACGGCGACCGGGGGAACCAACGACTGGGGTGAATCCTCCCACGGGAGGACGGGCGTACTGAACCGGCCCGAACCCGACAGCTAACCTCGGAGGCAGTCTGGGTCAGCCCGACCGGCGGGATGCCGGATGCGGACGAAACCAGTATGAGTGAAGGAGGGCCGCCATGATCGTGAGCGCCCCGCCGAAGAAGTGCCCCCGCTGCCAGGGCCTGATGATTATCGAGGACGACTGGTACGGCCAGTTCGGCACGTGCGTAGCCTGTGGCTACGTCCACGAGGCCCAGCGCTGTGACCCGAAGGACCTCGAAGAGGAAGAGCGATTGGCCGCGGGCAAGCAGCGCCGCCGCCAGCCGTCCCACGGCAAGCTCCGCCTCTAGTCCCTTCCGCCCCGCGGAACTCCTTCAGGCGTCGCCGGAATCCGGCGACGCCGTTGGCGTGCCCGCCGGTGCGCCCTATGCTCCCGTCCACGATTCGCTGACGCTCAGGGTGAGCACCCAGCCAGGAGAGAAGGTCCCATGCCATACGTCCGCATCACGACGATGATCGCACGCACCGGCGAGGAGCAGCGGCTCGAGAAGACCATGCGGGAGCTTTCCGCGTTCTACGCGAAGCAGCCCGGGTACGTTCACGGCTACATGCTGATGCCGCACCACGACGCCTCGCCTCGGCGGTTCGGCCGGATCGGTGTGTGGCAGGACGAGAAGTCGGCCACGGATGCCGCGCAACTGGACCACGCACTGGCGCTCCGCTCCGAGCTCCTGCGGATCCTGGTGGAGGAACTCCATGACGAGTACTCCTTCATCGGGGAGCCTGACGCCGTCTAGCGCGTCACCACCGGCCGCCATCCGGGGTTGCGCCGCGCACCGTTGGCGTCCCCCCGGATGGAATCCGTGCTTTTCGTCCTCGGAAGTAGGGGGTTCCCTCATAGGGAGCCCTTAGGGGTATCCGTAGCATCAGTGGCCAGGCGTCGAGATACGCTTTACCCCTCTCCCGGAGGCCCCGATGAATGAACGCATGCCCACCGCGCCCATTGCCCGCAGCCGCCCGATGACGCGGAGCGGGCAGCGCATCCGCATCCTGGTCGCCGATGATCACGCGCTGCTGCGGCAGGCGCTCCGGATGCTCCTGGAGGCCCAGGACGGCCTGGAGGTGGTGGGCGAGGCGACCAACGGCCGAGACGCCGTGGAGGTCGCAGAGCGGCTCATGCCGGACGTGATCCTCATGGACATGGTCATGCCCGGCCTGAACGGCATCGAGGCGACCCGACAGATCCTGAAGCGCGCCCCCGGGTGCCGCGTCCTGATCCTCACCGCCTACCTGGAGGATGAGCGTCTGCTCCAGGCGCTGCGCGCTGGTGCGGCCGGCTACGTCGTGAAGAACTCCGACATGGAGGAACTCCTCCTGGCGATCCAGTCCGTGTTCCGCGGCAACACCTACTTCTCCACCTCGGTCTCCGACGAGATCTCGGTGAACGAGGTGATGATGCAGGCGAAGCAGACGGAGGGCCGGGCCGGCTACGACCTGCTCACGCCGCGCGAGCGGGAAGTGCTCCAGTTGATCGCAGAAGGCCTGTCCAACCAGGCGATCGCGGACGAACTGGTGATCAGCGTGAAGACCGTGGAGGCGCACCGCGCCCACATCATGACCAAGCTTCACGCGAAGAACCGCACGGACCTGATCCGCTACGCGATCAAGCGCGGGCTGGTCGGGCTCGACTCGGACGACGCGGGCGAAACGGACTCCGACCGCCGCGCGGTCTAGTCCGGCGGTTTCCGACCCCCTTCTTGAGGTGAACGCGCCATGAGCGCCTGCCGCGGAGCCTGCGGGTGGAGATTTAGTGATTGATGTTCCGTCCGCGACAGTGGTCTGGGATGATCTCGCCACCGTGAGCGAGCCGTCACAGCCCACCACGCCGCCCTCCGTCCTCGTCGTGGAGGATGAGACGAGCGTGCGCTCCATGCTGGCCCTGGCTATCCGAGCCGCCGGCTTCACCGTGCACCTGGCAGTGGACGGCCAGGATGCATGCGATCAGTTGGACGCTGGGCTGGCCGTGGACGTGCTGCTGATGGACATTCGGATGCCGCGCATGGGCGGCATCGAGTTGCTGCGCTTCCTCCGTTCCGATCCCCGGTTCGTGGGCCTCCCCGTGATCGCCATGTCCGCCTACAGCGACGAACTGCAGGAGCAGGAGGTTCGCGCCGCCGGTGCTGTCGCCTTCCTGCCGAAGCCGTTCACGATCGCCGATCTGCGCAGCGTGCTCGACGTGATCTCCGGCCCGCCGGCGCGCTGACGCGCGCCCGCCGTCCCCCTCCCCCGCGCGCTGAGGTGCGCCCGTTCGGCCCGCCGAGCGCGCCCCGCGAACCTCGGGGTTCCCTCAGGGAGAGGGTGGGGTAGTCCCCAATACGGAAGCAGCGTCCCCCGCCGAACAATGGTTTCCGGCGCCCCGCGCACCCGCGCACTCCGCCGTGGAGGCCTTCCATGATCCGTGTGACCCGCCTGGACCGCAGCCAGTTCTACCTGAACGCAGAGCTCGTCCAGAGCGTTGAAAGCACCCCGGACACCCACATCGTCCTGATGAACGGTCACTCCTACGTGGTCCGCGAGACGGACACGGAGATCGTGGACGCCATCCTTTCCTACCGGCGAGCCGCGTATGGCGGCGGTGTCTCGCGGCCGCCAATGGTCCTGGTCCAGAGCGAGGCGGAGTAGCAGATGGGCGCGACGACGATCGCAGGACTGGTGATTGCCGCCATCGGCATCCTCGGTGGCTACGTCATCGAAGGTGGCTCGATTGCGTCGCTGATCAACCTGCCCGGCTTCATGATCGTGGTGGTCGGCACGCTGGGCGCCACCGTCGCCTCCTTCCCGCCGTCGCTGGTTAAGAGCATCCCCACCTCGTACCTGCGCGCCCTGAAGGGCGGCGGCGGTGCCGAGCCGGCGGAGATGGCGGAACGCCTGGTCCACATGGCCGACAAGGCCCGCCGCGAAGGCCTGCTCTCGCTGGAGGAGGACGCCCAGAACGTGGGCGACGACTTCGCGAAGAAGGGCCTGATGCTGATGATCGACGGCACGGACGCCGAGGCGTTGAAGTCGATCCTGGAGATCGAGATCGACGGCGCCGTCGCCCGCGAGGCGGAGAAGGCGGAGGTCTTCAAGGCCGGCTCCGGCTTCGCCCCCACCCTGGGCGTGCTGGGCGCGGTCATGGGCCTCATCACGGTGCTCGGTGGCCTCGGTGGCGACGTTGCCGCGCTGGGCCACGGCATCGCCGTCGCGTTCGTCGCCACGTTCTACGGCGTGGGTGTCGCGAACGTGATCCTGCTGCCGTTGGCGAGGAAGTTGGAGGCGATCGCCGGCGAGGAGCGCATCGTCCGGGAGATGATCCTGGAAGGTGTTCTCTCCATTCAGGCGGGTGACAACCCCCGCATCGTCCGCGAGAAGCTCCAGTCCTACCTGGCGCCGGAACTCCGCACTGCGGAAGAGGACGAGGGCGGCTCTGCCACCATCGCCGCCCGGCAGGCCGCATGAGCCGGAAGTCTGGCCCTCACGAAGAACATCCGGACGAGCGCTGGGTCATCTCCTACGCGGACCTGGTCACGCTGCTCTTCGGCTTCTTCATCATCCTGTACGCCACCGCCGATGCGAACGAGGTCAAGATGGAGGCCCTTGCACGCGGCCTCTCCGAAGCCTTCAACGTCAGTGTGAAGGACGGTTCCGTTGGCGGCTCCATCTTCGAAGGCGGCACCGGGATCATCCCCGGCCAGGCGGATGTCGGATCGCTGGAGCTCGACCTGGACCTGGTGCAGCGCCTCATCCAGGAGGAGTCCGCGCGCGCAGGCTTGGAGGGACAGATCAAGGTCTCGCGGGAGGACGACAGCATCGTCATCCGCCTCGCGGACAACCTGGTCTTTCCGTCCGCCAGCGCCGACGTCCGCCCCGAGGCGCGTGCGCTCCTGGCGATCGTCGCGAAGGCGCTGAAGAGTACGGGGAACGAGGTCCGCGTGGAGGGTCACACGGACAACATCCCGCTCATCACAGACAAGTACCCGTCCAACTGGGAGCTCTCGTCAGCCCGCGCCACTGCCGTGCTGCGGCTGCTCACGGAGGACCTGGGCGTGTCGCCCGGCCGCGTCTTCGCGGCCGGCTACGGGGAGTTCCGGCCGATCGCCGAAAACCGGACGCCGGAAGGGCGCGCACTCAACCGGCGCGCCGACATCGTGATCCTCTACCCGCCCGTCCGGATCCAGGGCGCGGGTGCAGCCGGTGGGAGCCGCTGAATGAGCAAGCCGATCATCCTCGCCGTTGGTGGTGCCGTCGCCGGTGTCGCCGTCGCGTTTGCACTCTTCACGTTTGTTCTCGGCGGGTCGGGAGAAGCCGCCCCGGTGGCGGAGCCCACGGTCGTGAGCGTCCCCGGGAAGCTGGGGCCACACATCACGCTCGCGGACCGCGTCTTCAACCTCCGCACCGATGGCGGCTCGCAGATCTACCTGAAGCTTCAGACCGCCATCGAGTTCGAGACGAAGGACGCAGCCTGGGCGCACGTGCTGACGGGCTGCGGCGCGTCCGCTCCCCATGGCGCAGACCTCCGCTTGGGGGGCGAGCTGATGGTGTCCTCCGTCCCGGGCGGGCCGGGCCCGCGCCGAGCGGTGGAGGCGGGCGCCGCGGAGGACCCGTGCGTGGCGGAGCAGAAGCACCTCCTCGCCGAGTTCGAGAAGCAGATCGGGACCGGCCGGCAACTGCTGGAGGACGCGATCACCACCATCGTCACCGCCCATACGCCGGCCGATCTGGCGACCACGGAGGGCAAGGAGGCGTTGAAGGCAGAGATCCTGCACGCCGCCGAGGAGATCTTCCACGGTGAGCCCAGCCCCACGCGCGTGCTCTTTCTGAACTTCATCACCCAGTAGGACTGAGATGCCGCCCGTGACATCGGGCGGTCGGAGATACGGCCATGGCAGACCAGGGTGCGTTGTCCCGATGGGAGATCGAGGCGCTGCTGAAGGGCATCCCGGCTGAGGAGGCCGTGGAGCTCGCGGACAGCGCTCAGCCCTCCGCGCCCGAGCGGTCGCTGACCCGCGTCATCAAGGCGTACGACTTCCGTCGCCCCGACAAGTTCTCCAAGGAGCAGTGGGCAACGCTGCAGGCGATGCATGAGCACTTCGCCCGCATGCTCGGCGCCTCTTTCTCGTCACGCCTGCGCACGCTCGTCACGATCCGACTGTCGAGCATCGACCAGGGGCTGTACGAGGAGTGGCAGAGCCAGGTCCCGAACCCGACCGTCTGCTACGTCCTGTCGCTGGCGCCGCTCTCCGGCAACATCGTGGTTGAACTGAACCTGGACATCGCCGCGGAGGTGGTCGACCGGCTGCTGGGCGGTACGGGCACCCTCCTGGACCGCTCGCGCGAACTGGGTGAGGTGGAGGTGGGGCTGCTGCGCACCTTCTCCCGCAACATCAGCAACGCGCTGCAGGAGATGTGGGCGAATGTCCGTCCAATGGAGCCCACGCTCCAGGACCTGGGCCAGGACGCCAGCCTGATCCAGGTCGCCGCCCCCACCGACGTGGTGCTGACCGCGTTCTTCGAGGTCAGCGTGGCCGGCCACATGGGTGCGATGTCGATCTGCGTCCCCTACACGGTGATTGAACCGATCGCTCCGGCGCTGTCCGCGCAGGTGTGGATCGCGTCCTCGCACCGCCAGGCGCTGACAGACGAAGAGCGCCACACCATGGAGCACCTGATCGGCCGCAGCCGGCTGGACGTCAGCGTCCGCCTCGGCAGTGTCGACCTGCCCGCGCGTTCGATCGTCGGCATCGCGGAGGGCGACACGTTCATCCTGGACGCCCGCCTCGGACGCCCACTGGAAGTGCTCGTTGGCCAGCACGTCCGTTTCCTCGGCCTGCCGGGCGTCGTCGGAAACCATGTTGGGGTGCAGGTGTCCGAAGTCGTCCAGGAGGAGACGTTCGGGTTCCTCGGCCGCAAGCCGATGAACCTGCCGTCCCCGCCGGGCACCCCCGTGGTGACCATCTCGCCGCTCATCCAGCCACTCACCACGTCCGCCGGCGACGCCGCCGGCGACGCGTAGTTCGCGCTCAGACCGCACTGACGGAGGACCATCGTGGCCCAGGACTTCCCACCGTTCGCTGAAGGCGTGCCGCCCGAGGTCGCCGAACTCCTGATGGCCCGCGGGGCTGGTCTCGCGGACCTCGGCACCCAATTGCGGGAAACCGCGCTGGTGGGCATCGAGAGCCTTGCCGGGCAGCGCGTGCTGCTCCAGGGCGTGTCGCTGGGGGTCACCGACCCCGCGGCGATCGAGTCCGAGTTCTCCGCGCTGGAGCACATGGGCTTCGAGGTCCGCCTGGCGTTGGCCCCGGGCGTCTCATTGCCCGCAGCGATCCTCATCTCCCTGGCGGACCTGGGTGCGCTCCTCCCGATCGACACCGGCGACGGCGACCTGGCCGACCCGGCGGTCGCAGCGGAGCACACCGACATTGTCGCCTCGGCGATGCGCGAATTCCTCGACCTGGTGTCGGTGGCGCTCGGTGGTGACGCGCTCGCTGGCGTGGAGGTCTCACTCGCGAGCCAGCGGGTGGGCGCCGCGCAGGAGACCGCCGAACTGCTGGCCGGAGCCGCCGACGGGCTGTCGCTTGTCCGCGTCGACCTGGAGTTCGAGGCGAACGGCGCATCATCGCATGTGGTCGTCGTGGCCCCTGCGGCGCTCCTGGATGTCCTGATTGGCGATGACGCCGCAACGCTGCCGTCTCCGGCGTTCGCCGGGATTGGGCGGGACGCCGGCTCTATGGCTCAGGAGGACGCTCCCGTCAGTAACATCTCGTCGCTTCGTCCGGTCGGTGGCGCTGCCTCCACGCCGTCCGATGATGTGGATGTGCACCCGGTGCGCTTCCCGCCACTCCCGGAGGGCCGTCCGGCGCCGCTGCACTCGCCGCGCGCGTTCGACCTGATCATGGATGTCTCCATGCGGGTGACGGTGGAACTCGGGCGGTCGTCTATGACGGTGGAGGAGGTGCTGTCGCTCGGTCCCGGCTCGGTGGTGGAACTGAACAAACTCGCCGGCGAGCCGGTGGACGTGCTGGTCAACGAGCAGTTGATCGCGCGCGGTGAAGTGGTGGTGGTGGACGAGAACTTCGGCGTGCGCGTGACGGAGATCGTCTCGCCGCGTCGCCGCGTCCAGGCGATGGGGGCGTAGCGATGTCCCGCGCCCAGCACTCCCCCCGCGTCCGCACCGCGCGCCGTGCCGTTGCCGTCGCGGTCGGCGTTGTCTCCGCGCACCTGCTCCGCACCGTGGCCTTCGCGCAGGAAGCCGCCAGGGAGGTTGTGGAGGTAGGCGGCGGCGTCTCGTCGTTCGGGCTTGGGGACTGGGTGGGGCTGGTGCTCCGCCTGAGCCTGGTGCTGGGCGTGATCTGGGGCGCCGTTGCGGCGATGCGCTGGTACGTCCGTCGCACGCAGGGTGTGGGTGGCCGCGGGGCACTCGCGGCGCTCGAGGTGATCGAGACGCACGCGCTCGGTCCGAACCGCGCGCTGCACCTGGTGCGCCTCGGTGACCGCGCGGTGCTCGTGGGCGCGACCCCGGAGCGCATCACCAGCCTGATGACCGTGGACGACCCAGAGGAGGTGCGCCGGTTGTCCGAGCACCCGGAGACCTCCGGGCGCCGCTCACTCTCCGCTTCGTTGGCCGGCTCGCTGAGCGGCGCCGCCAGCACGCTGGCCGGGTCGCGCGCAAGAGCAGAGGCCTCGCCCCGTGCGAATCAGGGCACGCGCCCGTCGCCGTTCGAGGCGATGACTGCCGGCCTGGCCGCCTTCCGGGAGATGATCCCCTCGATGCCGTCGCGCCCCCGCGCGGACGTCCGGGCAGACGAGGACGATGAGTTCGAAGAGTTCGAGGGCGACGCCATCGACCCGCGGCGGCCGCTGACGAGCCGCCTGCGGGGTGCGCGCGGCCTGTTCGGCCGTGTCCGCACCGCGCAGGATGCGCCCGCGTTCGACTTCGAGGAGCGCATCGAGGACCACGCGCCGCGCCGGTCGGCCGGGCTGTTCGAGCGCACGCTGGCCGCCGCTGAGACGGACGGCCGTGCCGACGCCGCGGAGTTCGAGACGTCTCGTGCGCTCCGTGCCCGCAATGGTTACGCCTCGACCCCCGCCTCGGTCGCCGCAGCGGCCGCCAGCGTGGACCGCGAGCGACGGATCGCAGATGTGCAGCGCGCGATCGCCGAAGCGCGGAGGAACGCCGGTTGAACCGTCCCCTCCCACGGCCGTTCCCGACCTGGCGTCGCCCGCATCCGTCTCGACGGACGCTGGCGATGCTCGCCCTCGGCGGCATGGTGATGCTGATGGCGTCCGGTTGCGTGGCGCCGGACGGCACCGTGACCGCGCCGGGCGTGGGCCCTCAGTCGGTGGACGACCCCTCGGGCCGGGCGAGCGGGGTTCAACTGCTGTTGCTGCTCACCACGCTCTCGCTGGCGCCGGCGCTGCTGATCATGGTGACCTCCTTCACCCGCATCGTGATCGTGCTCTCGCTCGTGCGGAACGCGATGGGCGTGCCGCAACTGCCGCCGAACCAGGTGCTGGTGGGCATCGCCTTCCTGCTGACGGTGTTCGTGATGGCGCCCGTGTGGACCACCGTGAACGAGGAGGCGCTCCAGCCGTACCTCGCGGGGACCATTGACCAGGGCGAGGCCATGGACCGTGCGGAAGGCCCGGTGCGGAAGTTCATGCTGGCGCAGACGCGCGAGCAGGATCTGGCGCTGTTCGTTGGCCTGAGCCAGGAGACGCGCCCGGCGAACGTCTCCGAAGTGCCGACCTATGTGATCATCCCGGGTTTCATCGTGAGCGAGTTGAAGACGGCGTTCCTCATGGGGTTCGTCATCTTCATCCCGTTTCTGGTGATCGACATCGTCGTCTCGTCGGCGCTGCTGTCGATGGGCATGATGATGCTGCCCCCGGTCGTCGTGTCCCTGCCGTTCAAGATCCTGCTGTTCGTCCTGGTGGACGGATGGAGCCTGATCATCGGCTCGCTCGTGACGAGCTTCGTCACTGTCTGATCCGCGCCGCATAGGAGTTCACCCGCAATGACGGACGGTAATGTCATCGCTCTGGCTCAGGACGCACTGGTCACCACGCTGCTGGTGTCCGGTCCAATCCTCATTGTGAGCCTCGTCATCGGCATGTTGATCTCCGTCTTCCAGGCGATGACCCAGATCAACGAGGTGACGCTGACGTTCGTGCCCAAGATCCTCGGCGTGTTCGCCGTGGCCGCGGTCCTGGGGCCCTGGATGATCGGCACGATGGTGAACTACACCATCCGCCTGTTCGCGCTGCTTCCGGTGCTGGCCCGCTAGGTGCTGAGCGAGGTGTTCGCCGTCTCGCCGCAGTGGTCGGCACACTTCCTGCTCGTGCTGGGGCGGGTGACGGCGGCCGTGGTCGCGGCGCCGCTGTTCGGCGCTCGCTCCGTGCCCACGCAGATCAAGGTCGGGCTGTCCATCCTTCTGGCGCTGATCGTCCTTCCGCTGGAGGGCACGCCGCTCACGGCGATCCCCGTTGACCTGTTCTCGTTCGCGTCTGCCTTCGGGATGGAGATCCTGATCGGCATCGCGTTTGGCATCGGTGTGATGCTTGTGTTCCAGGGCATGGAGATGGCCGCCTCGATCGTGAGCATCCAGATGGGCTTCGGCCTTGGCGAGATCTTCGATCCGCTGACCGGCGCGCAGACCGGTGTGCTGCAGCAGTTTTACAAGATGCTGGTGACGCTGATCTTCTTCGCGATGAACGGCCACTACCTCGTTATCCAGGGCATCCTTCATACGTTCGAGGTGATTCCGCCGGGCACCGGTGATCTGACCGTGATCGCCGGCGACCGCGTCGCGCCGTTCTTTGGTGCGCTTCTGGTGACCTCGATCCAGATCGCGCTTCCGGTGTTTGGCGCGCTGATGCTCACCGACCTCGCGATGGCGCTCGTCGGCCGCACGGTGCCGCAGCTCAACGTCCTGGTCGTCGGCTTCCCCGTGAAGATCGGCGTCGGCCTCGTGACTCTTGCCGCGGCCATGCCGCTCATGACGACATTCATCAGCGCCACCCTGGGGCGGGCGCTAGTGGACGTCAACGGACTGTTGAGGCCGTAGCCATGGCAGGCGAGAAGACCGAAGCCCCTACGCCACGCCGGATGGACGACGCCCGCAAGCGCGGACAGGTCGCGCGCTCCCGCGAGGTCGACAGCGCGATCGTGATCCTCGCGACGCTCCTGGTCTTCCGGTTCTCCGGTGGCGGGATGTGGGCCTCTCTGGAAGCGCTTGCGATCGACGCCTGGCGAAGACCGGGCGATGAGGTGCTATCTACGGACCTGGCGGGGGTGATTGGCGTCCAGATCGTCATCCGCATCCTGCTCGTCCTGGCTCCGCTGATCGGCGCGATTACGTTCTTCTCCGTGCTCGGCGGGATGGCTCAGACTGGTGGGCCACTCTTCTCGAAGGATGCGCTGAAGCCCAAGCTCAACCGCATGGACCCGCTGAAAGGCGGCAAGCGCCTGATCGCGTCTCGCCAGGCGTACGTGAACCTCGTGAAGTCGCTCGCCAAGTTCGGCATCCTCGGCGGGGTCGCGGTCCTGATCTTCAAGCACCGTTGGGACGACATCACCTCGGCCGGGATGCAGGCCGGCCTGACGCCCGCGGTGGCGATGCTCATCGACGTGGCGTTCGACCTCATGCTCTGGACCGCGGTCGTGCTGATCGTCATGGCCGCGGCGGACTACCTGTTCCAGAAGCAGGACCTGGCGCGCTCGCTGCGGATGTCTCGCCAGGAAGTCCAGGACGAGATGAAGCAGTCGGACGGCGACCCGCAGATGAAGGCGCAGATGGCGCGTGCTCGCCGGCAACTGCTCCAACGGATCATGAAGTCCGTCCCGAAGGCGGACGTGGTGCTGATGAACCCCACCCACTACGCGGTCGCGCTCCGGTACGACCCCGCCACCTCGCCCGCGCCGATCGTGGTCGCGAAGGGCATGAACCTCGTCGCGCTCCGGATCCGCGAGATCGCGGAGGAGAACGGCGTGACCGTGATCACGAATCCACCGCTCGCGCGCGCGCTCTACAAGGCGACGCGTGTGGGCCAGGAGATCCCGGCCGACCTGTACGAGGCGGTCGCGGAGATCCTTGCCTTCGTCTACCGGCTCCGGACCTCGCGGTTCGGCCGGCGGGCTGTGGCGTAACCGGGCAGAGGGAGCAGGACGATGGCGGCAGCACGGACATCGGCGCGCAGGGACACCACGGACGTGGGGTTGCTCTCCATCATCACGCGCAATTCGGACGTGGCGCTGGCGATCACGGTGCTCGCGGTCATCGGCCTCATGATCGTGCCGGTGCCGCCGATGGTGCTGAGCCTGCTGATCGTCGCCAACTTCGCCGCCTCCGTCACGATCATGCTGATCGCGATGTACACGCGGGAGGTGCTGTCGTTCAGCGTCTTCCCATCCCTCCTGTTGCTGGTCACGCTCTTCCGCCTGGCGATCAACATCGCCTCGACGCGCCTGATCCTGCTCTATGGCGACGCCGGCTCGGTCATCGATGCGTTCGGTGAGTTCGTGATCGGCGGCTCGCTGATCGTCGGCATCGTGGTGTTCCTCATCCTGCTCGTGATCCAGTTCGTGGTGATCACGAACGGTGCCGGCCGGGTCGCGGAGGTCGCCGCCCGGTTCACCCTGGACGCCATGCCCGGCAAGCAGATGTCGATCGATGCCGACCTGAACGCCGGCCTCATCTCAGACACCGAGGCGCGGACGCGCCGGGCGAAGATCTCCGCGGAAGCGGACTTCTACGGCGCGATGGACGGCGCCTCCAAGTTCGTGAAGGGCGACGCGGTCGCCGGGCTGATCATCACCTCGATCAACCTCATCGGCGGCATGACGATCGGGATCATGCAGCAAGGGCTTGCGCCGGGGGAGGCGGTCTCCGCCTTCTCCATCCTGACCGTCGGCGACGGCCTCGTCTCGCAGATCCCGGCGCTCCTGGTCTCGACCGCGACGGGCATCATCGTGACCCGCGCGGCGTCCGAGGGCCACCTGGGTCAGGACATCGGCGGGCAGTTGTTCTCCAACCCGCGCGTCATGTTCATCGTCGCGGGCATCCTGACAACCTTTGGCCTAGTACCGGGACTTCCCCGATCCCCGTTCTTCATCATCGCGGCCATCATGGGAGGCGCCGGGTACCTTCTCCGCCAGCGCCAGCGGGCGCGGGCGGTGGAAGTGGCCGAGGCCCGCGAGGTTGAAGACCGGGATGAAGCGCAGAGCGTGGACTCCGTGGTCAACATGCTCCGGGTTGATCCGCTGGAGGTGGAGGTCGGATACGGCCTCATCCCGCTGGTGGACGGCGAACACGGCGGGAATCTGCTGCACCGGATCACCATCATGCGACGTCAGATCGCCACGGACCTTGGCATTGTGGTCCCGATGATCCGGATTCGGGACAACCTGTCGTTGCCCGCGAACCAGTACGTCTTGAAGCTGCGCGGTATCGAAATCGGCGGCGGCCAGCTCCTCGCCGGCCAGTTTCTGGCGATGGACTCCGGCCTGGCGACGGCAGAGATCGCCGGCACGGCCACGACCGAACCGGCCTTCGGCCTCCCGGCGCGCTGGATTGCCCCCGCGGACAAGCAACAGGCCGAGTTCCTGGGCTACACGGTGGTCGACCCGCCGTCCGTCCTCATTACTCACGTCTCGGAACTCATCAAGCGGCACTCGCCGGAACTGCTGTCCCGCCAGGATGTGCAGACGCTCCTCAACCACCTCAAGGAGGAGTATCCAGCCGTGGTGGACGAGCTGGTCCCCGGCATCCTCACCGTGGGCGAGGTGCAGGGCGTCCTGCAGTTGCTGCTGGCCGAGGGCGTCTCCGTCCGCGACCTGGTCACCATCGCCGAGACGCTGGCCGACCTGGGCCGCCAGACGAAGGAGATCGAGGCGCTGACGGAGGGTGTCCGCACTGCGCTGGCGCGCCAGATCACCATGCAGCACCGCGCCGCGGACAACCGCATCCATGCCATGACGCTGAACCCGCGCCTGGAGCAATCGCTCGCGCAGGCGCTGACGCCCACGGACGCCGGGATGGCGCTCGTGGTGTCGCCGGACCTGCTGCAGCGACTGCTGACGGCGGTCGCGGCACAACTCGAACGCGCCGCTGCCCAGGGCCGGCAGCCGGTCTTGCTCACGTCCAGCCGCATCCGGCGGCCGCTCCGACGGCTGCTTGAGCGTTCCGTACCGGCGTTGCCGGTGATCGCCTTCGCGGAGATCGCGCGCGAGGTCGAGGTGGAAGCGATCGCACAGGTGGAGGTGGAATATGCAGCAGCCTAAGCGGTTCCAGGCAGGCACGCTGGCCGAGGCGTACGACAAGGTGCGCCGCGAACTGGGTGCGGACGCCGTGATCCTCTCCACCCGCAAGGCGTATGCACCGGGGCTCTTTGGCCAGCCGGGCCGGCAGTTCGTGGAGGTGGTTGCACACCTTCCCACGGTCGCCGAGGCCGCACCCACGGGACGCCGCCCCATGCTGGAGCAGGACCTGGCGGCGCACGACATGATCCGTGCGGTCGCGGAGGCCACGGCCGCCGCTCCGCTCGAGGAGTCGAAGCCTGCCCCTGCCACGCACTCCGGGTTCCTGCGTGCCGCTGCCGCCGCGGACCCAGAGGAGTCCGAGTCGGAGGTCGCCCGTCAGTCGCTGCCTGCCGCTGAACTGGCGCCGCTCAGCCGGCAACTGGACCAGATGCGCACGCTCCTGGAGTCCCTGGTCGCGGACCGTGCCGGCGCGCGCATGGACGCGGCCCCGGCCGCTGCCCGCGACCTGCGCGACCGCCTGATCCGCCACGGCGTCTCGCCGCGCCTGGCTGCGACCATCCTCGGCGAGGCCGGGGAGGCCGTGGTGCGCGCCGACAACGTGGACGCGATGGCGCGGACGGTCGAGCGCAAGATCGCCGCGAAGCTGCCGCAGACGAGCACGCCGACGTTCGGGCGCCGCCCGCTGGCGATCTTCCTCGTGGGCCCCGGAGGCGCCGGCAAGACCACGGTCGCCGTGCGCCTGGGCCTGGAACTGGAGCGCGCCAACGGCCTGCGCGTGGCGCTGGCCGGCACGGACGTGAACCGTGCGGGTGCGCCGCAGCAGCTGCTGGCGTATGGCGCCGCGACCGGGCTGCCCGTGCACCTGTGCTACGGCCCGGAGGAACTCGATGAGTTGCTCCGGTCGGGCAGCGCCGACGTCGTGGTCGTGGACACCCCCGGCCACAATGGCCTGAAGCGCGACCGCATGGCGGAACTCAGCGCCTTCCTCGGGGTCGCGCGCACCAGGTCCGTGTTGCTCACCCTGCCGGCGACGATGAAGGGGAGTGACCTCACGGATGTCGTCGCAGCCTTCAGCACCGTGGGTGTGGATGGTCTGGTCGCGACCCGTTGCGACGAGACCTCGCACTTCGGCGCGCTGGTGGACGTGGCCGTGGATGCCGCAATCGGCTTCGCGTACACCACGCACTCCGACCAGGTGAGCGAGGCTCCGCGGACTGCGGACAACCTGGCCCTGGCCACGGCGGTCGTGGCAGCCGAATGGACTGCGCCTTCGCCGGTGAACGCCGCGTCAGCGCCGCGTCGATTGGCACGGGTGGGCTAGCCGGGCGTGTCCTCCTTCATCGACCTCAAGCCCGGTACACGGGTGAACGTGACCCCCCCGGAGGATCCGGGAGGGGCCACATACGAGTGCACCATCCGCCAGGTGACCCCTCGCGGCATGCGCCTGAGCACGCCGCGGCGTGAT
Organism: Dehalococcoidia bacterium; assembly: GCA_030684635.1. GTDB lineage: Bacteria > Chloroflexota > Dehalococcoidia > UBA2979 > UBA2979 > W-Chloroflexi-9. Next base: position 32,574 of record JAUXUW010000247.1, read on the forward strand.
GGCGAGGTGCTGGAGGTCGTCCCGGGCGAAGAGCTGGCGATGTTCACCATGCTCCACGGGCGGGTCTACCGCTTCCAGGTGGCCGTGCGCCTGGTGGAGTTCACCGAGTACGACAGCATCACCGTGGAACTCCCGGCAGAGGCGGAGCGTACGGAGCGACGTGCGTACTACCGCCTGCCAACCCGCATCGAGCCGCGCCTCGCCATGCGCCTGGACGATGCGGGGAAGGAAGTCCAGCGGCTGAACGTGACGGTCATGGACATGTCGGGCGGCGGCATGCTGCTGCAGGTGCGGGAGTACATTCCGTCCGGCGCCCGCATCCGCATCGTGCTGGAACTGGAGGGCGAGCCGCTGGAGTTGGACATGCTGATGCAGGCCCTCAGCGTGCAGCGCCCCTCGACCTCCGCCCAGTACTACCGCGTGAACAGCCAGTTCATCGATCCCGACCGCCGGGAGCGCGAGCGCGTGGTCCGCTACATCTTTCGCCAGCAAGTGGAGATGCGACGCAAGGGGGTCATCTAGTGCTGATCCTGCGCGCCGGCCTCTACCTCGCCGTCGTCGTGGCGGCCTGGACGGTATGGGCGTCCCTGGGGGCCGGCTATCACGTCGAGACCGCGATCGTCCGGGGCCTGCTGGCGTTCCTGCCCGTGGTGTTCGTCGCCTACCTCGCCGAGATCGTGGTGGTGACGGCCCCCGTCCGGCACCGCGAGGGCCGGGAACGCGGTGCCGCATATGAGGATGAGATCGGGCGCGCCGAGGATGACGCGCACACCGAACAAGAGAACCGCACGCCAGCCAGCCTCCCCGCGGCCCGCGAACGCGCGACTGCGATGGAGCGGCGAGCAGCCGCCTAGTCTGAGGTAACGAGATGGCCACCCAGCGACGGAAGCCCCTCGATCCGAACGCCCTCACCGGGGAGGCCTTGCAGCGCGCGAACACCGTGCTGTGGGAGCGCTTCCTGGCGACGAAGGACGCAGCGGTGCGCGAGCAGATCATTCTGCAGTACGCGCCGCTGGTGAAGTACGTCATGGGCCGCCTGGCGATCTCTCTCCCGGCGATCCTGGACTATGAGGACATCCTCTCCTTCGGCACGATCGGCCTGATCGAGGCCGTGGAGCGGTTCGATCACACCAAGGGCGTGAAGTTCGAGACCTACGCGATCTCCCGCATCCGCGGCGCGATCATCGACGCCCTGCGGTCGTTGGACCGGCTGCCGCGTTCCGTGCGCCAGAAGGCCCGGGACGCGAACGCGGCGATCCTCACGTTGACCGGCGACCTGGGCCGCGAGCCCACGGACGACGAGGTCGCCAGCGCCCTGGGACTGACCCCGGACGCTTACCGCAAGACGCTCATCGACGCGTCCTGGATCACCGTGTCACTGGACTCGCTGGGGGCGACCGACGGCGAGGACGACACCGGCGGCCCCATGTCCGTGGCAGACCCGGACGACGAGGACTTCTCCGTCGACCTGGAGCGCCAGGAACTGATCGGTGATCTCTCGGCTGTGATTAGGGATTTGCCTGATCGGGAGCAGTTCATCCTCTCGCTTTACTACAAGGACGAACTGACGATGCGTGAGATCAGCGAGGTCCTACAGATCTCCGAATCCCGCGTCTGCCAGCTCCACGCACGGGCGCTTGGCCGGCTCCGCACGGGCCTGCTGAGCCGGCAACATGGACAGGCAGCATGAGCGTCTCACCGGCCATCTTGCTTCTCAGCCTCGCCATCGGCGTCCCGTTGATGCTGCTGGCGCTTGGCGTCCTGTATCACGGCTACCTGCTCTCTCAGCAGGCCCAGCGCGACCCGCTGGAGGCGCACGTCGAGTCTCTGGCAACCGAGTCCACCGAGGCGCTCCTCGCGAGCCTGCAGCACTCCGTCGACCAGCTCCAGGGCCAGATGGCCCGCCAGCGAGACTCGCTCGCCGGCCTCCTCTCCGACCAGCGCGCTGCCATGACCTTCGTGACCGCCGCCCCTTCCCCGCGTGCTGACGACCGCCCCATGGCGGCCGGCGAACACGTGAGCGCCGCAGCGCCGGCCACGTCTGACCTGCGCTCTCGGGTGCTCGCACTCACCGAGGACGGGCTCTCTGACCGCGCCATTGCGCGTGAATTGAACGTCGGCCTCGAAGAGGTCCGCATCGCGCGGCTGCGCGGAGGTCGGGCATGACCCGGCGCTTCCTGATGCTTTCCACCGCGCTCGTCGCGCTGGCCCTGGTGGGCGTCATGGTGATCCCGGCAGGCGCTGCCCGCGCCAACGGCGTTCCGGTGCCCGTGGAACTCAAGTACATCGACCTGTCGAACTGGGGGCCCCAGGACGCGACCGGCAACGCCGAGTTGATGTTCGCCGAGGGCGTCCTGCGCCTCGAGGCGTCCGGTCTCGAACGGCTGTCCGGCCGGCTCTACCAGGTGTGGCTCGTGAACTCCGAGGCGGGCGACGCGATCTCTGCAGGCCGCTTCAACGCGGCGGTGGGTGGGTCCGTGGACTTCACCGGCACCCTGCCTCCGCTTTCCGACTTCGGCTTCGACCTCCTGATCCTGACCGTGGAACCGGAGCCGGACGACGCGCCGCAGCCGACCGAGGACCGCTCGATCGGCGGCTACTTCAGCCTGGTGGGCCAGCCCGGCGCGGATGGCAACCAGGCCGCTGCCGGGGGCCTGGGCGCCCCGGGCCGGTTGCCGAACACCGGCGACCCCGGCCTGATCGCTGACCTGGTGCGCTTTGGCGCGCTGCTGGGCGCTATGTCCCTTTCCGTGTTCGTCGGGCTTCGCCTCGGCCGGAGGGCAGCATGATCCGCGGCCTCTACACCGCCGCTTCCGGCATGCTGCTGGGCCTGCGCCAGCAGGAAGTCGTGGCGGACAACCTCGCCAACTCCAATACCGTCGGCTATAAGGCGGACCAGTCTGCACAGACGGCGTTCTCCGGTGTCCTCGCGCGCCGTGTCGGCTCCAGCGACGGGCCGATGCGCGGCACCACGGACCGGGTCATCGGCATGGTGGGGACGGGTGCGTTCGTGCAGAACGTCCGCACGTTCCTGGGCCAGGGTTCGGAGCGCGAAACGGGCTCACCGCTGGACGTGATGCTCCGTGGGGACGGGTTCTTTGTGGTGCAGGCAGAAAACGGCCTGCGCTACACCCGTGACGGCCACTGGGACCGCGACGACCAGGAACGCCTGGTGACCGCCGATGGCGCCCTGGTGCTGGATGTCCAGGGCAATCCGATCTCCGTGGACACGGACCACATCCGCGTCAAGCCGGACGGACGCCTCGTTCGACTGGTCTCCACCCCCATCGAGTCGGCGGACGGCTCCACCGTCATGGAGGTGACGGAGGACGAGATTGCGCGGCTTCAGGTGGTGACCGTGGGTGCTGACGATCTGGTGCGCGCGGGGGCCTCACAGTTCCTCGTGATCCCGGGCGCCGCGATCACCCCACTGGATCCCGCCGAGGGCACAGCGTTTGTCCTCCAGGGCTCGCTGGAGGAAGCGAACGTGAACGTGGGGCAGTTCGCCACACAGCTCTACTCCGTCGCGCGTTCCTATTCGACGAGCCAGCGCGTCTTCTCCGCCATCAACGACACGCTCGAGAGCGCCGTCCGCGAAGTCGGCCGGGTCTAAGGGGGCCACAATGTCTCTGTCCCTGGACGCCGCGATCAGCGGCATGCTCACGCAGCAGCGCAACATCGAGGCGATCGCAAACAACCTCGCGAACGTGAACACCACCGGCTACAAGCGTGTCAAGATCCACTTCCAGGACATCCTGAACTCCTCCGCGGTGTTCGCGGCCCTGACCGGGCCGGAGAACCTGGCGGACATCAGCCAGTCCTCCGGCGTCTCCACGGCGTCCACGAAGCGGGATTTCGAGCAGGGTGCCCTGCAGCCCAGCGGTCGTCTGCTGGACTTCGCAATCAGCGGCGACGGCTTCTTCCGTGTCCTGCTGGATGACGGCTCCACCGCGTACACCCGCGCAGGCGTCTTCATGCTGGACGGCGCCGGCAAGGTCGCCACCAGCAGTGGTGAATTGCTGGACCCGCCGCTGCAACTGCCGGACCAGTTCCGTGATCTCCGCATTGAGCAGGATGGTTCCGTGACCGTCATGCGCGACTTCACCGACGAGGAACTCGCCGCGCTGGACGACTTCGCGGCGCGCGATGGCGTGCGCGAGGTGGTGGGCCAGATGGAACTCGCGCGGTTCCCGAACCCGTCCGGCCTCGCCGCCATCGGTAACAGCCGGTACCGCGAGACTCCGGAGTCGCAGGCGCCGATCTTCGGCCGGCCGGGCGAAGACGGGATGGGTTCGGTGTTCAGCGGCTGGCTGGAGGCGTCCAACGTGGACATCGCCACGGAGATGACCGGCCTGGTGATGGCCAAACGCGGTTACCAGTTGAACCTTGTCGCCTACCGCACCATCGAAGAGATGCTGACGAAGGCGAACGACGTCACGGTCTAGTGCCAGCCGTGCAGGGGATACGACCATGATTCAGCCCATTCGCCCACAGGACGCCAGCGGCATCTACCAGCGGCAGGTCTCCAGTTCCCGCGAGGCCGGCGAGGCGCCCGCGCAGCGCACCGCCGCCGCGGCACGCGGCGACCAGTCGCGTCGCACGGACCACGTGGCGGTCTCGGACGAGGCCCGCCTGTTCGCCCGCGTCATGCAGTCCGTGGTGGACGCGCCGGACGTGCGCGCCGCCCGCGTCGCCGAACTGCGCGAGCGCGTGGAGTCCGGCGCCTACCAGGTGGATGCAGATGCGCTGGCCCGGCTCATGTTCGAGCGCGGGGTGCAGGGATGATCGCCGCGGACACCGAACTGACCGGCGGCGCAAACGGCCTGGTAGCCGTCATGGAATCGCAGGGCGACGTGTACCGCGCGCTCCTGGGTCTTGCCACGTCCGAGCAGGGCGCGATCCTGGAGGGCGACGTGTCGCGCCTCACCGAGATTGTGCGCCTCAAGGAAGAACTGTACGACCACCTGCGCGCGCTGGAGACGGAGCGGATGACCGCGCTCGTGGCCATCGAGGCCGCGACCGGCATCGCGCCCGACCAGGCGACCGTCAGCGAGATTGCCTCCCGGCTGCCGGTCGAGCACGCGACCACGCTCTTGCGTACCGGCCGCGAACTCCGCGGCCAGGCGGTCGCCCTGGAAGAGGCGCAGACCGCAAATGCGCGGCTGCTGGAGCAGAGTCGGGCGCTGGTCGACCGCTGGCTCCAGTACCTGCGCACCCTCCTTGCCGGCTCCGTATACACCCCGGACGGCGTCACGCCGTCGCTGCCCGGCGGCCGTGCGCTGGACCGCAGCGCGTAGGGGCCCGCCATGGCGATCTCCGTCGGCCTGAACTCCGTCATGCGCGCGCTCCTGGCGCAGCAGCAGGCGATGGACGCCGTGGCGCACAACGTCGCGAATGTGAACACGCCCGGCTACAGCCGGCAGGTGGTCCGGCTGGCAGCCGTCGCCCCCGGTGATACGGGTATTGGCAACGGCGTGCAGATTGAGGGGATCGATCGGATCCGCGACCTGTTCGTGGATTTTCAGATGCGCACAGAGGCACATGCCGCCGGCGAGTACGCCGCTCGCGCCTCTTCCTTGCAGATGGCCGAGCTCGCCCTCGGTGAACCCGGTGACACGGGGCTGATGGCCGCTATGGACGGCTTCTTCAACGCCTGGCGGGACCTGGCGAACGCACCCGGGGAGAGCGCTTCCCGCAGTGCCGTCCTACAGGCGGGCGAGACGCTGGCGTTCTCCGCCCGGCGCCTCTCGCGGACGTTCACGGACATCCGCACGGACGCGAACACGCGGATCGCGAGCGCGGTCGATGAGGTCAACGCGATCGGCCGCGAGGTGGCCGCCCTCAACCAGCGGATCATCATCGTGCGGGCCACCGGTGACCCGGCGGCGGACCTCACCGACCAGCGTGATCTCGCCCTGGACCGCCTCTCCCGGCTGGCGGATACGCGCGTCATGCAGCACGAAGACGGGCACGTTGACGTCTTCATCGGCGGGCGCGCGCTGGTCCAGGGCAACCGGGTGAACGAGATGGTCCCGGTCCGCAACCCCGCCAACAACGACTACATCGACCTGACGTGGGCCTCGGACGGCGCGGCCGTGAAGGTCGCCAGCGGCGAGATCGGCGGGCTGCTCCAGCAGCGCGATGTCGACCTCCCCGCACGGCTCGCGGACCTGGACACGCTGATCACGCAGATCATGACAGACGTGAACACCGTCCACGCGGCTGGCTTCGCCCTGGACGGCGTCACCACCGGCCTCGCGTTCTTCACCGGCACCGGCATCGCTGACATCGCCGTGGATGGTGCACTGGCGGCGGACCTGCGCCTGCTGGCTGCCGGCGGTGCGGCCGCTGCCCCGGGCGACGGCTCCGGTGCGACGGCGATCGCGCGCCTGCAGGAGGCAGCGAACCTGACCGCGGGTAGCGAGACCTACGGCGCCTTCTATAGCGGCGTCACGACCCGCCTGGGCGTGGCCGTCCGTGATGCGAAGCGGCTTGCCGAGTCGCAGGCGCTGACGATCTCTCACCTGGAACAACTCCGGCAGTCCGTCGCCGGGGTCAACCTGGATGAAGAGATGGTGAACATGGTGCAGTTCCAGCGCGGCTACCAGGCCGCCTCGCAGGTCATCCAGAAGATCAACGAGATGCTGGATGAGCTGTTCCGGATGGTGCAGTAGCCATGCGCGTCAGCAACCGGTCCCTGAACGAGCGCCTGCTCATGCACATCCAGACGGCGTCAACTCGCCTGAACGAAACGCAGGAACGCGTGGCCAGCGGCAGGCGGGTCCAGCGCGCGTCCGACGACCCGTTTGCGGCGAATCGCTCCATCCAGGCGCGGTCGGACCGCAACGTCATCGAGCAGCGCGTCCGCACGATCAACCTCGCCCAGTCCGAACTGGCCGTGACGGAGTCGGCGGTCGTGTCGCTCTCGAACGTCCTGACGCGCGCCCAGGCGCTGTCCGTGCAGGCGGACAGCGCCGGCCTGGATGCCTCTGCGCGCAACCAGATCGCGGCGGAAGTGGACGAACTGATCAACGAGGCGCTACAGGTCGCGAACAGCGCCCATGGCGGCCGTCGGATATTCGGCGGGCACCAGTCAGGTGCCGCGCCGTTCGTGCCGGATGTGCCCGGCCTGCCCACCACCGTCACCTACCAGGGCGACGCGGGGCTGGTGCTCCGCGAGATCGGGGACGGCGAGCAGATCGCCGTGAACCTGGACGGCGATGCGCTGTTCGATGGCGCATTCACCTCGCTCATCGCGTTCCGAGATGGGCTGCGGGCGAACGACCGCACGGCGATCAACGCTGCGGCGACCGCCATCGGTGCGGAGATCGAGGTCGCGCTCCAGGCGCGCGGCGACATCGGCGCCCGGGTGCGCCGGCTGGACATCGTCTCGGAGCGACTCCAGGGCGATGACGAGCGGTTGCGAGGCCTGGTGGCTGAGTTGGAGGAGGTCGACCTGACCTCAGAAGTCGTGGAACTGCAGATGCGCGACATGGCCTTCCAGGCCGCGCTGTCTGCTACCGGTCGGTCGCTCAACATGAGCCTGTTGGATTACCTGCGTTAGTGCACACGGGCGTGGTGCCCGAGTTGGGGGTGTCATCATGCGGATCAAGACGAATTTCCTGGGTATGGAGCAGACCGTCGAGGTGGCCGAAGAGCAGATCTTCGCCTTCGAGCCGGGCATCGGTGGCTTTGACGGCCTCCGCCGCTACGCGCTGATCGCGGAAGAGGACTCGGCGGTGGAGTGGCTCCAGTCGGTGGACGATTCGGACGTGTGCTTCGCGCTCCTCGAGCCGTTCGCGCTCCTGCCGGACTACTCCTTCGAGATGTCGGACTCGGACGTGGAGGGCGTGGGCATGGAGGAGCCGGGCGACGTGATCGTCCGTTCCATCCTCACCCTGCACGAGGACCCGGCGCTGATCACGGTGAACCTGCTGGCGCCGCTGGTGCTGTGCCGGCGCACCCACCTGGCCCGCCAGGTCATCCTGCAGGGCGTGGACTACTCCATGCGCTACCCGGTCCTGACCGCCATCGAGGCGATGGCCGGCGAGGATGAGCTTCGCGCCTCCGCCTGACACGCGGCTGTGCCCGCATCGGTGAACGGCCGATGATCCCAGAGGGGTCAGCGGCAGGGAGCCGTGCGTCCATCACGCGCAGCGTCACAGGCAGGGAGGCCACGGATGCTCATTCTCACGCGTAAGGCCGAACAGGGGATCGTGATCGATGGCCGGGTGGTGATCCGCCTGCTGTCGATCGAAGGCGAACGCGTCAAGATCGGCGTCGAGGCTCCGCGCTCCATCTCCGTGCTCCGCGAGGAGCTCCTGGGCGAGGTCGCCGGCGAGAACCAGGCCGCGGCGAAGTTCCACGGCCACGCCGGTCTGGCCGATACGCTGCGCCAGTTGCCCGGCCGCAGCATTACCCCCACGGACACGCCCGCCGGCGACTCGCCGGCGAGGGCGTGCCGTCGGCGCGCAGGGCACCCCGCCCGGTATCGCCGCGCGCCCGCAGCGCGTGGTGCTGGCCCCGCGCCCCCGGGGCCAGCACCTGTGTCCACGTCCCCAGCCGCTCACGAATGCCATTCTGCTCCGCAGGACAGATAACGATGTTGCACCTAACGCTTGCGTTAAGGTTCGGAATCCTGTGACTCAGCAAACTCTCAGAAAGCAACCGTTATTGCTGGGGCAAAATCTGACGCTCGCGTAAGCGTTTCTATTCATAGATGTTTGTGATGTCTGATACATGTGCCGATGAAGAAAGGAATAACATCCGTGCTTGACCGGGTTGAGTCGAGCAAGGGGGTGTGCCGTGAGGAACCGAGACCGTTTCATCTCGCTCTGTGGCGTCCTAGTCCTGGGCGTGGCGCTGGTTGGATGCGGCGGCGGGAGTGCGGACACCGCGTCCGCCAGTTCGCCCGGTTCGGCCGGGCAGAGTCAGAGTGCTGGCGCGGCCCAGCGGGCCACGTTCAACGCCGCTGCCACACCGGCGCCAGAGGGCACTGATCCGCTGGCCGCAGCGGTCATCAATGCCTTCATCGCGATGATCGCCAAGGACAAGGCCGGGCTCGACGCACTCTCCACGGCACCGCTCTCAAGCACCGAAGCAGAGACGGCGTACGCCTGTACGGGCGGCGGCACCTCCCCGACCATCGAGTCGCAGCAGGCTACGGTGAACGGCACGAGCGCGACCGTGGCGGTGAAGTTCCGGTCGAACGCCGGGTTCGCGATCCGGCGTGCAAGCGGGACGTGGGAACTCGCCCAGCAGGGGGACGGCTCGTGGAAGTTGTCGGCGGCACCCGTCTGCACGCAGGGCTAGCGAAGCGCGGTACCGCCAGGTGTGGACGAGGGGCCCCACGGGGCCTCTCGTCATCTCCGTCACGCGCGTCGTACGCTCCGGCCCTGTAAGGATCCGCGACGTCGGGAGGCGCCTGCCTGGACGATGACGCTCTCCGGCTCCCGCGACTGGCCGAGGCGCCTCGGGCCGTGGTCGTCGACCTCGACGGGACACTGCTCGATGCGTCGGGGACGCTGAGCGCCCGGAGTGCCGCCGCGCTGGAGTCCGTGCTCGCGCGGGGAGTGTCGGTGGTCATCGCCACCGCACGCCCGGCGCGGTCGGTGCGGGTAAAGGTCGGTCCGCTGTTCGAGCGCGTGAGCGTGGTGCAGATGAGTGGCGTGGCGCTCGTCCACGCGGGCGCGGTCACTCGTCTGGCGTCCCTCGCGCCGGAAGCGGCCGTCCGCGTCGTCGCCCTCGCGCGGGCGCTCGCCCCGCACGCACGCATCGTCGCGGAGATCGAGGGCCATGAGTTCGGCGTGAACCACGCGATGCCCCCTAATGAACTCTGGGCGACGAACGCGGCGACGCCGGACATGCTGCTCTCGTTGGAGGCAGCGCTGGAGCGTGGCGTGGCGAAACTGGCGGTCAACGGCCTCGGCGTGCCGCTCCAGGAGATGGAGTCACGCCTGCGCGAGGAACTGGCCGGTGCGCTGGAGGTCTACGCGGACCGCAGCGGGACGTTCTTGAACCTCGTGCCGCCCGGCGTGTCGAAGGAAGCGGCCCTCCACCACCTGTGGCGTGAGCACGCCGGCCCGTGGCGGGGCGTGCTCGCGTTCGGGGACGACCTCGCAGATCTGGAGATGCTCCGTCTCGCCGAGCACGGCGTCGCCATGGCAAACGCGCTGCCGGCGGTACTGGTCGCCGTCCCGTATCGCACCGCCTCGAACGACGCGGACGGCGTGGCGCTCGCACTCGATGCACTCGCCGGCGAGGGCTGACGGGCACGCCGGTTACGGCGCCCCGTAGATCTCCGTGTCCGGATACGCCGAGTACCACGGGAACCAGTACGAGATGTGCCCGACGAGGCGCGGCGCACGCTCACCGTCCGGGCCGACGAGCGCCTCCTCCGTCACGGCCCAGGTGCGTCCGCGGTGGTCGAGGACCGTGAAGGGGTTCGGGCCGGGCGCGAAGTTCAGGCTCGCCGGCCGCTCGTACGCGCGCACCTCTCCGCCAGCGATGTAGGTGAGTTCGCCCGCCGGCCCGCCGTCCGCGGCTACCTCGATCGCGTCTCCGAAGCCCACCACCACCACATCCACGTCGCCAACACGGTCGTTCGTGACGCCTCGGCGGATAGCCCCGCGCAGGCCGTACACCTTCGTCGCCTCGCCCACGCGCAGGCCGAACACCCACGCCTTCGCGATCAGGTCGGCGCTACGTCGTGACAGCGGGTAGAAGAGGTCGCCGGAGGTGAAGTACTGCAGGTACGGGTGTCCCGGCGTGTAGCCGCTGCCGATCCCCGTCTCCAGGTCCAGCACCGTCGTCTCCGGATGCGCCGACCGCCACGACTCCCACGTCGCCACCACCACCGACAGCACGGTGAGCCACGGCCCGTCCGTCCCCGCCGAGGCCTCCACGAGCGGCCCGATCACCGGCCGGCCCGTGAACTGTTGCCAGAGCGTGTTGGTCTGGCGGTCGTACATCAGCTTGTTGTTCTCGTAGAGCAACCCGGACGTGCTGAACGAGTAGACCGTGCCGTCCGCGCCTCGGCGGTCGTAGGCGATGCCGCTCCCGCAGAGCGTGCAGTACGCGAGGGCGATCGGGACGCCGCCCAGCGTGTCGTTCGCCATTTCGTGCGCGTCCATGATGCGGAACGGATAGGCCCGCGCCTCGCCGTTCACGACGAGGCCGAAGACCGGCTCCTCCGGCAGCAGGTAGGTCGCGGCCTCGGCGGGGAGCGCGGGCGGCTGGTCGAGCGGTGTGATGCCGTCCACGGGGACGCTGCCCCACACCACCGACTCGATGCGGATCGTCGACGGCACGCCTTCGCGCAGGAAGTCGGCGAAGCGCGGATCGATCCCCGCCAGCAGCGCGCCCTTCCAGGCGAGGAAGCCCGGCGGCGGCGTCAGCGTGGTGCCGCCGTACCACGTAGCCCAGCGATCCCAGCCCCGGCCGTACCGCTGCCCCGTCAGTTCCTCCAGCAGCGCGACGTACGAGGCGTCCATGTGGACGACCTTCGTATTCGTCGCGCGCACGATCTCGATCAGCGGCGCGACGAAACGCACGTCGCGCTCGCGCCGGATCTCCTCGAACGCCTCGGCGAGGGCTGCCGGGTCGGGTGGGTCGTCCAGCAGCAGCGCCAGCACGTCGCGCGCGCGTTCGTCGGAGAGCGGCGTGCCCGGCGGCAGCGTCACCACCGTCGCCGCCACCTCGCCGCGCGGTGTTGCGCCCACGAACGGCGTGACGCGCGGTGGCGCAGGCGTCGCCGTGCCGCCGTCGTCCGAGCAGGCGACGAGGAGCACCGACCCTGCCAGTGCGAGGGCGACCAGGACGGCGCGTGCGACCCTCGGCGCGATCATGCCCGGAGTCTACGGGTGGGCCGGCGGAACGAATGTGACGAATCTCA
>JAUXUW010000272.1 GCA_030684635.1 Dehalococcoidia bacterium
TGCTCACCTTCTTCTATCGTCACATGCGTGAGCTGATCGAGAGCGGCTACTTGTACATCGCGCAGCCTCCGCTGTTCCGCGTGCGCAAGGGCAAGAAGGATCTCTACCTCAAAGATCAGGCGGCGCTCGACCGCTTGCTCACCCAGAACGGCATCGACGGCCTGCTGGTGCAGAGCGCGAAGGGCCCCGCCATCTCGGGCAAGCCGCTCTACGAGCTGGCCACCCGGCTGCGATCGTTCCGGCACATTCTGGCCAAGATCGATCGGCGCTGCGACGCGCGGGTGGTGGGCGCGCTGCTGCGCGCGAGCGGCATGACCCGCGAAGACTTTCGGGACCGCGCCAAGGTCGAGGCCGCGGCGGACAAGCTGCGCGCCTACCTCGAGACGCGCTACCCGGACTTGCTGCCGCTCACCGTCGAGGTCGACTGGGACAAGACGCACGGCGGCGGTCGCATCGCAGCCAAGTTCCGCCCGGGCTCGTCCACGCGTCCGGCCGTCGCCGACTGGGAGCTGGCAGACAGCGCGGAGTACCAGGAGCTCTTGGCCATCGAAGAGGACATTCGCTCGATCGGGCCGGCTCCCTACACCGCCAAGACCGAAACTGGCGAACCGGTGAGCCTGCCCGACCCAGAGGCCCTCGACGCCTTCATCGACGAGCGCGGGCGCAAGGGCAACGCCATCACGCGCTACAAGGGCCTGGGCGAGATGAACGCGGAGCAATTGTGGGAGACCACGATGAACCCGGCGAACCGCGTGCTGCTGAAGGTGGAGGTGAACGACGCGGAGGTCGCCGACACGCTCTTCGACACCCTCATGGGTGACGATGTCGCGCCCCGCAAGAAATTCATCACCACGCACGCCCTCGAAGCCACGCTCGACGTCTAGCGGCGAGCGGTCACTCGATGGCGGACACCTGGCCCCAGCGCTTCTTCGTCGAGTTCGACACGGACGCCGTGTGCCCGTTCCCGTTCACGGACGACCCGATCATCGTGCTGTTCTTCGCCTCCTGGGCGTACAGCGCCGACTTCGGCGGGGCGCATGAACTGGCACAGGCCTCGCAGATCCTCCGCCGCGCCGGCACCGACCTGAAGCCGATCCTGCGTTACGCCGACCGAAACGTGGAGACCGAGGTCGACCGTCGCGAACTGGAGCGCTCCTGGCAGCCGGCCGCCGACCTGGCCGGGTGCGCGCGCGCGATCGCCGATCGCTGGGAGCGGCCCACGCCGGACCTCGCCCCCCTCGTGCTCGGCTACGAGCACCTCGCGCCGCGGCTGCGCGAGCTCGCGATGATGTGCGACTGGGCCACCGCCCGGGGCGCGAACGTGCGCATCTCCTTTGACCTTGAGAACACCGAGCAGCGCACCCCCCGCCCCGCGGGCATGTAGGGAGCGGCCCGGCCCTACGCGCCCGGCGCCATGTAGACCACCGGCAGCGTCGTGCCGCCATCCTGCAGCAGCAGGGCGGGCTGGTGGTTGCAGCCGAAGAAGATCAGCACGATCTTGCCGTCCTCGATCACGAGGCGGAGGCCGACCGGCTCGCCGGACAGGTCAGCGCGGAAGTTCACGTAGTAGTCGCCCACGGGCCACCATGGCGCCGGGCGCGCGTAGGTCGGCGCTTCGACCACGGAGTGCAGCGCCTCGACCTCGCCGATGAACTTGAACATCTCGCCGCCCGGGTCGCGCACGGTATAGCCCTCGCACCCGGCGATCGGGAAGACGCGCACCACCGTGCCGTCCGCCTGCCCGGCCTCGCACTGCGGCGGGCCACCGGCGCCCTGCCCGGTGACGGTGGTGCAGGCGGTCTCCTGCCACTCCACGAGCGCGAGCAGCGCGTCAAGGTCCTTCGCCTCGACCGCGGCGATCACGACATCGACCTCCGGGATTCCGGTGACCGGCGCCGCGGTGGGTTCGGGCGAGGCGGTCGGCGTGCCGGACGCCGTGGCGGAGACGGTCGCCGTCACCGTGGTAGTGGCCGTGGCGGGCGCCGGGTCATCCTCGCCGCACGCGACGAGCGCGAGCGCGGCGGTCACGGCGAACGGGATCAGGAGGTAGCGGGAGAGGCGCATGCGGGACTCCGGTCGTATCCAGTTCGTGCGATCGAGGTCAGACGGAGGCGGCGCTCCGGCGCGGACGAAACAGGCCGATGGCGGCTACCAGGGCCCACACGCCCTCCAGCACGACGAACGGCCAGAAGGGGATGAGCGCCGCCGAGATGCCGGCCAGGCCGGCCCCCATCAGGTTCAGAAACAGAGATGGCCGGCCGTCTGCCCTGAGGAACCCGAGGAGATTCATCAGGAACGCGAGCAGCAGCAGCCCCACGCCCACGAACCCGATCCAGCTCTCGGTACTCATACCTCAGCCCGTCACTCGGCCCGCCCATCGATCGTAGCCCCCTCGCCCGGCACGCCCCACGTTTGAGCCACCCCACGCCGGGTGCGACGATTCCCCGCGATGACGAACGCACCGACCTCCCGTGCCGCCGAGGCCGCCCGACAGGTGGAGTACGAACGGTGGCTCGCCGGCGTCTCGCCCGCCTCGTTCGGGTTCCGCTGGTTCATGGGCCCGGGCCAGTGGTTCGCCAACACCCCGCTCATGCGGCTGAAGACCAACCTGAAACTGGACGAGTCCACGCGGATGCTGGACCTGGGCTGCGGCCGAGGCACGGTGATGCGCATGCTGGACGACCAGATCCGCTCCGACGCCCCGCCCGTGGGACTCGACTTCTCTCGGGAGGCACTCCGTCTGGCCCGCGGCGATGAATCCAACCCCGCGCGTCATGCGGGCCTGGTGCAGGGCTCCGCGGCGGCGCTGCCGTTCCGGGACGGCGCGTTCAACCTGGTGCTCTGCGGGCACCTGGTGAAGCACCTGGACGACGTGGACCTGCTGGGGCTGCTGCTGGAGATCCGGCGGGTGCTGGAGCCGGGCGGGCTGGCGCTGATGTGGGAGTTCGGCCCCACCGGGAACCCGCGGCTGGACGCCTGGAACGCGCGGGTGCTCGCGACGGGCGTCCGCCACCCACGCCTGCGCTCCACCGACACCCTGAAGCGCTTCGCCTGTGACGCCGGCTTCCCGTTCGTCCGCGACGCGAACCTGCGGCCGTTCCTGCTGCCGCCGATCCCGCGCGCCTCGATCCTCTTCGGGCTGCCGCCGGAGGGCTTCCACGGCCCAGACTAGGCCCCGGCCGGCCGCGCTATTCGGCCCGGTACAGCCCCAGCCCGTCGATCAGCGCGCGCACTTCCGGGTCGAGTAACCCCTCAGTGGACTCGCCCGCGGCGACCTTCGCGCGGATCGCCGTCGCCGACAGGTCGGTCGGCACCATCGGCACGAGGTCGATGCGCTCGTCGATGCCAGGGACCGCGGCGCGCAGGGCCTCGGTCACCAGCGGCTCGTCCTCGCGCCCCGGCCGCAGCGCCACCGCCAGGCGGGCGCGGGCGACGATGCGGCGCGGCTCGTGCCAGTAGGCCATGTCCTCCAGCGCGTCTGCGCCCAGGATGAACCACCAGGCCTCGTCCGGCTCGCCGGCGGCCACCAGTTCCTCGATCGTGTCGGCGGTGTAGGAGGGCCCGCTGCGCTCCACCTCCACGGTGGAGAGGCCGGCCCACTCGTACGGTTCGATCGCCATCTGCACGAGCGCGATCCGGGCTCCCGCGGGGCTCACCTCGCGATCCGCCTTCCGCCAGGGGTCGCCCGCCGGCACGAAGATCACGCGGTCTAGGTGCAGGGCCACGCGGGCGGCCTCCGCCAGCGCGAGGTGTGCGAGGTGGGGTGGGTCGAAGGTGCCGCCGAGGATGCCCGTGCGGCGGCCCGCTACTCCTGCCACTTCACCTCGACCCCTCCAACGCGGATCAGGTCGCCCTCCACCACGCCCAGGCGTCGCATCGCCCGCGCCACGCCCATGCGGCGAAGGCGGGAGAAGAACTCTTCGCGCGGCTCGCGGTCGTGGAGGTCCAGTGTCTGGGCCAGCCAGTTTGGCGTGGGCCCGTCTAGGACGACGACGCCGTCCTCGTCCACGTAGGTTTCATACCGGCCACGGCGCACTGGCTCGGGCTGGAGCACGGGGATGATCTCCGCCTGCGCGCTCGCCTCCTCCGCCTGGGCCTGTCGGAGGGCCGTCAGTGCCGCCGCAGCCAGCTCCTGGGTTCCCTCGCCCGTGACGGCGGAGATGGCGTACCACGGGACTCCCAGCGCCCCCAGATCGTCGGCGAGCAGTTCGACGCGGGCCCGGGCGTCCTCGTCGTCGATCTTGTTGAGCGCGACGATCTGCGGCTTCTCCGCCAGGCCGTGCCCGAACGCCTCCAGCTCACCATTGATGAGCGCGAAGTCGGCGAGCGGCTCCTCCCGGGTCATGTCCAGCAGGTGGACGAGCACGCGCGTGCGTTCGATGTGCTTGAGGAACTCGTGCCCCAGGCCCACGCCCTCGCTGGCGCCCTCGATCAGCCCGGGCATGTCCGCGGCCACGAACGTGTCGCCGGCCACATGTACCACGCCCAGTTCCGGCTCCAACGTGGTGAACGGGTACGGCGCAATCTTCGGGCGGGCGCGGCTCCAGACGGTCAGCAATGTGGACTTGCCGGCGTTCGGCAGCCCCACGAGCCCAACATCCGCGAGCAACTTCAGTTCGAGGCGCAGGTGGCGCTCCTGGCCGGGCGCCCCGCGCTGCGCGAAGCGTGGCGCCTGGCGCGTGGAACTGGCAAAGCGCTTGTTACCGCGTCCGGATCGGCCCCCGCGGGCAACCACCACAGTTGCCCCGTCCACCGCAAGGTCGGCGACCAGCTCGTCCGTAGCAAGGTCATGGACGAGCGTGCCGACCGGCACCAGCAACGTCAGGTGAGGGGCGGAGGCGCCCTTGCGCTGGTTCACCCCGCCCGCGGCCCCGGACTCGGCGCGCTGGAGGCGGCGGTCCGCGTATTCATCGAGGGTGCTCCGACGGCGGTCGGCGCGGATGAGGATGTCGCCACCTCGGCCGCCATCGCCACCATCCGGGCCGCCACGCGGCACAAATTTTTCGCGGTGGAACGAGACGGCCCCGTCACCGCCACGGCCGGCCACGACTTGAAGTTCAACCTGGTCAATCACGGGTCAGGCAACCGCACATTCATCAACGCATGGGGAGGGTGGATGGTGGGGACTGAGTACGTCCATGAAGGGACGCATCAGATCTCTCGTAGTCATCGTAGTGCCGTGGATAGTGTGGACGGCCGGCGGAAGCCCTGAAGGCATACGGGCGATCCGGCATTTCGGGCTGCTCACAACCGGGGAGAGCCTGCCGAAGCACCTCCGACAACTATGCGCGCTTCCGCCCTTGTGGACAGTCACGGTCATGTAACGACGAGACAGAAATCACAAGAGGAGGCACCTATCCACCGCTAGCGCCCTGTATATCCACAACTCTATGCAAGGAACCGCGCAACGGTATGCGCAGATATGCAGATGGCCCGAGCGGGCAACGTGGACGCTTTATGACGTGTGAAGGGCTTTCGGCGAAGGTCAGGCGGAGCGGCGCGACTGCTCGATGAGCTCGCGCAGGGAGGCGATGTCGCGGCGCGCCTCCGGGTCGACGGCGAGCGAGCGCTCCATCTTTCGCCACCCGTGATGCACGGTGGAGTGGTCGCGGCCACCGAGGGCGTTGCCGATCTCCACGAGCGAGCGGTGCGCCAGTTCGCGCATCAGGTACATGGCGATCTGGCGCGGGTACGCCACGCGCTTCTCCCGGCTCACGGAGAGCAGGCCGGTGCGGTCGATCTCGAAGTAGCGGCAGACCAGGTCGATGATCAGGTCCGGTGTCGGCGGCAGCTTCGGCTCGTTCGTCTGGAGCGAGGCGAGCGCGGATTGCACAAGCTCCGGCGTCAGCGGCTCCCCGGTCAGGCGCGAGTACGCGATGACCCGGGTGAGCGACCCCTCGAGCTCCCGGATGTTGTTCTTGAAGCGGGCCGCGATCGCGTGCAGGACATCGTCCCGGACGCGCATGTTCTGCTCCTGCGCCTTGTGGCGAAGGATCGCGACGCGCGTCTCCATGTCCGGCGCCTGGAGGTCCGCGATCATGCCCCACTCGAAGCGGGTGCGCAGGCGCTCCTCCAGCTCGGAGATGAGGGCCGGGCTCTTGTCGGAGGAGATGACGATCTGGCGGCCGGCCTCGTGCAGCTCGTTGAAGGTGTAGAAGAACTCCTCCTGCGTCTGCTCCTTGCCGGCGATGAACTGGATGTCGTCCACCAGCAGGGCGTCCGCGGAGCGGTAGCGCGCGCGGAAGTCATCCATCTTGCGCTGCTGGATCGCGGTGATGAGCTGGTTCGTGAACGCTTCCGCGCTCAGGTACACCACCTGCATGCCGCGCTCGATGAACTCGTGGCCGATGGCGTGCAGCAGGTGGGTCTTGCCCAGCCCGGCGGCGCCGTAGATGAAGAGCGGGTTGTAGAGGCGGCCCGGGTCCTTCGCGACGCCCTCGGCGGCCGCGAACGCGAGGCGGTTGCCCGGCCCGACGATGTAGTTGTCGAAGGTGTAGCGCTCGCGCAGGCGGGGACGCGGCACGGACGGGCGGGACGTGGTGTCGCCGCCGGCGTGGTGCAGCGCGGTCACGGACTCGTCCGCATTGCGCAGCGGCTCGAAGCGGAGCGTGAGTTCCTGGCCCTGGAGTTCGGCGAGCGTGCGCAGGATGGACGGTCGCAGCCGCTTCTGCAGCCACTCCGTCACGAACTCCGAGCGGGTGCCGACGGTGAGGATGTCGTCATCCAGACGGACGCCGACCGTTCCCTCCAGCCAGGTGTCGTAGTTCGCACGAGACACCTGGGAAGCGAGCACCTTCAGTGCTGCTTGCCAGAGGGCGGAAGCGTCGTCGTACACCGGCTCCGCCCCTCACAGCAGTCCCGGCGCCGTCCCCGACTTGTCCCGGACGAGGTCGTCTGGGACACACGTATCCACCACCAGGGGCGATCGGTCGCCCCGGCTATCCGCAGAAGTCAGTAACTCTGGGGACAACCGCTGTCAGGGAGCGGGGTGCAAGGACTGCCGAAACGTTCTTCTGTTCTTCGCGTTCGTGGGGCCGTGTGACTTGCCGCAACCAGTAGGCCCGCATCCGAACGTGGGTGACTCTAGCACCGGCCGTTTTGGGCGATCAAGGCACTTACGTTGACTGGGGGTGCGAATTCACCGCGACTTCACACGGAATGGCGCCCAACAGGTGAGATCGCACCACCCGGGGCTATACTGGCGCGCACCTCGGGCTCGCACGAGCGCTGACCGGATTCCCCGGCAGCGTATCCACCGGGAGACCCTCCCTCATGACTGACATCCCCGAAGCAGATGCCCCCGGGCTCCTCCTTGCCATTGACATTGGCAACACCAGTGTGGCCATCGGCCTGTTCGAGGGCGAAGAACTGCTCGCCACGTTCCGTATCGCAACCGACCAGGAAAACTTCCCGGACGAGTACGCCATGCTGGTACTGGGCCTGCTTGGCACGAAGGACATCGATCGGTCGCGGATTGTCGCGGCGGTGCTTTCCAGCACGGTGCCGCCACTGGTCACGACGTTCCAGCACGTCTGCCGCAATCACTTTGGCGTGGAGCCGCTGGTCGTCGGTCCTGGCGTGCGCACCGGCGTCCGCGTCCTGTACGACAACCCGCGCGAGGTTGGGCCGGACCGCATCCTGCACGCCGTCGCGGCACTGGATGTCTACGACCCGCCGCTGATCATCGTGGACCTGGGCACCGCCTGCGTCTTTGACGCGGTCTCGCGTGACGGCGACTACCTGGGCGGCGCGATCGCGCCGGGCATCGGCCTGGCGTCGCAGGCGCTGTTCAACCGCGCCGCCATGCTGCACCGCGTCTCCATCGAACGGCCGGGCAGCCCCATCGGCCGGAACACCGTGAACTCCATGCAGTCGGGGATCTTCTTCGGCTATGTGGAGATGGTCCGGGGCATGGTCCGTCGCTTCAAGGCGGAGATCGGCGAGGAGGCCCTCGTGATCGGGACAGGTGGCTACGTGAACATGATCGCGGAGGAGGCGGGCTGCTTCGACGTGATCGAGGCGGACCTGAACCTGACCGGCCTGCGCCTGGTCTTCGAGGCGAACCAGTGACCGCCCCGAGTGCCTCGGACCTCCCCGGCCGGCCCGGCGACCCGCTGCGCGGTGCGCACGTGGTGGTGGGCGTGAGCGGCTCGATCTCCTGCTACAAAGCCGTGGAGGTCGTCTCCCGCCTGGTGCAGGCCGGCGCGATCGTGGACGTGGCGCTCACCGGTCACGCTGCGGAGTTCGTTACGCCGCTGACCTTCCGCTCCATCACGGCGCGGCAGCCATACCTGGATATGTGGAGCGCGCACGGTGACGCCGGCGAGCCGCACGTGGAGCTGGCGCGACGCGCGGACCTGATGCTGATTGCGCCCGCGACCGCCTCCACGCTCGGGCGGATCGCCCACGGCCTCGCGGACGACTTCGTCTCCCTGACGGCGCTCGCCACGACCGCGCCGCTGCTGATCGCGCCGGCGATGGACGCACAGATGTGGGAGCACGCCGCCACGCAGGCGAACGTGGCGACGCTGCGCGAGCGCGGCGTCCAGTTCCTGGGGCCGCTGGCCGGCCGCCTCGCCTCCGGGCGGGTGGGCATGGGCCGGCTCATGGAGCCTGAGCAGATCGTGGACGCGGCCCGTGCCCGCCTCGGGCGGGAGCGCGGCGACCTCGTCGGCCGGCGCGTGGTCGTCACCGCCGGTGGCAACCGCGAGGCGATCGACCCGGTCCGGTACATCGGCAACCGCTCCAGCGGGAAGATGGGCTACGCCATCGCGGAGGCGGCGCGCGACCGCGGCGCGGACACCGTGGTCATCTCCACCGTCTCGCTCCCGGTGCCGTCCGGCGTGCGCGTCGTCGCCGTCGAATCACACGCCCAGATGATGGACGCGGTGATGCGCGAGTGTGCGGAGGCGGATGCACTGGTGATGGCGGGCGCCGTCGCGGACTACCGCCCGGCGACTTCCGCCGACCACAAGATCAAGCGCGAGGCGGCCGGCGACATCGTCATTCCCCTCGTGGAGAACGCGGACATCATCGCCTCCACGCCCACGACCTCCTCGCGGGGGACGCTGGTCAAGATCGCCTTCGCCGCGGAGACGGACGACCTGATCTCGAACGCCGTCTCGAAACTGAAAAAGAAGGGCGCCCGGATGATCGTCGCGAACGACGTCTCGGCGACCGATGCTGGCTTCGGGGTGGACGACAACCGCGTCACGATCCTCAACGACGAGGGTGCGCGCGAGGACCTGCCGCTCATGACGAAGTACGCCGTGGGCCACGCGATCCTCGACCGCCTGCGCCCGTACCTCCAGAACCCCCTGCCGGGGGCCTAGGCGCCCGCGCTGCCCGTGGCGGGGCGGATGACCGCACCCGGCGTCGGGTCGCCCGCCTCGAGCGTCTCCACGAGCACCTCGAACTCCCGCCAGTGGGAGACAGCGCGGACGTGCGCGCCGTACTCCGGAGCGCGAGGCGAGACGGCGGCGCCCAGGAACAGCGCCGGCACGGTCGGGTGCTCCACGAAGTCCTCGAAGTTGCGCGCGGTGTCGTCGAACAGCACGCCCAGGCCGTGCTGGCGGGCCGGGGGCGCCTTCGACTCGCGGTTCGTCCAGAGCACGTCCGAGGTGGGGATGCCGTGCTGGTCCAGCCAGGCGTGCAGGAATGGCATCTCGCGGTCGTAGCGGGAGGTGAGCACGACGAGTTCGTGGCGCTCCGCCAGTCGCTGCGCGATCTCCACGGCGTCCGGCTTCGGCGGCATCGCCAGCGTCAGGTCCGTCTCCAGCATCTCCAGGATCATCGCGTCCCAGCGCTCCGCCCCGGCGAGCGGCCGGCCCGGCTTGCCCTCGGCGTGCATCGCGCGGAGGTCGAAGCCGAAGCGCGCAGCGACAAGCTCCACGAGGAGCGCGCTGAAGTCCGCCAGGGTGTCGTCGAAGTCGAGCCCGATGCGCATGGTCAGCCTTCCGGCGCCGGTTGCAGGATGTTGCCGTCCGGGTCGGCGAAGGTGGCGACCCAGCCGCCCCACCCCTCAGGGCCCGGCGGGCGGCTGAACGTGACCCCGGCCGCCTGCAGGCGAGCGGCCGCGGCGTGGATGTCCTCCACCAGCAGGTTGAACATGATCCGCGCCGGCTCCCGCGAGACGCCGTCCACCTGGTCGTGGGCGCCGAGGATCAGCCGCAGGTCGTCCGGCGGCACGCCCCAGGTGAAGCGCACGCGCTGCGGGCGGTCGGACTCCGGGCGGAGGCCGAGCGTGTCGATGTAGAACGCACGGAGCGCCGGGAACCTCGCCGCGGAGGTCCACAGCGAGATGCTGGTCAGGCCGCCGATCGCTGCGGGGTCGCTCACGCCTTCGCGCGGCCCTTCACGAAGTGGACCAGCGTGCGCACGGGGTTGCCGTTGTTCCCCTTCACTTTCCAGCCGCGGTCGGCGGTGGCGCTCATCACGCCGGCGATGTCCAGGTGCGCCCAAGGTGTGTCGCCGGCGAAGCACTCGATGAACTTGGCGGCGGTGATCGAGCCGGCCAGCCGTCCGCCGGTGTTCTTGATGTCGGCGACGTCAGACTTGATCGACTCGAAGTATTCGGCGTCCAGCGGGAACCGCCAGATCTTCTCGCCGCTGGCGGCGGAGGCCTTCTCCAGCTCGCCGTACAGGCGGTCGTTGTTGCAGAAGACGCCGGTGCGCACGTTGCCGAGCGCGACCGACATGGCGCCGGTCAGCGTGGCGACGTCCACCAGGGTCGTGCAGCCGTTCTGGCGGGCGAAGGCGATGCCGTCCGCGAGGACCAGGCGGCCCTCCGCGTCCGTGTTCAGCACCTCGATCGACTGGCCATCCATCGCGTAGACGACGTCGCCCGGCTTCGTGGCGGAGCCGCTGGGCATGTTCTCCGTGCAGGGCGCGATGGCCATCACGTTCACCGGCAGTTTCAGCCGCGCGATCGCGCTGATCGCGCCGATGACGGTGGCGGCGCCGGTCATGTCGCCCTTCATCGCCTCCATGCCCTCGGCCGGCTTCAGGGAGATGCCGCCCGTGTCGAAGGTGATGCCCTTCCCGACCAGGCCGATGTAGCCGCCCTTCCGGCGGAGGCCGGTGTAGGTCAGCACGATGAACTTGGGCGGCTGCATGGAGCCGTTCGCGACCGAGAGGTAGGAGCCCATCTTCAGCCGCTCCGCCTCGGCGCGCTCGATGATCCGGCACTCCAGGCCCAGTTCGGTCGCCATCTGCTGCGCGCGACTCGCGACGATGGTGGGGGTCATGAGGTTGGAAGGCTCGTTGCCCAGGTCGCGGGCGAAGTTCGTCGCCTCGCCCAGGATCACGCCCTCGGCCACGCCGGCGCGGCTCTGCGTCGCCTTGCGGGCGGAGGACTCCACCACGGTCACGTCACCCACGGTGAAGGAGGGCTTGTCGGAGGCCTTCGTGTGGTGGTGGTCGAAGCGGTAGAGGCCCAGCACCAGCCCCTCGGCGGTGGCGCGTCCCACGTCCGCCGAGTCCAGGCGGGCGGACTCCTCCTGCACCCCGAACGCCACCGTGCCCGCGTTCAGGTCGCGCAGCCGGCGTCCGAGGTTGGCGGCGCGGTCGCGGACCCCGTCCACGGTCATCTTGTCGCGCTCGCCGACGCCGGCGACCACCACCCGCTTCGCCTTCAGGCGCCGCCCGGCCGGGAGCACGGTGACCTCGCCGCCCTTCCCGGCGATGAGCCCGTCCTTCAGCATCCCGGCGATGACGCCGCCCATGAGGGCGTCCACGGCGGCCAGGTCGCCCGTCAGGGTCTTCGCCCCCTGCGCGAGCGGCAGCACGTAGGTCGTGGCGGCAATGTTGGTGATCGGGCCCCCGGCGGCGGTGATCTCCATGGTGTGGTGCTCCTCGGACGGTGCGCGCAGGCAGCTGCGCGGGGTGGATGGACGTCAGCGCGAGCATACCGGACGTATTGCGCGCGGGGGCGCGTCTAACACGCGCCTGCGCGCCCCCGGGGTATGATCCCGGGGTGGACTTCCCGGCCGTTCGGCGGCGGGACGGGCCGGATTGATCGCCATGCGTGTACGTGTCTATCGCTATCTGCACTCCGTGAGCGCGCCCACGCGCCGGACGGTCTCCTGGTTCGACACCATCGAGATCGGTCTGGTGGTCGTGGGCTTCCTTGCGTATTTCCTCGTGCGCGGCGGCGTGGTGGACCGGACGGGCGAGGCGCTGGAGAACGCGCGCTGGATCATCAGCCTTCAGAAGTCGGCCGGCCTGTTCGTGGAGCCGGCGATTAATGACTGGGCGCTGGCGGAGCCGTGGCGGGTTCGCTTTTTCAACTTCGTCTACTTCTGGCTGGACTTCCCGTTGATCATCAGCGTGGGCCTGTTCATGTTCTGGAAGAGCCGCTTCCACTACACGATCCTGCGCGACTCCCTGCTCATCTCCGGCGCCTTCGCGCTGATCCTCTACTGGGCCTTCCCGGTGGCGCCGCCCCGGTACCTCCCGGAGTGGGGCTTTGTGGACACGCTGGAGACGTACGCGAACCTCTCCTACCAGGCGCAGTCCATGCAGCCGTTCGTGAACCCGTTCGCCGCCGTGCCCTCCCTGCATGTGGGCTGGTCATTGCTGCTGGCGATCGTGGTGTTCATCGCGACCAGGATGCTGTGGGCGCGCGTCGCGGTGGTGGCGGTGATGCTGGCGCAGATGGTGGCGGTGGTGGCGACGGCCAACCACTACCTGTTCGATGCAACCGTGGGCGTGGGCGTGTCCATGTTGGCGCTGATGGTTGCGCTCTGGCTGCAGTCCGCCGGGTACCCCAGCTTCCGCCAGTGGATCGGCACCCGCGCCGCACGCCTGGAGGCCAGCCGCGTGCGCGGCCCCGTCCTCTAGCCGGCCGCTTCCTCCACCCAGCACACCGCGACGAACCCCGGCCCGAGGCGCGTGCCCTGGTGGTGGGTGATGGCCGTGTCCACCACCTCAGCCTCCGGGCGCTGTCGGGCGATCCACGTCGCCATCGCCTCACCGGCCGGCACCGCGCCCCCGTGGAGGACGGCCACGCGCAGCCGCCCGCGCGCCTCCGCCGTCGCCAGCGCGAAGCCGTCTCGCACCGCGCGCAGCCCGTCGTCTCGCCTGGCCGGTGCCGCGACCAGCCGGAAGTCCGGCCCGTGCACGCTGGTCACCAGGCGGTGGGTGGTGCCGGTGCCGTCCGGGCCCGGGATGACGGCCAGTTCGGGGTGCTCCATCAGCGCGAGCACGGCTGCGGTCGCCGCCCGGGCGCGAGCCATCGCCTCCGGGAGCGGCTCCCTTGCTCGCAGCGCCTCCGCTAGCAGCACCGCTCGCCAGCCCGCTGACATCAGTCCCTCGCCCGTCTCAAAGACCTCTAGCGTCACGCCGAGGGGTTCCAGCGCGCCCCGGGCGGCCTCGGCGGCGCCGGAGGGCGAGCCGTAGCCGTCCTGGGCGGGGACGTACACCACCGTGCGGGCGCCGGCGGCCGCGGCCGCCAGGCACGCCTCCACCACCGGGGCCGGGTCCACCTCGCCGCCGGCCTCGAGGGCGAGGCGCGGGATGTTGATGCGCTCGGTGAGCAGCGGCACCTCCGGCGGGGCGATCCGGATGCCGGCGCCGGCGGCCACCTCGGCCGGGAGGCAGAGGTCGGCGTCCACGACCACGGAGACGGAGGGAGTAGTGACGGGCGGTATCGCGGGACTCCTCGGGGTGACTCGGGGGGATGGGTGCGCGGGGCGCCTCAGTGTCGGGGCGCCGGGGGCCGTAGCACGAGGCGGGGGGCTGTGTTAGCGTTTCTCAGGTACGGAGTGGCCATCGGCTCCTCCGTCTGACGGCTTGCTCCCCGGCCGGGGGTGCCGTTCCTCCCCGAGTGTAGAGACGTAGCGTCAGAGACGGATACCGAAGCCCGTATGCCGACGGCCGAGAAGACCACCACCATCCAGCAGTACCAGCGCGCCGACGGCGACACGGGTTCTCCCGAAGTCCAGGTGGCGCTGCTGACCGACCGCATCACGCACCTTACGCAGCACCTGCGCCTGCACAAGCACGACTTCTCGACCCGTCGCGGTCTCCTGAAGCTCGTGGGCCAGCGCCGCCGGCTGCTTCGCTACCTGGCGAAGAAGGATGTCGGGCGGTACCACACCCTGATCCAGTCGCTCGGACTGCGCCGCTAGGCGCAGTCCCTGTGTTTCCGGAGGCGCGTGGCGCCTCCGGCCTGGCCGCACGAGTCACATCGAGCAGCCCGCCGCGGACGATTCGATCCGCAGAGCGGCCTCACCCGCACCTCCCGCCGGCCCGGCGGTGATCCGCGAGCAGCCCGCCCCGCAGACCCCTCGAACCGATCCGCGCCCGGCACCCGCCGGGCCGCACGAGTTACTGTGTAGAAGAGAAATAGCAAGCATCAAAGGAATCCAGTAGATGAACACCGGCGCACAGACGCGCATCTTCACCCGCGAGATCGAGGGCCAGACCTTCGAAATCGGCCTCGGCCGCCTCGCCCCCAACGCCCTCTCCGCCTGCACCATCCGCTACGGCGACACGGTGCTTCTGGTCACCCTGAGCGACGGCGACCCCCGTCCGGGGATCGACTTCTTCCCGCTGACCGTCGACTTCGAAGAGCGCATGTACGCGATCGGCAAGATCCCGGGCTCGTTCTTCCGCCGTGAGGGCCGCCCGGGTACGGAGGCCACGCTGGCCGCCCGCATGACCGACCGCCCGATCCGCCCGCTCTTCCCGAAGGGCTTCAAGCGCGAGGTCCACGTGGTGGCCACGCTGCTCGCCTCCGACCGCCAGAACCCGGCGGACGCGCTTGCCACGGTCGGCGCTTCCACCGTCATCAATATCTCCCCGCTGCCGTTTGAGGGCCCCGTCTCCTCCGTGCGCGTGGCGCGCGTGGACGGCCGCTTCAAGGCGTTCCCGACCTACGCGGAGCTCGAGGCCTCCGACCTGGAACTGACCGTCGCCGCCACGGACGACTCCGTCGTCATGATCGAGGCCGGCGCGAAGCAGATCCCGGAAGCGGAGCTGATCGAGGCGATCGAGTACGCGGAGAGCATCTGCCGCGAACTGAACGCCCTCCAGCGCGAAGTCATCGAGGCGCTCGGCGTGCCGAAGATGGCGTGGGAGAAGTCCGAAGAGGACGCCACCCTGCGCGCGAAGATCGAGGCCGTGCTGGCTGACCAGCAGGCGATGATCTTCAAGTCCGTCATGGGCGAAGGCTTCCGCGGCTTCGACATCGTCGCGAAGTACGTGGAGGAGCAGTTCGCTGCCCAGGGCTTCACGGACTTCGAGCACCGCGTCGTGCTCGCCCTGACCGAGGCGGTCATCAAGTCCACCGTCCGCAACCACATCCTGAGCACGCACACCCGTGCGGACGGCCGTGGCCCGGACGACATCCGCAAGCTCTCCTCGGACGTTGGGGTGCTGCCCCGCGTCCACGGCTCCGGCCTCTTCCAGCGCGGCGAGACGCAGGTCCTGACCGTCGCCACGCTCGGCACGCTGCGTGACCGCGCCCGCATCGACGCCATCGCGCCGGGCGAGTGGAAGATGTTCATGCACCACTACAACTTCCCGCCGTTCTCGGTGGGTGAGGCGCGCCCGATGCGTGCTGCCGGCCGCCGCGAAATCGGTCACGGCATGCTCGCCGAGAAGGCGTTGCAGGCGGTGCTCCCGACCTTCGAGGAGTTCCCGTACGTCCTGCGCCTGGTCTCCGACGTGCTGTCCTCCAACGGCTCCACGTCTCAGGGCGCGGTCTGTGGCTCCACCCTGGCGCTCATGGATGCCGGTGTCCCGATCCACGCCCCGGTCGCGGGTATCGCGATGGGCCTGGTCACCAGCGACGAGATGGCGACCCAGTGGGAACTGCTCACCGACATCGCCGGCATCGAGGACG
>JAUXUW010000279.1 GCA_030684635.1 Dehalococcoidia bacterium
GGTCGGGACGCGAAAGGGGACGGCGATGGGAATGCTGCACCGGCGGCGGTCCACGCATCGAGCGGCGCGACGATTCGGTCTGGTCGCACTCATCTCCGCGCTCAGCGCCTTCGCGCTGGTCGCCTGTAGCCCGGAGGAGCCGAACCCGAACCGTGCGGAGAGCACGGCGACGGTGGCTGCGGAGCCGGTGACCGTGAAGTTGGACGTGGAACTCGGCGACCTCTTCATCAAGCCGGGCACGGTGGACGTGCCGGCCGGCGGCTACCTGGAAGTGGCCGTGAAGAACAACGGTGTGCTCCCGCACGACCTGAAGCTGGGCGACGAGGGCACGCCGCTCCTCGGGCCGGGCGAGGAGGCTTCCTTCACCTTCGGCCCGTTCACGGAGACTGCGCAGTTGATCTGCTCCGTCCCCGGGCACGCCGCGGCGGGCATGGTGATGGCCGTGAACGTGGTTGCGGCTGAGCCGGTGGTTGCTGCGCCGGCCACGACCGATGGGCACGCCGCGCCGAGCGGTGGTGTGGCCGCGGTGATCGACCCGAACGCTGCGCCGCCGGACGGCTGGGTGCCGCGCGACCCGGCGTTGCCGGTGGCGCCGGACGCGACGGTGCACGAGATCACCTTCCGGATGACCGAGACCGTGATCGAGATCGCACCGGGTGTCACGCAGGAACTGTGGACCTTCGAAGACATGGTTCCCGGCCCGATCCTGCGGGGCAAGGTCGGCGACATCTTCAACGTGACCATCGTGAACGAGGGCAAGCTGGGGCACTCCATCGACTTCCACGCGAGCAAGGTCGCCTGGAACGTGGAGATGCGGACCATCCAGCCCGGCGAGAGCCTGGTGTACCAGTTCGAGGCGAAGCACGCGGGCGTGTGGATGTACCACTGCGGTACGGCGCCGGCGCTGCACCACATCGGCAACGGGATGTTCGGGGCCGTGATCATCGACCCGCCCGGCCTGCCGGCGGTGGACCACGAGTTCGTCTTCGTCCAGTCGGAGTTCTACCTCGGGCCGCAGGGCCAGCCGGGCGACCTGACGAAGATGCAGAACGATGACTGGGACGCGGTGGTCTTCAACGGCTACTTCAACCAGTACCTGCACGCGCCGATCCGGATCGAGCCGAACGAGCGGGTGCGGGCGTGGGTGCTGAACGCCGGGCCGTCTGAGAACTCGTCCTTCCACATCGTGGGGACGATCTTCGACACGGTGTTCAAGGAGGGCGTCCTGCTCCTGCAGCCGGACGCGACCCAGGGCGGTGCGCAGGCGCTGGACCTGCAGCCGGCGCAGGGTGGGTACGTGGAGTTCACCATGGACGTGGCCGGGCTCTACCCCATCGTGACCCACAAGTTCTCGAACGTCGGGAAGGGCGCACTGGGCCTCTTCCAGGCGGGTGACGTGGCATCGACGGGGGCCGGCCACTAGGCCGGACCGCCCGAGCACGACCGAGACGGGGCTGCGCGAGCAGCCCCGTCTTGCTGTGTGGCGGGCTTAGCGGGCGAGCGGGGCGACCTTCGCGTCCGTGAGGCGCACGAGGTCGGCGGGCGCGAGCCCGATCTCCAGGCCGCGGCGGCCGCCGCTGACGTACACGGTCTCCTGCGCCATCGCCGACTCGTCGAGGGCGGTGGCGAGGCGGCGCTTCTGGCCGAGCGGGCTGATGCCACCGACGACGTAGCCGGTGGCGCGCTGCGCCTCCGCCGGGTCGGCCATCTCCGCCTTGCGTCCGCCGAGCGCGGTGGCGAGCGCCTTCAGGTCCAGCCGCGCGGCGACGGGGACGATGCCGACGGCGAGACGGCCGTCCACCTTCGCGACCAGGGTCTTGAAGACGCGCTCCGGCGCGATGCCCAGCAGTTCCGCGGCCTCGAGACCGTACGACTCCGCCTTCGGGTCGTGCTCGTACTGCACGACCTCGTACGGCACGCCGGCGGCCTTCGCCGCCTCCACGGCCGGTGTCACGCGATGCCGGCCAGCAGCGCGTGCTGGTCCCAGTAGTGGTTCACCTTCGCGACGACGGTGATGACGCTCTTCACCTGGTCCTTCAGGGTGAAGGAGGGGTGCGCGGGGACCAGCAGCCGCATCTCCTC
>JAUXUW010000250.1 GCA_030684635.1 Dehalococcoidia bacterium
CGCGATGAACATCTACCGGCATGAACTGATCGAACGACTTGGTCAACGGTACCCTGAAGTCGAACGGGAATGGGACGGTCAGGCGCGCAAGGTCGCCCGTGGCCAGCGTGATCTACTGAAGCAGCGCGCCTTGTACGTAAACATCACTAAGGACGGTGACGTCGAGTCTGTTCCCGCGTCGTCGGTACGCACACTTGAGGAGGAACGTCGTCGCGCGCAGTTGCTCCTAGGTCTCGCCCACAGCGCGGCCGGGCAGCACGTCCTCGCCCACGAAGAGCTCCGGCTTCTCCAATCTGGGTTTAGGGCGATATTCGCCGATCTGGCCACTTCGTGAACTCTCGATCCCACATGGGGCAAGGGGTGAGGGGCCGCCGCGTAGCGGCGGACAGCAGCCCCATACCCCGCCCTCGAACCCCGCGCGCACACCGCCCTCGCCCCAGCCCCCCGCTATCGTGGGGGGCGCACCGGAGAGGCCCGCACGATGACCGACGCTACGCCTGAGATCAGCCTGTTCGAGGCACTGCATTCCACGCCGGCGAGGCGGTACCTGAAGTCGGACCCGATCCCGGAGGACGTGCTGTGGGCGATCCTCGACGCGGCGATCCGCGGGCCGTCCGGCGGGAACACGCAGGGCTGGGGCTGGGTCGTCGTCACGGACGCGGACGTGAAGCGCCAGGTTGCGACGTGGTACCGCGAGGGCTGGGAGCGCGCGTACGGATCGAGGCGTGACGAGATCATGTCGGGCGGGCCGGCCGGGCAGGCGCTCGGCGTGCAGAACTTCCTCAGCGCGGAGCACCTGTCGCAGCACCTCGAAGAGGCGCCCGTGTGGGTGATCCCGGTCCTCCGAGGCGTCGCGAAGAGCACGAGCCCGCGCGCCGGGTCGTCGATCTACGGCGCGGTGCAGCAGCTGATGCTGGCGGCGCGCGCCTACGGCATCGGCTCCACGCTCACCTCGCTCTACCTCGGCCACGAGGAGGACGTGAAGGCGCTGCTCGGCATCCCCGAGGACGCCGCGACGATGGCCCTCATCCCCCTCGGCTACCCCGCGCGCGGCCGGTGGGCGCAGCCGAAGCGCCGCCCCGTCGAGGAGGTCGTGCACTGGGGTCGGTGGGGGGAGCAGCGGGCGCGGGAGGCGTGATGCGGCGGCTCATCTACTACTCGACGGTGTCGCTGGATGGCTACTTCAGCGGCGAGGACGGCAGCCTCGACGCGTTCCTGCCATCGGACGAGGAGCACCAGTACGCGAACGACCTGGTCGCCGGTGCCGACGCCTTCATCTTCGGGCGCGTGATGTACGAGTTGATGGCGTACTGGGACAGCGAGGAGGCGACGGGGCCGGAGGCATCTGCCGTCGAGCGCGAGTTCGCGACGATCTACCGGTCGAAGCCGCGGCATGTCTTCTCGCGCACGCTCACGAGCCTCGACGACGAGCGGGCCACCCTCGTGCGTGACGACATCGCGGGCCACGTCACGCGGCTGAAGGCGGAGGACGGCGGCTACCTGGGGCTGGGCTGCGGCCCGGAGCTGCTGGCGTTCTTCCTGGAGCAGCGGCTGGTCGACGAGGTGCGGCTGCTGGTCCTCCCGATCGCCCTCGGCCGCGGCGTATCGCTCTTCGGCGCGCTCACCGAGCCTCGGTCGTTCCGCCTCACCTCCAGCGCCACGACGGCGCGAGGCGGCCTGCTGCTGACGTACGAGCCAGCGTGACTGCGGGGGCGTCGTGCGTGCGGGGCCTTCGAGGGGGGACCCCCTCGAAGGGTGACCAACGTGCCGGGACAGTCGCCTGCGTCGCGTGTATGGTCGGCCGGTACGTCACCGAGTTCGCTCTGACCTCGGTGACTGCTGTGCGCATGTAGTCAGTTAGTCAGTCCGGCACCACGATGAGGAGACAGCGATGGCCGACCAGAACCAGTTCTTGCTCGAGGAGTCCCAGGTCCCCAGTCGCTGGTACAACATCGCGGCCGACCTCAAGAACCCGCCCCCGCCGCCACTGCACCCCGGTACCGGCCAGCCGATGGGCCCGGCCGACCTCGCACCGCTGTTCCCGATGGCCGTGATCCAGCAGGAGGTCTCCGCCGAGCGCTGGATCGACATCCCGAAGCCGGTGCTCGACATCTACAAGACGTACCGCGCCACGCCGCTGATCCGGGCGCACCGCCTGGAGCGCGCGCTGGGGACGCCGGCCCACATCTACTACAAGTACGAGGGCGCCTCGCCCATCGGCTCGCACAAGATCAACACCGCGGTCGCGCAGGCCTTCTACAACCGCGAGGAGGGCGTGAAGCGCATCACCACGGAGACCGGCGCCGGCCAGTGGGGCTCTGCGCTCTCTTACGCCTGCCGCATGTTCGACATCGACCTGAAGGTCTACATGGTGCGCGTTTCGTACGAGCAGAAGCCGTACCGCAAGGCGCTCATGCACCTCTACGGCTCCGAGGTCGTCCCCAGCCCGACCTCGGACACGCAGGCCGGGCGCAGCGTGCTCGCCGCCGACCCGGACTCGCGCGGCTCGCTCGGCATCGCCATCAGCGAGGCGGTCGAGGACGCGGCGACGCGGGAGGACACGAAGTACTCGCTCGGCTCCGTCCTCAACCATGTCCTGCTGCACCAGACGGTGATCGGCCAGGAGGCGATGCTGCAGATGGAGATGGCCGGCGAGCAGCCGGACGTCATCATCGGCTGCGTCGGTGGCGGCTCGAACTTCGCCGGCATCGCCTTCCCGTTCATGCACGACCGCCTGGTGAACGGCGCGAAGACACGCTTCCTCGCCGCCGAGCCGGCCGCCTGCCCCACGCTCACGAAGGGCATCTACGCCTACGACTTCGGCGACACGGTCGGGCTGACGCCGCTGGTGAAGATGGACACGCTCGGCCACTCGTTCATGCCGCCCGCCATCCACGCCGGTGGCCTGCGCTACCACGGCATGGCCCCGCTGATCAGCCAGCTGCACCGCGAGGGTCACATCGAGGCGGTCGCGCACCTGCAGACCACGGTGTTCGACGCGGCCGTGCAGTTCGCCCGCACCGAGGGCATCGTGCCGGCGCCGGAGTCCTCGCACGCGATCCGCTCGGCGATCGATGAGGCGCTTGATGCGAAGGCGAAGGGCGAGCCGCGCGTGATCCTCTTCAACCTGTCCGGCCACGGCTTCCTGGACCTCGGCGCGTACGAGCAGTACTTCTCCGGCGAACTGGAGGACTACGAGTACCCGAACGAACTGGTCGAGGAGGCGCTGAAGATGCTCCCGCACCCGGCCGGCATCGCCTAGCGATCCTGGTGCTCGCGCGGGCGGGGGAGCGCTCCCCCGCCCGCGCTGAGCCCTCGGTGCTTACGAGGTGGTCGAGGTGCGTGCGTGTGGGTCGAGGTTCGAGCTGAGTCGCCCAGCGGCGCTGGCGCGGCAAGGCCGGGGGTGTGCTAGGCGTCCGCCGTCTCGGGGGGTGAAGGCAGGGCTCCCGTGGAGGTGCGGAAACTGTTCCCGTGCTGGTACCGCACTTGGGTGAGGAGCAGGCTGCCCAGGCCGAGCACACCAAGAGCATAAAGACGGGCGTCTTCTCGCTGCTGGATGTTGTGTCGGTCGACATTGCCTATCGCACCGATCAGTCCCAGTGCGAGGTTCTGCCATCCTTGCTCTTCGGCGTCCGTCCGTCCGAGCCGGAAGATGCCCGTTCCTGCTCGAAAGACTTGCAGCATCAATTCCTTGCCGTAAGCGCCGGGCCCGAGGCCCGCCCATTCGCGGAGACGAGACTCCACGAAGATCGCCGTCTGTGACGCAACCTTCGGCCAGTCCTCGTCGCGAACCAGACTCCCCACGTTCGTCCAGAGTTCAACATCCACGTCCGCGATTGCAGCAGCCGATCCGAGAGCTGGCGGACCGAATAACTCGACAACCTCGATCGCGGACGTCATGACACCCCTATAGCGAGCGCACGCCTCGACGAAGTGACGGTCCTTGATTTCCGCGATGGCTCGCTGGGGGTCGTAGCCCGTGACAATGTCGGTACCGCGTAGGTTCCAGTTGATGTTGTTGAAATTCCGAACGGCCCCATGGGTGCTTCCGAACACCTCATGAAGAACCACCGATGTGGTTTGTACCCATGCAATTATCTCGGCGCTCTCTCTCCCCGCGGATGCCGACGGGTCCAGGGCGCGAAGGCGTGAACGGAGCAGCTGAAGCGCCTGTTCTTGATCCAACAGATCCCCCCTAAGAGCGGCCCTTAGTCCGCGTACCGAGTGCGCATAGTGCCTGACGTTCTAGACCGCGACCAGTGGGGAGCGCCGCGGCGCTCGGATTGTTGCGGTGTTTCCGTGCTCTACGCCGCCGCAGGTGCGAGGCAGGTCTTGTGGGCGCAGCCACAGTCGGCGGCGCCACGGGAGCAGGCGCAGTCGACACTGCATTCGCCGCCGGTGACGAGGCCGGCCGCGCGCAGGGCCTGGAGCACGAGGCCGACGGCGACGGCAAGGATGGCGAGACGGCTGACGAGGCGGCGCATGCGACGGAGTCCTGTCCGAAACGGGTGGTGGAAGGGCGTGCGTCCATTCTGGCAGGCGCGCGCAACCGACCGCGAGGGTCAGGCGCCGGGCGCCACCGCGTCGTGGAACTGCTCGCGGTAGAGGGCGGCGTACAGGCCCTCGTGGCCCAGGAGTTCCTCGTGGCGTCCGCGCTCGACGACGCGGCCGTGCTCGAACACCAGGATGAGGTCGGCGGCCACCACCGTGGAGAGCCGGTGAGCGATCACCACCGTCGTGCGGCCCTCGGACAGGCGGTCGGTGGCCTCGCGGATCTCCCGTTCGAGGCGTGAGTCGAGCGAGGCGGTCGCCTCGTCCAGGATCAGGATCGGCGCGTCCTTCAGGATCGCCCGCGCGATCGAGACGCGCTGCTGCTCGCCGCCGG
>JAUXUW010000283.1 GCA_030684635.1 Dehalococcoidia bacterium
GGCGCGCGCGACCAGTTCGCGGCCGGGCGGAGCGCCCGCGGCAAAGAGGTCCAGGTTGCCGGAGTCCACCAGCGCCTCCACCAGGTACGTGTCCACGCCGCCAACCTGGACACGGCGGGTCGCCTTCGCGTCGGTGACGGCACGCATCAGCGCGGTCACGCCGATCTCCGGGTTGAAGAAGGACGAGATCGAGATCTCCGCCTCCTGCCACCGCCCCGTCAGCGGGTTCGTCATGTAGGACGCCTCCGGCAGGATGACCATAGCCAGCGAAAGGTTGCTGCTGCCGAGCTTCGCCCGCACCTCCAACTGCGCCCGGTCCGCCCCGGCGATGTCGCCTTCCGCCGACACGAGTTCCAGGCCCATGAGGATGCCGGTCGTGCCGTTCTCCTGGGTGAGGACAAAGTGGAAGGCGTCCACCCGGTCCATCCGCTCCGCCGCGGACTCCAGCAGCGCGTCCGCGTCCACGCCCTCCACGGCGCCGCCGTCGTCCCCGCCGCCGCAGGCGGCCGCCACCAGCGCCGAGGCGCCGGCCACCAGGCCCAGCAGGCCGCGCGTGACGTGGTTCATCTGACCTCCACCACCGCCGGCCCGGCCTCGATGCGCCCGATCGCCCAGCAGCCCCCGCTCTCCGCGGCGATCGCCGCGCGGAGCGCCGCCGCACGCTCCGCCGGGACGGCCATCAGCAGCGGCCCGGACGTCTGTGGGTCGTAGAGCACCTGCACCAGCGCGTCGCCCAGCCGGGGGGCGAGGTGGATGCGGTCACCGAGTTGCTCGCGGTTGCGGCTCGAACCGCCCGTGATCGCCCCCGCCTCCGCCCAGCGCAGCGCGTCGAGCAGCAGCGGCACCCGCCCCGCCTCGATCACCACGGTCACCTGGCTCCGCTCCGCCACCTCCGCGGCATGGCCCAGCAGCGCGTAGCCGGTGATGTCCGTCATCGCATGGACGCCGTGCGCACGGGCCAGGTGGGAGGGGTGGCGGTTCAGCCGCAGCATGCTGGCGACGGCCGCCTCGTAGCCCGGCTCGTACCCCTCGCGCTGCTGCTTCGCCGCGGTGAGGAGGATCCCGGTGCCCAGCGGCTTCGTGAGCAGCAGGACATCGCCCGGCTGCGCGCCGCTCTTCTGCAGCACCGCGTCCGGGTGGATCACACCCGTCACGGACAGCCCGTACTTCGGCTCCTGGTCGAAGACCGTGTGCCCGCCCGCGATCACCCCACCGGCCTCGCGCACCTTCTCCGCACCACCGCGGAAGATCTCGGAGAGCATCGCGGGGTCCAGGTCCTCCGGCCACGCGGCGATGTTCAGCGCCAGGCGCACCTCGCCGCCCATCGCGTACACGTCCGACATGGCGTTGGCCGCGGCAATCGCGCCGTAGGTGTACGGGTCGTCCACCACAGGCGGGAAGAAGTCCAGCGTCTGGATCAGGGCGAGATCGGGCGTGATCCGGTAGACGGCCGCGTCGTCCGCGCCGTTCAACCCCACCATGAGATCCGGGTAATCCGCCGGATCAAAGGCGTCCTGGATCGGGCGCAAGACCTGCGCCAGGGTCCCCAGACCCATCTTGCCTGCTCAACCGGCGCAGGAAGCGAGGTCGGTGAGGCGGAAGATCTCTTCGCGCGTCATCGCTCTGTCCCTCCCTTCGCCGGGCGCTGGCTGGATGCTCGCATCCTCGCACTCACCCTCACCACCCGTCGAGGAACCTCCGCTGCCCCGCTGCTACCATCGGCTCCATGCCCGCCAGACGCGCCACGAAGCCCGCCGCCCCACCCCCGCCGTGGACGCCGGCCGAGCTCGTCGAGATCCTGGACGAGGCGTACGGACGCGCCCCGCAGCAGGTCTCGAACGAGCCGGTCTTCGAACTCGTCCTGACGCTGCTCTCTCAGCACACCTCCGACCTGAACTCCGGCGTCGCCATGCACCGGCTGTGGGAGGCGTTCCCCGGCTGGGACGCCGTGCTCGCCGCGCCGGTCGAGGCCGTGGAGGACGCGATCCGGCCCGGCGGCCTGGCGCCGACGAAGTCGCGCCGCCTGCACGCGCTCCTGGCGGAGGTGCGCGAGCGCCGACCGGACTGGGACCTGGAGTTCCTCCGCGACCTGCCGCTGGAGGAGGCGAAGGCCTGGCTCACCTCCCTCCCCGGGGTCGGCCCGAAGACGGCGGCGTGCGTGCTCCTCTTTGCCCTCGAACGGCCGGCGCTGCCCGTGGACACGCACGTGGAGCGCGTCTCAAAGCGGCTGGGGCTGGTGCCGCCGAAGATGCCGGCGGACAGGGCGCACGCGGTGCTGGAGGCGATGCTCACGCCCGAGGAGGTCTACGCCTTCCATGTGGACCTGATCCAGCACGGACGCCGCACCTGCCACGCCCGCGGCCCGAAGTGCGACGTCTGCCCGCTCGAGTCGCGCTGCCCGAAGGTCGGCGTCGGCTAACGCGCGTCCGGGTCGGCGGGCCCCTCGAGCGTCAACTGCATCTCCACGTCGCTCAGCCAGCGGCCGAACTTCCGGCCGCTGTCATGCTCGCCGCCGCTGAGGACGAAGCCGAAGCGTTCGTGCAGCGCGATGCTCCCGGCGTTCTCCGACTCGATCCAGGCGACCACGACGCGGATCCCGAGGGCGCGTGCCGCCTCCACCAGCGTGCCGAGCAGCGCCCGCCCCACGCCGCGGCCCTGCGCCTCCGGCGCCACGTAGACCGTGTCCTCGCGCGTCCACCGGTAGCCGGGCTTTCCGCGGTACCGGGACAGGTAGGCGAACCCCACCACCCGCCCATCGATCTCGGCGACGAAGACCGGCGCGCCCTCGTCGTGTTCCGCGAACCACCCGCGACGCTCCTCGAGCGTCCACTCGTCCAGGTCCCAGGTGGCGACGCCCTCCCGGATCTCGCGGTTGTAGATGGCGTTGATCGCCTCCAGGTCGCGTGTCTCGGCGGGGCGGATGCTGAGTGGGTCGGGCGTCGTCGTCATGGGCGAGAGGATAGCCGCGCGGGACGTGCGCCCGAGCGTGCCTCGGCGCGTGGATCGCCCCTATACTGGCCGCTCTCGGAAGGAACGGGTGCCATGACGACGCAGACCCGCCAGGACGCTCCGCGCCTTGAGCCGCTGCGCCTGCGTCGTCGCCGCGCGACAGTTGCGCACTCAACCCCCGCCCAGTAGCGGAGCACTTCCCCTGATGACCCCTTCGGCAACTCCCTCCCCGGCCTTCGAGTGGATCGATGGCGGGGGCGTTACGACTCCCCTCGGGTTCGTCGCCGGCGGCGTATACGCCGGCATCAAGACCTACGGCGAGGAGCCACGGCTCGACCTCGGCATCCTCGGCGGCGAAGGGCCGCTCACCGCCGCCGGTGTCTTCACCCGCAACGCCGTCACCGGCCACTCCGTCACCCTCGGCCGGCAGATGCTGGCGCAGACCAGCACCGTCCGAGGCGTGGTCGTGAACTCCGGCAACGCCAACACCGTCACCGGCGCCCAGGGCGCCGCCGACTGCGAGCGCATGGCCGCCCTCGCCGCGGGGCGCCTCGGCGCGGATGCGCCCGTCCTCGTCGGCTCCACCGGCGTGATCGGCCGCATGCTGCCGATGGAGAAGGTGGAGCGCGCGATCGCGGACGTGACGCTCACGCGAGACGGCGGCTACGCCTTCTCGCGCGCCATCATGACCACCGACACGCACGAGAAGCAGGTCGCCGCGCGGGTGGAGGCCGGCGGGCGCGTCTATCGCGTCGGTGGGTGCGCCAAGGGCTCCGGGATGATCCACCCGAACATGGGCACCATGTACGCCTTCATCACCACGGACGCGCCGGTGGACGCCGCCTGGCTGGACGCGACGTGGCGAGGCATCGTCGACCGCACCTTCAACATGATCGATGTCGACATGGACACCTCCACCAGCGACATGGGCCTGGTCTTCGCCTCCGGCGCCGCCGGTGGCGACCCCGTGACCGCGGGACACCCCGCCGCCGGGCCGCTGTCGGAGGCGATCGAGGCGGTGGCACAGCACCTCGCGAAGTCCGTCGCCCGCGACGGCGAGGGCGCGACCTGCCTCATCGAGGCGACCGCGACCGGCGCCGCAGACGAACAGGACGCGCGCATGGCCGCCCGCACCGTGGTGTCGTCGCCGCTGATGAAGACCGCGGTCACCGGACGCGACCCGAACTGGGGCCGCGTGATGATGGCGGCGGGCCGCTCCGGCGCGCGCGTCAACCAGGACCAGGCGAGCGTCTGGATCGGCGAGCACTGCGTCCTGGACCGCGGCCAGCCGACGACCGTCGACCTGAAACTGGTCTCCCAGGCGATGGCGCAAGAGGTCGTCTCGATCCGCGTCGACCTCGGCGTCGGCGACGCGTCGGCCACCGCCTGGGGCTGCAACCTGACCCACGAGTACGTAAGCATCAACGCGGACTACACCACATGACCAACTCCACGAAGCGCGCCACCGTCAT
>JAUXUW010000295.1 GCA_030684635.1 Dehalococcoidia bacterium
GTGAAGCGGCCGAGGTCGAACGCAATCAGCCAGACGCCATTCGTGCCCCGGGCGCCAGCGACCGCGGTGCCGGAGCCCGAGAGCGCGCCGGAGAGCAGTTCGATCGCCAGGTTCAGCCCGAATCCCTTGTAGCCGCCGACCGGCCCGCCCACGGGCAGGAGCGCGCCCGGCTTCGGGTTGTTGCCGGTGCCATAGAAGTCGCGCGCGTCGGTCGTCGGGCGCCCGTCACCGTCGATGATGTCGCCGGGTGGCACGGGCGTGTTGCGGTTCACGGCGACCTTCAGTTTGCCCTCCGCGATCACGGAGGTCGCCATGTCCAGCACGAACGGCTTCGCGGGGTCGCCGGACGGCAGCGCGATCATCAGCGGGTTCGTGCCGGTGCGCCGGTGTCCGCCGCCGAACGCCGCCGTCAGGCGGACGCCCGGCGAGTTCACGCCGCCCATCGCACCGAGGCCGGCGGCGACGGCCTGCTCGCCGTAGGCGCCGACGCGGCCGATGTGGCCGGTGTTGAAGCAGGAGACGAACGCCACGCCCGCCTCCCGCGCCTTCGCGATCGCGATCTCCGTGGCGCGCGTCGCGACCACCGGCCCCAGGTTCATGCCGCCATCGATCAGTGCGGTCGCGCCGGACTCGCGGGCGATGGTCGTGGGAGCGCCCGGGTGGAGCGCGCCGTTCTGCGCTAGTGCGACATAACCCGACACGCGGATCACGCCGTGCGAGTCGTGCCCGCGCAGGTTCGCGCCGACGAGGTGGGCCGCGACCGTCCGCGCCTCGTCCGGCGGGGAGCCGGCCGCCGCGAAGATCGCGGCGACATGGTCCTCTAGCGCCCCGGCGGGGACGGACGGCACCTCGCTAGGCCTCCGGCTCCACGCGCGGGGTGCCCGTGTCGCCCCGGGCGGCGCCGAGGTCGGCGGCGGCCTTCGCGCGCATGAAGCCCATGTCGGAGCCCAGGGTCACCATCTGGAAGCCGGCCTTGAGCCACTTCGTCGTGAACTCCAGGCTGCCGGTGTGCATGCCGGGCGCCACGCCGTGGCGGCGGCAGGCCTCGTAGATCTGCATGCACATCGCCTCGTGCCGCGGGTCGCGATTGTCGCCCGTGGGCGCGAGGTCGAGCGCGTACGCGAGGTCGCTGGGGCCGATGTAGGCGCAGTCCAGCCCCGGCACCGAGAGGATCTCGTCGAGGTTCTCGATGCCCTCTTTCGTCTCGATCATGCCGATGATCGCGACCTCGTCGTTCGCGTGGGCCTGGTAGTCAGAGCCGCCGTACAGGGTGGCGCGCGCCGGGCCGGAGGAGCGGCCGCCGGCGGGCGGGTACTTCGCGGCCCAGACCGCGCGGCGTGCCTCCTCCGCGTTGTTGATCAGCGGCACCACCACGCCGTACGCGCCGGCATCGAGCACCTTCATGATGACGGAGGGCTCGTTCCACGGCACGCGCACGAAGGGGATCGTGGCGGTGGTGGAGATCGCACGCAGCATGTGCTGGGCGTCGGAGTAGTCGATCAGGCCGTGCTGCATGTCCACGCAGAGCCAGTCGAATCCCACGTTCGCCATGACCTCGGTGGCGTGGGCGTCCGGGCTGGCGAGCCAGGCGCCGATGGTCTGCTTGCCGGCGCGCCAGGCGCGCAGGGTGGTGTTCGGTCGCATGGAGGCGGTCCTTCCGGCTCGTCAGACCTCAGCGCAGAGCGCGCTTTGGCGTGACCTCATGTCGATTCGGGATGGTGGCGAACTCGTCCGGCCAGCGGCCCTCCATGAAGGCGACCACCGTCCGGCCGATGCGCTCTTTGATGTGGCGGTTGGACCGCTCCGAGTAGAACGCCGAGTGCGGCGTCAGCACCACGTTGTCGAAGCCGACGAGCGGCGACAGCGCAGGCAGCGGTTCCACCTCGAACACGTCGATCCCGGCGCCGCCCAGCCGGCCTTCCCGCAGCGCCTCCACCAGCGCCGCCTCCTCCACGATCGGCCCGCGCGCGGTGTTCACGAGGATGGCACCGGGGCGCATGCGCGCGAACTGCTCGCGGGAGAAGAGGTGGTGGGTGTCCGGGGTCAGCGGCGCGTGGATCGAGATGTGGTCGGAATCCTCCAGCAGCGCGTCCAGCGTCGGCGCGCGCTCCACGCCGTGCTCAGCGAAGACGGCGTCGGGGAGGTACGGGTCGAATGCGAGCACTCGCATGTCCATCGCCAGCGCGCGGCGGGCCATATGCCGCCCGATGTTCCCGAACGCCACGATGCCCAGCGTCTGGCCGGTGAGCGGCGGTGAGACCGGGAGCGGGACGCTTCGGTAGGCGCCGTTGCGGATCGAGCGGTCGTGCAGCACGACCTTGCGGGCGACGGCGAGGAGCAGCATGAGGGCGTGGTTCGCGACCTCTGGCTGGCAGAAGTCCGGGTAGTGCGCGATGACGACGCCGTGGCGGGTCGCCGCATCGACATCGAGGGTGTCGATGCCGACGCCGTAACGGATGATCAGCTCCAGCCCGGGTACCTGCTCCAGCAGCGGCCCGTCGATGCGGGCACTGCCCACCAGCACGGCCTGGGCGTCGCGGAGCAGCGCGGCGCGCTCCTCCTGCGAGGCGGCACGCTGCACCAGCACGCGCCCTCCCGCCGGCTCGATGATCGAACGTTCGATCTCGAACCAGGCGGGGTCCGCGGACTCCGTCTGGACGGCGAGGAACGGTGTCGCTGCGCCCTGGTCGGCCATGCGCCGGAGCATACACGGATCGGGCCCGCCCCCAATCCCGGCCCGCCCCAAGTGTCGCCGCACGAGGGCGGCTGGCCGCTCCCCGCGCTAGACTCAGCCTGCGGTGGGTTACCTCGGGAGGGTTTGACGTGAACGACGAACTGCTGGCTCGCATCCTCGATCACCTCGAGGGGGACGACTTCGACCTGGACGATGACGACGACGCCGACGGGTTCGACCTCCCCGCCTTCCAGCGCAACCACACCCTCCCCCGCTGGCTGGCGCAGTGGCCCGACTACTCCTGGGCGCGCCAGCAGTTCGAGGACGCGCGCGAGGTCCGCGACTGGGGCCTCACCGACTAAGACACTCCCCCGACGGGCGGTGTCGAGCCGCCGGAGATCAGGTGCCGTGATGGCGTTCTACGACCTGCTTGAGTCCCCCGTGGGGACGGTGTTCGTCGGCGGCTCCGCCGAGGGCATCCACCGCGTGGACTTCATCGGTGGCGACCGCGAGATCGACTGGTTCCTCGGGCGGCTCGCCGTCGAGGCCGGCGTCCCGCTGGACGACGTGCGCCGCGACCCGGTCGCGGCCGCCGAGGCGATCCGCCAGTTGCGCGAGTACTTCACCGGCGAGCGCACCACGTTCGACCTGCCGCTCGCGCCCCGGGGCACGGAGTTCCAGCGCCGCGTGTGGATGGCGCTACGAGAGATCCCCGCGGGCGAAACGCGCTCCTACGGACAGATCGCGGCCCGCCTCGACCAGCCCACGGCATCCAGGGCAGTCGGCGCGGCGAACGGACAGAACCCGCTGGCCGTGGTTGTACCCTGCCACCGCGTGGTCGGCGCCAACGGGACGCTGACCGGCTACGCCGGGGGCCTGGACCGCAAGGCCTGGCTCCTGGATCACGAAGCCCGCGCGCTGCCGCTGTTTGCGGCGGTAGCCGGCATGGGGAGGAAGTAGTACATGGCGAAGCCACTCGAAGGTCGTGTCGCGCTGGTCACCGGGGCCAGCCGCGGGATTGGTGAATACGTCTCGCGCGCCCTCGCGGAGGCCGGCGCGAAGGTCGCCGTCGCCGCACGCACGGAGGAGGTCAGCGACCCCCGCCTGCCCGGCACGATTCACACGGTCGCTCAGGCGATCCGTGACGCCGGCGGCCAGGCGATGGGCGTCCGCATGGACGTCCGCGACGGCGACAGCATCGCGGAGGGCGTGAAAAAGGTCGTCGACGAGTGGGGCAAGATCGACATTCTCGTCAACAACGCCGCCATCCTCGTGCCCGGCACGATTGAGAGCGTGCAGGACCGCCACCTGGACCTGATCTGGCAGGTCGACCTGCGCGGGCCGCTGCTGCTGATGAAGCACGTGGTCCCGATGATGAAGGCGGCCGGCCAGGGGCACATCATCAACGTCTCCTCGCGCGCCGGCGTGTTCCCCGGCCCCGGCCCCTACCAGGAGGTCCGCGGCGGTGGCGCGTTCTACGGCATGGTGAAGGCCGGCCTGGAGCGCTTCTCGCAGGCGCTCGCGATGGAGTTGCAGGGCGACAACATCTCCGTGAACGTGCTGTCTCCGGACGGCCGCATCAAGACGCCGGGCAACATCTGGGCGCAGAACGACCGCGAGAATCCGAACCTGGACTTCGAGGAAGCCTGGGAGATGGGCAAGGGCGTCGCCTGGATCTGCCAGCAGGGCGTGGAGTTCACCGGCCAGATCCGCTTCGACAAGGAACTCTGCGCCGAGAAGGGCCTCTAGGCGCTGGACCGGCCGCTTCGCCTCGCCGACCGCTGGTTCCGCCTGCTCGGGGTCGTCACCCTCGGACTGCTCGGCGGGACGGCGGTGTTGTTCGCGATGGGCAACGAGGTGTGGCGGCCGGTCTTCGCCTTCGCCCACCTGGCGGCGCTCCTCGGCCTTGCCCCGCTCGGCGTGATGCTGGTC
Source organism: Dehalococcoidia bacterium (assembly GCA_030684635.1). Taxonomy (GTDB): domain Bacteria; phylum Chloroflexota; class Dehalococcoidia; order UBA2979; family UBA2979; genus W-Chloroflexi-9. The sequence goes on from JAUXUW010000295.1 coordinate 4,607, forward strand.
CGGCACGCCGTCCGCCAGACCCGCGCGACCGAGGACGGTCCGCTGCTCCCGGCGCTGGTGGGCCGCTACCCGCAGGTGGTGTTCCTGCTCGCCGCGGTGGTGCTCACGATCACCGTCTCACTCATGAACTTCGAGGACGGCATCCGCTGGCTGCGGCGGGTGGCGAACCTCAGCACCGTCGCCATCGTGCTGGTGCTGGTCGCGCGCTATCTGGGCTGGGCGCGTGACCCCTCGGCGGCCCCGCCCGTGCCCGCGAGGCGGGGTCAGCGGCCGGCTAAGCGGAGCGGCGCGCCTCGAAGGCGCTGACGGAGGCGACTGGGTACGGGTACAGGTCGCTCGTCCGCATCCGTCTGCCGATGGCGACGACGACCTCCACATGGTCACGCCGCAACTCGCCGGGCGAAGTGAGCCCCAGCGCGCGCACCATCGTCATCAGGTCCTCCTGCACAGCGGCAGCGTAGTTCGCCACGCGGCTGCGCTTTTCGGACGGCACCAGGCCCCGCTGCCGCCACTGGCTCTGCGTAGCGACGCCCGTGGGACACTCGTTTGTGTGGCAGCGCAGTGCCTGGATGCACCCGAGCGAGAACAGGAACCCCCGGCCGATGTTCACGAGGTCAGCGCCCAGGGCGAGCGAGTAGGCGACGTCCGCGCCGGTGATCATCCGGCCAGCCGCGACGATCGTGATGCGGTCGCGCACGCCGTGGCGCCGGTAGGCGTCGTCCACGGCGACGATGGCGTCGTGGAGCGGCAGGCCCATGTGGTCCGCGAGCGACATCGGCGCGGCGCCCGTGCCGCCTTCGGAGCCATCGACGGAGATGTAGTCGGGGCCGCCACCTTCCTCGGCGAGCGCCCGCGCGAGGTCGTCCAGGAAGCCCGGGTCGCCCGCGACGATCTTGATGCCGACGGGTACGGGGACGCTGGCCTGCACGCGGCGCACGAACGCGAGCAGGGAGGGGACGGAGTTGAACTCCGTGAACCGGTTGGGGGAGAGCGAGGCCTCACCGGCCGGGATGCCGCGGATCGTTGCGATCTCCTGCGTCACCTTCGCGCCGGGGAGGATGCCGCCCTTGCCGGGCTTCGCACCCTGGCCCACCTTGATCTCGACGGCGCGCACCTGCGGGTGCTGGCCGATCTCGATCAGCCGCACCCAGTCCATCTCGCCGTCGGGGGTGCGGACGCCGTACTTCGCCGGGCCGATCTGGAAGACCACGTCCGCGCCACCGCCGAGGTGATGCGGTGACAGGCCACCCTCGCCTGTGTTCACGTAGCAGCCGGCCTCCGCCGCGCCCGCTGAGAGCGCGCTCACGGCGGACTGCGACAGCGCACCGAAGGACATGGGCGCGATGTTCACGCGCGAGCGGACCTGGAAGGGCCGAGGGCGGTTTGCGCCGATGACATGCGGCCGGGGATCCTCGGGCGCCTCGTCGTGGAGCGTCGGGAAGGGGGAGGGGAGGAAGTGGAACTGGCCGGGCCGATCGACGTCCTGCTGCGTGCCGAAGCCGACGGCGCTGTTGACGCCCTTGGCCGTCTGATACACCCACGCGCGCTGTGCCCGGTTGAACGGGCGCTCCTCCAGGTCACTCGTGACGATGTACTGGCGGAGCTCCGGCCCGATCTTCTCGACCAGGTACCGCAGCCGCCCGATCACGGGGTAGACCCGCCGGACGGCATGGCGGCGCTGCGTCAGGTCCTGGACGGCCAGCAACCCGACGAACGCGACGATCACGAGCGCGACAATGACCCCGAGCGGCATCCGTGCCTCCCACCTGTTCCCGAATCATCGACGCGAGGTCGGGACTCGCGCAGGGGTGAGGCAGAACGGGCGGTGCTCAGCGCCAGCGGTCGATGATCGCGGGCAGCTCGGACAGGCGCTGGATCACGGCGTCCGGGCGCGCCTCGTGCGAGGGGACGCTGACGTTGGGGCGGTGGACCGCGCGCATCCCGACCGACTGCGCCCCGTACACGTCGTCGAAGAGCCGGTCGCCGACGAATACCGCCTCCCGCGCGTCCTCGATCCCGACGCCCGCGAGGGCGGCCCGGAAAGCGTCCGGGTGCGGTTTCATGAACGGCATCTCGCTCGTGTAGAGCCGGGCGTCGATCAGGTGCGCCAGGCCGTCGCGCTCCAGCATCCGCTCATGGAACTCGGCCGGCCAGTGCGTGTTGGAGAGCAACCCGATGCGCAGGCCGCGGCCACGGAGGGCGGCCAGCGTCTCCGCCGCCTCCGGGTCGTGCACGATGTGCGGGAGCCACGCGTCCAGGTAGTGCTCGGTCGCCTCCTCCAGCAGCGCGTCCGCGACGTCCGCCCCGAGGGCGTCGGAGGCCCGCCGCACCAGGTCCAGGAAAGTGAACGAGGCGTGGTCGGAGGCGGTGGCCGCCCAGGCGTCCGTCTCTACCTGTGACAGGCGGCGACGCAGCGCCTCGGCCGGTTCGCCGAGGTGCGGCGCGAGTTGCTCGGCGGCCATCCGCCAGATCTCGTCGAACTCAACGAGCGCCCAGTCGGAGAGCGTCCCGCCCCAGTCGAAGATGACCGCACGCACGGGCGGATGGTTCACGCGCGGGCCTCCGGCTTCGACGCCTTGAGCGAGTACATCAGCGGCACCAGGTCGCGCTGCGCCTCCGGCAGCCGCCAGTGCTCGCGGCGGCGGTGCATGGAGCCGGAAGGCACGGCGTTTTCCGCAATCATCCACGGCAGCCCCTGCCACGCGACCTCGCGATGCTCGTGGAGGAACTCGATGCGCAGACCGGCCTCGATCAGGCTCGTCACCACCTCACCCAGCCCGTGGTTCCACTCGTAGCCTTGCTGGTTCTTCAGCGGCGGGCCGTCGACATACGTGCTGGCGGTTTCGTACGCGACTGGCGCGGGCACCTCGAAGTACGGGTATCGGACCATGAGTTGCCCGTCCGGCTGCTCGTCGTCCAGCGCCGAGAGCATCGGGTGCGCCTCGTAGAGATACAGGAAGCCACCTGTCCGCACGAAGCCGGCCGCGACGCGCGCCCAGCCGCGGATGTCAGGCAGCCAGTTGAGCGCGCCGATGCCGGTGTAGACCACATCGAACTGCTCCGACAGCGCCTCACGCGCGTCGTAGACATTTGACTGCACGAAGCGCGCGTCCGTGACCCCGATGCGCGCCGCCAGGTCGCGGGCCGCCTCCACGGCGGGCTCGGAGTAGTCCAGCCCGGTCACGCGCGCGCCGAGGCGTGCCCAGTTCAGCGTGTCCATCCCGAAGTGACACTGGAGGTGGAGGAGGCTCTTCCCGACGACATCGCCGACCTCCTCGATCTCCAGCGGGTAGAGCGACTTCTCGCCGCGCAGGAAGCCCTCCAGGTCGTAGCCCTCCGAGGCGACGTGGATCGGGACAGACTCGTCCCAGCGGGCGCGGTTCGCCTCCATGAACGGGGTGAACTCCGGGTCAGGCGACATGCGGCGCTCCCGCTGACTCATGGCGTTCGAGGATAGCGGAGGCGTACGGGGAGTCCGTGATCAGTGCGCGGGCGCGCCCTCGGGCAACCGTTCGCCGGCGCAGATCGCGACGGGAAGCCGGTTCTCGGGCGGCGGGATCGGGCAGGAGTAGTTCTCGTTGTAGGCGCAGTACGGGTGGTAGGCGTAGTTGAAGTCCAGCAGCAGCCGGCCATCTTCGGTCTCCGGCACATCGAGGTAGCGCCCGGCGCCGTACGTCTCCGTCCCAGAGGTGGTGTCCCGGAACGGCAGGAACAGGTGGCCCATCTCGGGGTCGCGGTAGAGCGTCAGGGTCTGGGCCGTCATCTCCACCAGGAAGTGCAGCGCCGCCCACCGCTGGTACTCGCGTACCTCGCCGTCCGAGGTCTGCATATCGAGCGTCTCGGGTTCCTCGAACACCTCGGGGATCACGACGAACGAGAGCAGCGGCTGAGGCGGGTAGTACGCGAGGCCGGTGAACTCGCGACGGGCGGAGGAGAGAAGCGGTGACTGGGGGTCGTCGCGGAAGAAGATGTCCTTCGCTGCGCGAAACTCCTCGAGTTCGCTCATCTCGTGGTCGTGGTCAGACATGGCGACGCCTTCCGCTGCGCCCGCGCGCTACAGCGCGCGGTACGCAGAGCGGAGGGTGGTCGTGTCGAAACCTTCCGGCGAGGCACCGGTCGCGAAGTCGTAGAGCGCGGCTTTGAAGATGCCTTCGAGCGCAGCGACTGCGCCGAGGGCCACGGCCAGCGTCAGCGCGCCCAGCATGACGCCGAGCACCGGCGAGATGGCGAAGAGCAGCGCCGCCGGCAGGATCGCGATCAGCGCCGCGCCGATGTACACGAGGCCGAACCCGAAGGAGGAGGCGACCTGCCGGCCCCACGTCTCGCGGAAGAGGCTGCTGGAGCGCTTGATCGCCTCGATCGGGCCGGCGTCCTGGGCCACGATCACGGGGACCACGAAGAACGTCATGTACGCCCACACGCCGCCGACCATGCCGATGGCGATGCGGCCGATGAAGTTGTCCGTCCGGTTGCGGAGGGCCTGGAGGATCATCCCCACCGTCGCGGAAATCAGCGCCCACACCAGCAACGCCGCCACATGAGAGGAGGCGGCCCGAAGGCCGTAGCCCACGGTCGGGTCGCCGCCGCGCAGGCGGAGCATGGCGGAGGCGATCAGGGCGGTATTGAAGAACAGCACGATGAAGGTCACCACGAACAGCATCCCGAAGCCAAGCACGGCGTCGGTCACCGTCGCGCCTTCAGCGGAGCCCGTTTCGGAGGCGGTCTGGACGCGGTCCAGTGTCCCGGTGGAGGCAGCGAGGCCCATGAACGCGCCGACCAGTAGCACTACGACGACCGCACTCATGATCGGGAACAGGATCAGTTCCCGATCCTTCATGAGGACCCGCCACGACGCGCGCATGAGTTCGAAGGTGTGACCAATAGTTGCAAACATGAGTCGATTATACCGACAAGGCCAAAACCGCACGCCGCCCCCGGTGCCTCGGTTCGACACCGGCCGGTAGGATGGGGCAATGGATGACGTCGCCGGATTGACGACCGCCGAATGGGCCGAGGTCGGTGTGGCTGCCGCGATCTTCGCGGGCGGCATCGCGCTGGCGTGGTTGCTGGCTGCGCTCGTCCGGGCGCTGGTGCATGCACTGACGCACTCGTCCGAGTTGTCCCTGGACGACTCGATCGTGCGGGCGCTGCGCCCGCCGCTCGTGGCGCTGGTGGTGCTGCAGGCAGGCGCGATCGCTGTGCGGACGCTGTCATTCCTCGATGGACGGCTGGACGAGGCGCGTCGCGTCTGGGTGGCGGCGACGCTGCTGGTGGTCGTGCTGGGGGTCCAGCGGACGCTGTCCGCGCTGCTGACCTGGTACTCGACGAGTCCGAGCCAGCGGCTGGGCACGCGGCTCAACATCCGCTCCCTTCCGCTGGTGCGCCGCGCGGTGAACATCGCCGTGTTGCTGACCGGCGGCCTGGTGGTGCTGGATGCGCTCGGCGTGCAGATCAGCCCGCTGCTCGCGGGCCTCGGCATCGGCGGGATCGCTGTCGCCCTGGCCCTGCAGCCGTTGCTGGCGAACGTGTTCGCTTCTTCGTACATGCTCTCGGACGCCTCCGTCCGGGTTGGCGACCTTATCGAGATCGAGGGCGGACCGGTGGGGACGGTGGAGGACGTCGGCTGGCGCGCGACGCGCCTCCGCAGCTTCGACAACAACGTGGTGCTGGTGCCGAACTCAAAACTCGCCGACTCCACGATGACGAACTACAGCGCGTCAGACACCCAGTCCGACGCGCGCGTGCTGGTGGGCGTGGCGTACGAGTCAGACCTGGCGCGGGTCGAGGCCGTGTGCATCGAGGAGCTGACGGCCCTCCGCGACGAGCACGAGCTCGCGGCGAAGGATGCCGAGCTGATCGTGCGGTTCACCGGCTTCGGCGAGTCGAACGTGGACATCATGCTCAAGATGCGCGCCGTCACCTGGGGCGACTCGTTCGTCCTGCGCCACGAGATGATCCGGCGCATCCACGCCCGCTTCCAGCAGGACGGGATTGTCATCAACTACCCGGCGCGCCGGCTGTTCCTGCAGGCGGAGGATGCCTCCGCCCTCGCGCGTGGGCAGAGCGAGACCTAGCGGCTGACGCCGATCAGCCAGCCCCCGGGGAGGAACGTCGGGAGGTCCCCGCGGCGGTCGTCCCGCTCACGGTCCCGCTCGTCGTCGCCGCGACCCTCGGGGACGTCCAGGAGATCACGCAGTCGCTCCCGCGCGTTGCCGCGAGGCATCTCGTCCGCGATCTCCTGCAGGCGCTCGCGGACGCCCGGGAGCGACCCGTCCGTTAGCGCTTCGCGGATCGCAGCGCGCCCCGCTCCGCGCCGCCCGAGGTCGCTGACGATGGCCGCGAGTTCGCGCGCATCCCGGTCCTCGGCCACCGCGACCGCCGACAGCAACGCGCGCAGCGCCACCTCGTCGTTGCGCTGGATCGCGCGCTCAAGCGCGCGCTGAAAGTCGCGAGGACGCTCCGGGACCTCGAACGTCGGCGTCGCAACCGGTGTTGGCGTCGCGGTCACCGTCGCGGTCGGCGTCGGCGTGTCGTCGCGGTTGCGCCCGCCGCGCCGGTCGTCGTCACGCCGGTCCTCGTCACGGCCGTCGCGGTCGTCCGGGGTGGCCGTCGGGGTTGCGGTGGGCGTGGCGGTTGCGGTCGTCGTGGGCGTCGCCTCGGTGCGGCGCCGGTCCTGGTCATTCCGGCTGCGCTCCGTGTCGACGACGCGCACCTCCGGCGTTGCTTCGGCCTGTGCCGGGGCGTTGTCCAGCGGGCGGATGACGGTGCGGCCGTCCGTGACCTCCACGGCGACGCGCAGGCTGGAGGCGACGCCCGTGGCGGCAGCCAGCGGGATGTGGACGTCGCCTGCAGGCGTCTGCAGGATGACTTCGGACGGTGTCTCGGAGTCGGTGGTGCCACCGGTGGGGGTGAGCCACAGCGTGTAGACGCCCTCCGGGGCGTCGCCGAAGGAGAACGCCTGCCCGCGACTGGTCTCGGAGGTCCCGACGCCCGGGATCTGACGGACGACCACGCCGTCCGAGCGCGATCCGGTGGCCGCGCCGTCCGGGGCGAGGAGCGCCGCGGAGACGGAGGCGTTGACGAGCAGGGTGCCGGCGACATCCGCTGCGCGCACCTCGGCGGGGCGCTGCGCCCCGGCCCGCGCCACCTCGCCGGCTGCGACCGTGAGCCGTTCCGTAGTGGTAACGACGTCCACGAGGCCCTGGATGGTGGTCACGGCCGTCTCGCCGAGGGACGCTTCGATCACCGTCTGGAACACCGTGCCGCGGGCCTCCACGACGGCGTCCGGGGTGCGGACGACATACGAGGCGGGCGCGTCTGGTTCGTTCACCACGTCATGCCAGAGGCGGCCGGTCAACTGTTCGATGGTGATGCCGCGCGTGCCGTTCGCCCGGAGGCGCGTCAGCGCGAGTTCGGTGCCGGGCGCCAGCGTGGTCGTGGAGCCGTCCGGGAAGGTCATCAGCGCGCGGCCGTCCACGCCCGTGCGGAGCCGGACGCCTTCAGCCAGCGTCATCCCATCCTCGGCCGCGTACCACTCGCCCAGCACCTGCTGCTCCACGCCGCCGGCGAAGACCGTGAGCGTGGCGGCGGCGGCGGCCGGGGTGCCGCCGCGTGCGAGCACCAGCACGAGCGCGAAGGCGGCGATGGCTGCCGCGGGCGCAGCGACCGTCGCCAGGCGCATGGAGATCGCCCCGAGGCCGAGCGACGGCAGGTTGAGACGGGGCAGCCGGCGGCGTGGCCGCTCCTGCGGGGTGAGCGCCAACTGGGCCATGAACGCGGTCCGGCGCTCAGGCACGGCGGCGGCCTCCGGGATCGCCGGCAGGGAAGCCAGGGCGGTGACGGCGCGGAGCAGCGGTTCCAGCTCGGCGCGGTGCTCCGGCCAGCGCGCCAGGCAGTCCTCTACGGATGCTCGGTGCGCGGTGATGTCATCCACGCAGCGGTCAACGATCTCCGCGAGGGCGATATGCTCGGTCATGGCAGCCCTCCCATCGACTCGATCTCGCGCCGGAGTGCCTGAAGCGCCCGCATCTGGAGACCACGGATGGTCACCTCCTTGCGCCCCATAACCTCCCCGATCTCACGCGCCGATTTCTCCATCAAGAACCTCAGCACCAGCACCTGCCGGTGATCTTCTGTCAGCCGCTCTAACGCGCCTTTCAGCGCCTCCTGCATCTCGCCTTCGAGGAGCAGGGTTTCCGCTTCCGAGTCGACCGGCAGGTCCAGGCCCTCCAGGTCGGAGGTGGGACGCCTGCCGCGGAAGTGGTCGACCATCTGGTTGTGTGCCATCCGATACAGCCAGGCCTTGAACGGAACTCCCCGATCCTCGTATCTCGGGATGGCCTGCCAGGCTTTCAGGAACACCTGCTGGGCTAGATCCTCCGCCGCATCCGCGTCGCGGGTGCGATGGGTGAGATAGCGGACGATCTCCGGCTGGAACCGGTCGTACAGCCCTCCGAACGCCTCGGCGTCGCCTCCCTTGGCGCGGTCGACCAGGCGGCGGACGGCGTCCGCCTCCAGGTCTGTCCCGCCAGGGGCGGGATCGTGCCGCGCATCCACTTGATCCAACGAGTCACGCCCTTGCCTCGTTCGACCCCACGTTCGGGAGTCTGATCCCAGTGTCGGCGTCGAGGCGGTCGCGCGTCGACCGACACCGCGACCACCGCGATCAGACACCGCCCGCAGCCTGCGCCGGCGTCCCAGCCAGTGCGCTGCCGTGTGCGGTACCCACGAAGCCAGGTACGACCGTCAACGCGAGCGATTGCGCGCCGAGGCGGGGGATCGCAACTCGGGTCAGACTGCGTCTCATCATTCCTCCGTCCGCCCCGGGCCTTGGTCCACCATGCTCACCCCCTATAACGCGGGTCGCGCCCGGCCGTTCGGCGCAGTGGCGCGGGCCTCCGAATACTCCGTTCACGAGCCCGCGGTAGCATGGTCGTTATGACGTGGAAACCAGACGCGGACAGGAGCCGTCGAGGCCCGCTGGGCGGCGCGTACCGGCGGGTGGACCACGTGGTATCGAGGGGGCAGGACCGCCTCTTCCGGATCCTCTGGTTCGCCGTGCCGCCGCAGTCAGTGGCGCGGAACCTGGACTTTCAGGCGCTGCTCGCCTCCCGCTTCCTGAGCGACCTGGCATTGCAGGCTCTGTTCTTTGCCGCCCTGATCGCCAGCGCTCGAGGTGGCGGCACCACCATGCACGCCGCGATCATCTCGGTCGCGTTCCTGCTGCCCGGTGTGCTCCTGGGGCCGTTCGGTGGGGCGGTGGCGGATGCGGTCCCGAAGCGGGTTGCGCTCGTCGGCGCGTACCTGGCGATGGGGTTGCTGACGCTGATCGTGCCGCTGACCAACGGCACCGAGTTCGTCGACATGATGGTCGTGATCTTCCTGGTCCGCGTCCTGCACCAGGTGTCCCAGCCCGCAGAGGCCTCCGCCGCGCCGCTGGTGGCGACCCGCGCGGAACTCGCGTCAGCCAACTCCTTCCTGTCGCTGGCGTCTTCCGCGGGCGAGGTCGTGGGGAAGGCGCTCCTCGCGCCTCTCGTCGTGCGGTTCTGGGGACTGACGCCGGTCACCACCATGGCCGGGTTGCTGTTCATTTTCTCCGCGTTTCGGGTGGTGAAGTTCCGCCCGGACCACGCCTCCGAACACGCCGGCGCGGAGCGGGCGCCGTTCCGCCTCTTCGGGTTCCGCGAGGCCGGCATGTGGCTCCTGCACGAGCCGGGCGCGTTCTGGATGCTCATGCTCGCGGCGATGGCCAGCGCCATCGGCGTGGTGCTGGGGACGCTGGGCCCGTTGTACGTGAAGGAGGTCCTGTACGTGGACCCGGCGAACGCCTTCTACGTGTTCGCGCCTGCCTCGGTCGGGGTGGTGGGCGGACTGCTGCTCGCGCCGCTGGCGATCCGGTGGTTCGGGGAGCGTGCAGTCGCCGTGTTCGGCTTCACGGCCGTCTCGATCGCATTGTCGATGATCGGGCAGATCGGCTGGTCGCTGGGCCTCTTCCGCTGGGTACTGGTGTTCGATGTGCCCCGCGTGCCACCCCTGGTGGAGATGGCCGGCGCGCTGTCAGTGGTCGCCGGGCTGGGGATGACACTGGCGGCGGCGGCCACGCAGACCTACATCGGCAAGTACGTCCCGGTGCCGATCCACGGGCGGGTGTTCGCGCTGCTGGGGACGCTGAAGGACGCGCTCGCGATGCCGCAACTCATCGTGCTCGGCGCGGTCGCCACGAGGGTGGGCGTCGGCACGATGCTGACGGTGGCGCCGATGCTGCTCCTGCTCGTGGCGT
>JAUXUW010000297.1 GCA_030684635.1 Dehalococcoidia bacterium
TTGAAGACCGCGTCGGACTCCGAGCCGTAGCCCCAGCCCTGCCAGGACTCCGGGGTGAAGACACCGATGATCTTCAGGATGCGCATGGACGGGACGCCCATGACCATCAACTGGCCGGAGTGGCCACCGGACGAGAACACATAGAACTCGTCGAGCTCCGGCCGGCCGCCGGGCACGAACGTCTTGACCGCCTTCGCGATGTCGCCTGGCTCCAGGCCACGCGCCTCCGCGATGGCGGTGATGTCGGATGAGACGCCGGTGACGGCGCCACCGCCCGCGGTCTCCCCATCGCCTCCACCACCGATGATGTTGCCCACCACGCCACCAACGACGAGGCCGGCAGCACCTGCGGCTGTCCCGCTGATGAACTCACGCCTGGTCAATGCCATGGCTTCCCCCTTCTCCTCCGGCACCCACGCGCCGGTGATGAGGCCGCGCCGGCTCGGGCCCGGCGCGGCCTGAACGTGCGGTTACTGGACGGTGATGGTCCCCACCATGTCTGGCAGGTGGAAATCGCACTGGAAGTTCACAACGCCGGTCTTGGTGAACGTGACCTCGAAGTCGTCCTCGCCCCCGGGGTTCACCAACGGGTTACTGGCGAAGTCCTTGCCCTCCGTCTCACTGGAGAGGATGTGCATGTTGTGGATCGCCGAACCCTCGTTCTTGACGGTGATCTTCACGGTGGTGTTGACCGGGATGGTCAGGTTGGCGGGCGTGAAGACGTTGTCGGTCATGATGATCTCGATCTCTTCACCTTCGGCTGGCGCTGCCCCGCCCCCGCCGCCTGCCGAGGTCGCCGCTGCGGTCGCGGCCGCAGTCGCCGTCGAGGCGGCTTCGTCATCGCCACCGCTACACGCGGTCGCGCCGACGCCCAGCACCACCGCCAGCGTCACCAGGGCACCCCGCCACATTGCTCGTTTCATGAATCCAGTCCTCCCGTTTGAATGCCGGCCGTTCAGGCCAAGCCGAGTCGATCACGTCGTCGTCACAACACCATTACGTCACTAAGTGACTTGCTTAACGTTCACTGTGATACTCATAGGTAGCCGGCGCAGGCGTGAGGGACGTTGGTCCCCTGTTGAGGGGGACGATCTGCGGACCCGCGAGGCTGGGACAGCGCCGTAGGATGCAAGTGGCCTGCGCGGCGGCTACGGGCCAGCCGGATGTCCGGCCTGGGAAGCAGGGGCGAGCGGCATGACGGCACCCGAGGACGGCGCGGCGGCCATCCCGGCAGCGCGGCGTTACCCCACCGCAGGCGCGTTCCCGACCGGCCCGGGCATCGGCGAGGCGTTCCCCGCCGCGGCGCTACATGACCAGCACGGTGAGCCCGTACATCTGCCCGATGCCGCGGGTGGCAGGCAGGCTCTGGTGGTGTTCCACCGCTCCGCGCGCTGGTGCGCGTTCTGCCGCACGCAGTTGCTACACCTCCAGCAGCATCTGCCCGCCTTCGAGGCGGCCGGGGTCGCGCTGTTCGCCGTGTCCTACGACTCCGTGCCGACGCTCGCCGAGTTCGCCGGGGAACACGGCATCACCTATCCCCTGCTCTCGGACGAGGGGTCACACCTAATCCGACGCCTGGGGATCCTCAACGACCTCGTCCGCCCGGACGAGGATGTCTACGGCATCCCCTACCCGGGCGCTTATGCGCTGTCGGCGTCCGGCCACGTGCTGCGCAAGTATTTCTACCGTCACTACCGGGACCGACCGTCGCCCCTCGGGGTCCTTCGCGAGGCGTTCGGCGCGGAGGTGGACCTGTCCGCCTGCGCCGGTGCAGAGGTGGTGCAGGGCGGACGACGCGTGACCGCACAGTTGGCCGACCGTGTGCTGGTCCCCCACCAGCACACGCCGCTTTATGTCCAGGTCACGCCTGCCGTCGCCTGCGAGGTGCAGGTGACGGGAGAGGGACTCGAGGTCGGCGTGCCGCTGCCGGTGCCCGCGCCCGGGGTCACCGGCTTCACCGTGCCGCTCCTGCTCCCGAGCCTTGAGCAGGACAACGTGGAGGTGACGGTCACGGTGGCGCCCGTTGGCCAGTCGCCGGTGCACCTCGCCCTCCGCCTGGCGGTGCCCGGGCTGAACCGCTCGACGCCTGCCCGCTGAGCCCCCGGAGGCCCCATGCCACAGCAGATGACCCGCGTCGCGACCGACGATGCGCTGACCACGATCTACCGAATGGGACACGACGAGGCCGAAGAGGTGATCGCGGTGCGCGTCGCCGAGCGCCTCGGCGTCACGAATCCCACGATCTCCTCGACACTCGGGCGGCTGGTGCGCGACGGGCTGATCATGGTTGGCGCGGGAAAGCGCATCTCTCTCACCCCCACCGGCACCACCAGGGCGGAGAGCATGATCAGGCGGCACCGGCTGGCGGAGTGCCTGCTGGTGAACGTGCTGGGGCTGGAGTGGTGGCGCGCGTACGAGGAGGCGCACCTGCTGGAACACGCGATCTCCGCGGTGACCGAACCCCTGATCCAGTCATTCCTGGGCCGCCCTACGCATTCCCCGTTCGGATATCCCATCCCCGGGAACGCGCCCTGCGAACCCCTCCCCTCCGAGACGCTCATGGACGTGGCGGCCGGGACCACCGTGACTATCGACCGCGTGTTTGAGGAATCACAAGACCTCCTTCAGTTCTTCCAGGAGACCGGGATCCGAGCGGGCGTGAATTGCACGGTCGTGGAACTCGCGCCGGCGCGCGGGACGGTGACGGTGGCCGTTGGCGGGCGTGAAGCGGTGATGGGCCTCCAGCCCGCCTCCCGCGTCTGGATCACGCGGGCCCCCGCCCGCTGATTCGGCGGGCACGGGCCGGCACCCGCCCCGCCTCGCACCGAACCCTCCCCCCGAGCGCGCGAGCCTGCCCCGGCCCGGGCGGCCTCCCCCGCCGGCGATCCCACGCCTATCGGCAGATCGCGCCGTTTCGACATCGGGGGAATTCTTCGAGTGCCCTTCAGAAAGGACTGATGCGTCCGATAACTATGGAGAACCGGCTTAGTGGGAGGGGATCCGCCATGCCGCGGTCAGCAAGTCCGTTGTCTCATAGTCATACCAGCCCGGCACGGGAGAACGCTTCGTCCTTCGCGGCGAAGCGAAGCCGCAAGGGCCATCCGGGGAAGCCGTCCGCGGCACCGACAGCACCGGGGGAGACGCCCTCGACAAAACCCGTGAAGTGGCAGGCTCGGCACCTCAACCACCACGCGCCGGTTGCCCCTGAGCCGAAGGCACCGAAGGCCGGGTGGCCCGCCGCCAACAGTCCGGCACCCGCTGAACCGGCGGCGCCGCCGGCGGGCTCGCCTGGCGTTGACGCGGCCACCGGGAACGCCGGCACTGACAGCGCTGGTCAGGACGGCGCGGGGCCTGAGAACCCGACTGCGGTCATCGAAGATGCCGGCGGGAACGCGTCGACCGGGGACAACGACAGCACCAGTGCCTCCACCGGGGACACCGGGAACTCCGGCAACGGGAACGCCGCCGGGAACTCCGGCAGCGGCAACAGCGGCAGCGGCAACACCGCGAACAGCAACGCCGGCAACGGCAACGCCGGCAACGGCAACGCCGGGAACACCTCGACAACCGTGCCGCCGGGCATGAGCGTGGTGACGTGGATGCCGCCGGGGCTCGCACGCAAGGTGGATGGGGGCCCGCCGCCGGGCCTCGCCGGCCCGGAGGAAGGCGTCCTACCGGCGGGCCTCGCCGACCGACTGACGGACAACTTCGGCCTCCCGCCCGGCCTGCAACAGATCCGGGAGCGCCGGTCGGTCACCCTGAGCCGGGAGCAGAGCACCCTGGCCCCGCGAGAGAATCCTCGCGCGGCGCTCAGGTTGCAGATGCACCGGGCTGCGGCCCGGTACGCGGCGATGAGTGTCTCGACGCAGTTCGCGACCACGCAGAACGAGCGGGCGATCAACGCCGCGCGTTCCGGCCCGATGCAGCTCTTCTTCGGGTGGCTGCGGATCAAGTAGGGACGCAGCCCGCGGGAAGCTTCGCGACCCACGAGGAGGCCCCGGCGCTGCCGGGGCCTCCTGTCGGCTCTGGCCAGGCCGCCTGACGAGTACGCCTCAGCGAGTGGCCTGCCGCCCGTGCAGCGCGTGCTGGTCGTCGCTTCGCTGGGCGGCTTCGCCGGGCACGAACTTATAGCCGTAGTGGCGGACGGTGATCAGATGAGCCGGGCGCGATGGTTCGTCCTCCAGCTTCTGGCGGAGCCAGTGCATGTGGACGTCCACCGTGCGCGTCTCTCCTTCGTAGTTGTAGCCCCACACCGATTCCAGGATCTGGTCGCGGGTGCACACCTGGTTTGGGTGCCGCACGAGGTAAGCGAGGAGCTCGAACTCCTTCGGCGCGAGCGTCACCGGCGCGCCGTCCTTCAGGACTTCGTGACGCTCCGTGTCGATCTCGATCGAGCCGGCGCGCTCCGCGGAGCGCGAGGGACGAGCAGATGCGGACGCGACGGGTGCGGTCGCGCCGCGTCGGAGTGCGACTTGCACGCGGGCCATCAACTCACGCACCGAGAACGGCTTCGTCATGTAGTCGTCTGCGCCCAGGTCAAAGCCAGTGATGCGGTCCGGCTCTGAGTCGCGCGCGCTGATCACGATGACCGGGACGGATGCCTCGTCCCGCACGATCCGCAGGAAGTCGAGCCCGGGGAGTCCGGGCAGCATCAGGTCGAGGATGATCAGGTCAGGATTGGACGCGCGAAAGTGCTCCAGGGCCGCCACACCATCGCCGACCGCATCGACGCGGTGCCCAGCGCGGGTCAACTGGTACGAGACCACTTCTCGGATCGCGGTGTCGTCCTCGACCACCATCACATCAGCCACTGGCACACTCCACCTCGATCGAGTTGCATCGATCTGAGTGAAGGGGCCCCCGGTTAGAGCACGGTTAAGGATGGCCGACTGTCTCCCAGGCAGCCAATGCTGTGCCTACCGCCCGACAGTGATCGTGACTGCACCGCGTTAGCCGCCCGTTACCGCTCGTCCAGGCGAATCGCGTACAGCGTGCCGTCCCGGCCACCGAAGTAGGCTCGGCCCGCCCCCACATCGACCTGTGGCGTCGCGAACACCGGGGCGTTCGTGCGAAAGCGCCAGAGCCGCTCGCCCGTGGCGAGGTCGACGCCGTGCACGTCGCCCGTGTGGACGCCCGCGAGCACGAGCGACCCACCGGCGCCGAACGAGACGACCAGCGCCCGCGCGGTGTACCGCCACCGCACCGCGCCTATCTCGACATCCACGGCGACCAGGTCGGGGCTGGCGTCTGCCAGCAAGATGCCGCCGGTCAGCACCAGCGGAAGCCGCGTGGGCTCCCCCGTCTGCACCTTCCACAGTTCACGCCCACCAGGATCGAGTGCGACGAGCCCCGACCGCGGCCCCGCGAACACCGTGCCGCCTGACTCCAGGACCGGCCCCACGAAGTCACCGCCGAACGACGTTTGCTCAAGGATCGCGCCGGTGCGGGGCTCCAGCGTGATCATTCGTCCGCCGATGTCCCCGGCCACGAGCAGGCCGTCCAGGTCGGCCAGGTCCGCCTGCACCAGCGCGGGCAGTGCCATGCGCCAGCGCTCATCCCCGGTCGCCGCCTCGAAGGCGACCACTTCGCCGTCGCGCGTGGTCAGGACCACCAGCCCGTCCAGCAAGAGCGGTGCGGTGTTCAGCCGTCCCGGCCCGGTGGACCAGACCGGTGCTCCGGTCCGTTGGTCGAACGCGGAGAGCGCGCCGTCGTCCGAGCGGACGTATGCACGATCCTGATCGACACGGATCTCGCCGCGCGGGACGGCCTTCAGGGTCGCACGCCACATCACGGCGCCACCGAGGCGATCGACCGAGAGCAGTTCGCCGGCCTCAGTGCCGACGAGGATGGCGTCCCCGTGCATCGTCAGCCCGGCCGTCACCGGACTGCCCAGGTCCAGGCGCCATGCCGTCGGCGGTGCACCGTCCCGGGACAACACCAGGACGGTGGCGAGCATGGCAACACACAGCACCGCCACCACGATCCCGGTTTCTCGGAGGCTGACCTGTCCCATCGGCTGAGCATCCCGGCACGCATCGGCGGTGTCCTTAACGGCGCGGGAATCCGCAGCGTCGTTCCTTAACCAGCCTTTGCCGTGGCCCTGACCTCCCGTTGATCTGGCGGCGGCGACGCCGTGCCATCTTCAACACGTCGGGTGCGGCCGGCGTCGGATCGCGCCCCTCCCCGCTCAAGCAAGCACGAGTCGCGCATGCCCGCCGGGTGGCGACGAGAGGCACAGCCCATGCTGAAGATCCGGAATCTGAGCCACGTCTATCCGAATGGCTACCAGGCGCTGAAGTCCGTGGATTTCTCGCTGAACCAGGGCGAGGTGGTAGCGATCATCGGGCGCTCCGGCGCCGGGAAGTCCACCCTCCTGCGGTGCATCAACGGCCTGGAGCGCGCCGCGTCCGGCACGCTGGAGGTCGACGGCGTCGACCTGATGACCGCGGGCGGCACGGAAATCCGAGCGCTGCAGTCCCGCATCGGCTTCATCTGGCAGGAATACAACCTCATCGAGCGCATCTCGGTGATGAACAACGTCCTGGCGGGCCGCCTCGGCCGGAACCAGAGCCAGGCGACGTGGGCGTTCCACTTCACGAAGGAAGACCGGGAGATCGCGGTCGAAGCGTTGGAGCGGGTGAACATGCTCCATCGTGCGCACTTCCGCGCCGACCGGCTGTCGGGCGGCGAGAAGCAGCGGGTCGGGATCGCCCGGGCGATCGCCCAGCAGCCCTCGCTCATCCTCGCGGATGAGCCGGTCGCCAGCCTGGACCCCGAACTGGCGGAGCAGGTGATGGCGGACCTGGTGCGCGTCGCCCGCGAGACCGGCGTGGCCACGTTGATCAACATCCACGATGTGGAGCTCGCGACGCAGTTCTGCGACCGCATCGTCGGCATCGCACAGGGCACGGTGGTCTACGACGGCCCGGCGGACGGCCTGACAGACGAGGTCCTGAACCGCACCTACCGCTTCGACCGGGCCCCGAAGGTGTACGGGCGCACCGTCCTGCGGGAGGCCGCCCGTGCCGCCACTCACATGGATGAAGAAGCCGAGCGCCTGCTCCGGCAGGCGGAGCGCCGCGTGGAGACGAACGTCTAATGGCAGCCACTCCGACCGCCAACCGCCCACTCACGACGACGCCTGAGGTCGACCGCGCCGACCTCCTCCGCATGTGGCCGAAGGTTACCGGGGGCATGATCGGCACGGCCGCCGTGCTCGCGCTGGTCTACCTCTGGGGCGTCGCGGGCACGAACGCGTCCCCCGGCACGCTCATCGGCGGCCTGCCGAACATCTGGAACTTCATCACCCGGATGTTCCCGCCTGCGTTCGAGACGCAGCAGGAGGTCCTGAAGACCCCGCCGATCGACCTGGTGTTCTTCACAATCCCGCGTGTGGGCATCGATAGCATCACCTTCCCGATGCCGACGATCATCTTCGCCATCGTCGAAACCATCCAGATGGCGATCATCGGCACGACCCTGGCGATCGTTCTCTCCATCCCCTTCGCGCTCCTGGCCGCGCGAAACGTGGCGCCGCACCCGGTTATCTATCAGGTCTCGCGCATGCTCCTGAACTGGAACCGCGCGATCCCGGACATCATCTTCGCGCTGGTGTTCGTCGCGGCAGTCGGCCTCGGCCCCTTCGGCGGCGTGCTGGCGCTCGCTATCGGCTCCATCGGCTTCATGGGCAAGGTCTACGCCGAGTCGATCGAGGCGATCGACCCGCAGCAGGTGAAGGCGATCCAGGCGACCGGCGCCAACAGAGTGCAGACCATCTTCTATGCGGTGCTCCCGCAGGCCATGCCCATGGTCACGTCCTACTCGTTGCTGCTCTTCGAGTCGAACGTGCGGTCGGCCACCATCCTCGGCCTCGTCGGCGCCGGTGGCGTGGGCTTCACCATCACGAAGTACATGGCGCTGTTCCAGTACGACAAGTTGTTGGGCGCCCTGATCTTCATCGTCCTCATGGTCACCGTCGTGGACCGCTTCAGCGACTGGGCGCGCAGCCGCCTGATCTAACTAACGCAACCTCCCGGGCCGCCCTCCCCAGGGCGCGTCCCGTGACGGTCAGAGGGAATCAAGAGTCTCGTTTCACATGGGAGAACACAGCATGAAGCATCGCTGGAAGGGCGCCCTCCTGGCCCTCGCCGCTGGCGCCACCCTGGCCTTCGGGGCCGCTTGCGCCTCCGACGAGGAGACCACGACTGCCACCCCGGCCGTGGGCGGTGGCTCGGCCGCGGTGGCCGCCACGGCCACGGCGACCGAAGACCCCCGCGCCGGCTGGCCGAAGAAGTTCGTCCTCGGCTTCTTTGGTGGTGACGACGCCGAGGCTGTCCTGGAACGGCAGCAGCCGTTCATTGACTACCTGAGGGCCGAGCTCGGCGTCGAGATCGAGGCCTTCACCGGCACCTCGTACGGCGCGGTGATCGAGGCGATGCGCGCAGACCGTGTCGACGCGATGGTCGTCGGCCCGTTCTCGTACGTCCTGGCGGTGCAGGAAGCCGACGCCGAGGCGCTCGGGATTTACACGCCGTGCTCCTCCTCGGTGGAGGTCTGCACATACAACCCGAACGCCAAGCCCTTCTACCAGTCGGTGATCATCACGAAGAAGGGCAACGGGATCGAAACGATCGACGACCTGCGGGGCCAGTCGTACGCATTCGTTGACCCGGCGTCCACGTCCGGCCACCTGGCGCCCAAGACGCTGCTGATCAAGAGCGGTATCGACCCGGACAAGGAGATGAAGACCGTCTTCGCCGGGAGCCACCCGACGGCTGCGCTGGCCGTCTACAACGGCACCACGACCGGTGGCGGCACCAACGAGGGCAACCTGCAGCGCCTCGCGAAGGAAGGCCAGATCCAGGTGTGCCTCTGGGCGGACGGCCTGATCTCCCAGCCTCGCACGGAGGCGGAAATCCGCTCCACCTTTGAAGCCTGCCCGGACGGCAACATCGCGATCCTCGGCGTGACCGACCCCATCCCGTCCACGCCGTTCGCGATCCGCTCCGAACTGCCGCAATCCTTCAAGGACGCGGTCAAGGACGCCCTGCTAGCCATGAAGGATGACGCTGAGCTGGTGAAGACGGCCCGCTACTGGTACCAGGACCCGTCCGGAGACCTGGGCCTGGAGCACCTGGACCACTTCTTCAACTCCCTCCGCGACATCGCCAAGCTGCTTGACCTGGACCTCAAGAGCATGGAGTAACTTCATCTGCATCCCGAACGGCGAGCCACCCTCCGCAACGGCCGCCAACGGATCCGAAGAGGCCCGGCGCCCCCCGCCGGGCCTCTTCGCATCCCCGCGCCGGTGGTCATTCCACGCACCCGGATGATCCGATCTCGCGCTCTTGAACTGCTCCTAACCCGCCCCTAATCGCTTCGGAACGTCCCGTCCATACGGTGTCTGCACACGAGATCCGGCGGCCCCATCTCGGCCGCTCGCACCTCCCCAGGGAGCATTCATGGAACGAGAGGCACGCTTCGAGGCGATCGCCTGCGCCGACCCGGAACGCCTGGTCGTGATCGCGGACGAGGTCCTGGAGACGTTGGACGTTGAAGTCACGCGCGGCCCCACCGTGGGCCTGCTGATGGTGCGGGTGGAAGAGCCGCTGGAGCGGCTGCCCTTCAACTTCGCGGAAGTCACCGTCTCCGAGGCGGAGGTCGCCGTGGGCGCGCACCGCGGCTACGCGATGGTGATGGGCAAGTCGCTGGAGCGCGCACTCGCGGGCGCCGTCGTGGATGCGGCGATCGAGGCCGGGCACCCGATGTCCCCGCGCATCGAGGCGTTCCTGGCGGAGGCGCAGGTCGCCGCCGACCAGGCGTGGGCCGACCGTTGGTCTGTCATCGCCCCCACCCGCGTGCGATTCGAGGACGTGACATGACCTCTGTCCCTCCGATCACCCAGACCGCAGACCTGGAGCAGCGCACCTTCCGCGCGATGCTCTCCGCGATGTCGATGCCCGGCACCGTGGAGCAGGTGAGCGTGGCGCGCGCGGAGGACGGCCCCTGGGCCGCCGCCATCGCCGTCGCGCAGTCCTTGCTCGACCACGAGGTGACGTTCCACGTGACCGCGAGCAACGGGCCGGAGGAGACCATCCTCCGCCGCACCGGATCGCGCACCGCCCCGCTCGACCGGGCCGGCTACGTCTTCGCGGACGCCGCCCACGCTCTCGCCGCCGTCGAGGCGGCGTACGAGGGTCCGCTGGAGGAGCCGGAGCGCTCCGCCACCGTCGTCGTCCTCTGCGACATGGTCGGCGAGGGTGACCTGGCGCTCACCCTGACCGGCCCGGGCGTGGACGGCGAGACCACGCTGCGAGTCGGCGGGCTGGACACGGCCGTGGTGAAGGCGCGCACGGAGCGCAACTGGCCGTTCCCGACCGGCATCGACCTCATTCTTGTCGATCCGCAGGGGCGCCTCGCCTCCCTGCCCCGCAGCACGGCGGCCGCACCGGCCGGCGCGCAGGAGGTGTCCTGATGGGTTACTCATCTGTCCGCGGCGGGCTCGACGCGATCGAGCACGCTGAGCGCCTGATCCACAACCAGGTGACCGATGGTGGCGACATCCTGGAGGTCTCGCAGGTCGCGGATCACCTCCAGCTCATCACCGACCAGGTGATGGGCGAAGGCGGCGTCTATGACGTCGAACTGGGCGCGCTCGCCGTGAAGCAGGCGGAGGGCGACCCGATTGAGGCGGCCTTCCTGCTGCGGGCCTACCGCACCACCCTCCCGCGCGTGGGCTACTCGCTGGCCTCATCCGGCCGCGAACTGCGCATCACGCGCCGCATCTCCTCCGCGTTTCGCGACATCCCGGGCGGACAGGTGCTGGGCCGCACGCGCGACTACACGCAGCGCCTCATGGACTTCTCCTTGCTCGACGGCGGCGAGCCGATGCCCCTCGGCCTGATCGCGCAGGCGGACGCTCCGGACGACGACGAGTTCCCGCTGGTGATCGATGTGCTGCGCGCGCAGGAGCTGATGCCTGCGGCGCCCGACCGCCCCGCGGACATCGAACCGTTCGATGTCACCCGAGAGCCGCTGCGCTTCCCGGCGACGCGCTCCGCGCGCCTGCAGGGCCTGGCCCGTGCCGAGACCGGCGCGCTGCTGTCGCTCGCGTACGCCGGCATGCGCGGCTACGGCGGCGACCACGGCTACATCGCGGAACTGCGCCAGGGCGACCTGCCCGTGAAGATCTCGCATCCCGTGACCGGCCGCGCCGTCAACATCGGCTGGGTGTCGGTGACGGAGTGCTACCAGATCGTCGGCGGCCAGGCGTCGAAGGCGAAGGACCGGCCGGACTACACGATGGGCTACGGCATGGTGATCGGGCGCAACGAGCGCAAGGCGATCTCCATGAGCATCATCGACGCCTCCCTGAAGAAGGAGGTGAAGTCCGGCAACGTCATCGAGGACGAGGAGTACGTGCTCTACCACTGCGACGCCATCGAATCGATGGGGTTCGTGGAGCACCTGAAGCTCCCGCACTACGTGGACTTCCAGGCCTCCCTGGTCCGCACCAGCAAGGTCCGCGAACTGGTGAAGGCGGCTCGTACCAATGCCTAGCGTCAGCACGCTCCTCGAAGACCGCGGCGCGGCCTTCGCCGGCTACTCCTTCGCGTTCCTGGACGACATGGCGAAGCGGGAGATCCGACGCGCCATCCTGAAGGGCGTCGCGATTCCCGGCCACCAGGTGCCGTTCGGCTCGCGCGAGATGCCAATCGCGCGCGGCTGGGGCACGGGCGGCCTGCAACTGACCCTCGCGCTCGTCGGTGGCTCCGACGTCATCAAGGTCATCGACCAGGGTGATGACGCCTCCGTGAACGCGGTGAACCTCCGCCGGCTGATCGCGAAGACCACCGGCGCCACCGAGACGCTGGACACGGCCGCCGCCACGCTGATCCAGACGCGCCACCGCATCCCCGAAGAGGTGATGCGTGAGGGCCAGGTGCTGATCCTGCAGGTGCCGATCCCGGAACCGCTGCGCCTCGTGGAGCGCTCCGTCGCCGCGGCCCGCTCCATGCACGCGGAGATGGACTACTCCCGCATGTGGCTCGCGCTGTACGAGGACATCGTGCGGCGCGGTGAGGTCAGCGCCGGCGCGGGTTACCCCGTGATGGTGAACGGCCGCTTCGTGATGGCTCCCAGCCCGATCCCGCGCTGGGACATCCCGAAGCTGGACAACGCCCGCTGCCTCTTCCTGTTCGGCGCCGGCCGCGAGAAGCGCATCTACGTGGTGCCGCCCTTCACGAAGGTGGAGCCGCTCGAGTTCGACGACTACCCGTTCGACACCGAGCACTTCGACGGCAAAGCATGCGCGCTCTCCGGTGCGACGAACGCGTACCTCGTGGAGTCCCCCACGGAGGACGGCGGCTCGCGCTGGACCGCGTCCGACACCAACTACGCGGACAAGGTCCTCGCCGGGCAGGAGGTCGACACCAAGTGGAAGCGCTAACCGAATCCGGCATCCGTCCCCCGGACACCGCCGCAGAGCAGCCGCTCCTGCGGGTCAGGGGGCTCACGAAGCACTACCAGTCCGCCTCGGGCGGCCTGATCGTCGCCTGCGAGGACGTCACCTTCGACGTCTACCCGGGCGAGGTGTTGGGGATCGTCGGCGAGTCTGGCTCGGGCAAGAGCACGGTGCTCCAGTGCCTCTTTCAGGACGTCATGCCGACCTCGGGTGAGGCCTACCTGTCCTCGTTCCTCGGCGGCACGCGCAACCTCTGGGAGGCGGACCGCCGCGAGCGCCGGCACCTGCGCACTCACGATATGTCGATGGTCTACCAGAACCCGCGTCAGGGCCTGAACCTGATGGTCACGGCCGGCGGCAACATCGCGGAGCGCCTGCTCGCCGCGGAGTGGCGCGAGGTCGCCGACATCCGCGCCAAGGCGAGCGACTACCTGAGCCGGACCGAGGTCCCCCTGGAACGCATGGACGACTTCCCGGCGTTCTTCTCCGGCGGCATGCAGCAGCGTGTCCAGATCGCGAAGGCGCTTGCCAACAACCCGGCGCTGGTGCTGCTGGACGAGCTCACCACCGGCCTGGATGTCTCCGTGCAGGCGGGCGTGCTGGACCTGGTGCGCGACATCCAGCACCGACTCGGCATGACTGCAATCGTGGTTTCGCACGACCTCGGCGTCATCCGCTTGCTGGCGGACCGGACGCTCGTCATGAAGGACGGGCACGTGGTGGAGGCCGGGCTCACCGACCAGATTCTCGAGGACCCGCAGCACCCGTACACGCAGTTGCTCGTCAACTGCGTCACCCACTAGCCGAACCGAAGGGGGTCGAGCGCGTGACTGAACCGCTGCTCTCCGTCCGTGACATCCGCAAGCAGATCACCCTCCACATCCTGGACGGGAAGCAGGTCTCGCCACTCCGCGGCGTGTCCTTCGACCTGGCGCCGGGCGAGTTCCTGGGCATCGTCGGGCCTTCGGGCGCCGGCAAGTCGTCGCTCATCAAGTGCCTGAACCGCACCTACCTCGCGGATGACGGGACGGCGAACTACCGCTCCGCCTCCGGCGAGATCGTGGACCTGCTGCACGCCCCGGAGCGGACGATGATCCGCCTCCGCCGCACGGAGATTCACTACGTCTCGCAATTCTTGAAGGCGCCGCCCCGCGTGCCCGTGCTGGATGTCGTGGCGTCCGTGATCGTGAACCGCGGTGGCGACCCCGCCGAGGCCCGCGCCCGCGCTGCGGAGACGCTGAGCATGCTCGGCATCGGGCCGGAACTGCAGTCTTCCTACCCCTCGTTGTTCTCGGGCGGCGAGCAGCAGCGCGTGAACGTGGCTAGGGCGCTGGTCGACCCGCCGCGGCTGCTGCTGCTGGACGAGCCGACCTCCGCGCTGGACGCGGAGAACCGCGCCCGTGTGCTGGAGATCGTGCGCCGGGCGCAGGCGAACGGCACCGCGATGATCGGCATCTTCCACGACATCGAGATGCTCCAGCAGCTCGCCGACAACGTGATCGTGCTGGAGGACGGCCTGGTCACCCAGCACGGGCCGATCGGCAGCGTGCAGATCCCCGGATACATCGAGGCGGGCGCCGCCGAGTTCGTCTAGCCCCACACTCACTTGAGGGAACAGCCCATGACCATTGCCTTCACCCACGCGAACATCATCCTGGCCGACCGCGTCCTCGAGGACGCCAACCTCATCGTGCAGGACGGCCGGATCGCGGCCTTCGGCCCCTGCCAGTCCACCCCGGTCCCGGACGGCGCGACCATCCTGGACGCCGACCACGGCATGTACCTGATGCCCGGACTGATCGATACCCACAACGACGGCCTGGAGAACGAGATCAACCCGCGCCCGCGTGCGGCGCTCCCCCCCTCCTTCGCGCTGCACAACTACGAGCGCCGCGCGCTGGCCGCCGGCGTCACCACCTCCTTCCACGCGATCACGTTCGCGAACATGGCGCGCAGCGAGCGGACGATCCAGGAGGCCGCTGACCGCAGTCAGACGGTCCGCAGCGCCGCCGCAGGCGCCTCCATGGATCACCAGGTGCTGCACCGGCTGGACGTGTGGACGCCCGAAGGCATGGAGCCGCTCTTCGACTCCATGCGCCGGTGCGAGGTCCAGGCGGTCTCCCTGAACGACCACACACCCGGCCAGGGCCAGTACCGCGACATCGAGGGGTTCAAAAAGACCCTGGAGGCCTACCGAGCGAACGACCCCTCGTTCGATGCGCAGGCCGAGATTGAGCGCCGGATCGCGGAGCGGCGCGACGACACCTCAACGCTGCCCGCCGTCTACGCGCGCGTGACGGAGGAGTACCGGCGTGCGCCGTTCGTCCTCGCCTCCCACGACGACGACTCCCCCGAGAAGGTGGAGTTGATGCACGGGCTGGGCGCGACCGTCGCGGAGTTCCCGATCACCAACGAGGCTGCCGCCCGGGCGCGCGAACTGGGCATGTGGATCACCGTCGGCGCGCCGAACATCGTTCGGGGCGGGTCGACCAGCGGGAACTCGGACGCGGCTGAACTCGCGGGGCTGGGCCTCGCGGACATCATCTGCGCCGACTACCACTCCCCGTCCATGCTGCTCTCCGTCTTCCGCCTCGTGGAGCGAGGCCTGTGCTCGCTGCCGGAGGCGGTGAAGATGGTGACGGCGAACCCGGCCGCCGCCTTCGGCCTGGCTGACCGGGGCCGGATCGAGGTAGGCCTGAGCGCCGATCTCGCACTGGTGGAGATGGTCCAGGGCCAGCCGGTCGTGCAGGCCGTGACCTACCGGGGCCGCCCGGTCTTCGCGAACGCCAGCAGCCTCCCGCGGCCGAAGGTGCTGACCGCTTGAGGCTCACCGTCCTTGGTTCGTCCGCCTCGCAACCGGCCGCCGGCGACGCCTGCTCCGGCTACCTCGTCGCGTCCGAGGGGCAGCGTGTCCTGCTGGACTGCGGCAGCGGCGTGATTGGCAACCTGCTGCAGCACGCGGCGCTGTCGGAGATCGATGCGATCTTCGTCAGCCACATGCACCCGGACCATTACATCGACCTCATCGCGATGCGCTACGGCCTGCGCTATGGGGACGGCGGCACCCGCCCGATCGATGTCTTCCTGCCGCCGGGCGGCGCGGCCCAGTTACAGGCCGTGAGCGAGGCGATCTCGAAGACGCAGCCGTTCTTCGCGGGCGCCCTCAACCTGCACGAGTACGCGCCGGGCCAGGCCGTCCCGCTCCGAGGCTCCTTCACGGTGACCCCGTTCACCGTCGTCCACGGCATCCCCTCGCACGGCATGGCCGTCTCCGACGGCGTGTCACGCCTCGTCTACTCCTCCGACACGGTGAGGTGCGAGGAGCTCGAGGTCGCCGCCCGGGGCGCGGACGTGCTGCTGGCCGAGAACGCGCTCGGCGGCGGTGCACC
Organism: Dehalococcoidia bacterium; assembly: GCA_030684635.1. GTDB lineage: Bacteria > Chloroflexota > Dehalococcoidia > UBA2979 > UBA2979 > W-Chloroflexi-9. The sequence continues at coordinate 15,853 of JAUXUW010000297.1, forward strand.
GGACCACCATCACCCACGCACGCACATGTCTGCCGTGGAAGCCGGCACCGTCGCGGCGAACGCCGGCGCCGGCACGCTTGTCCTGACACACTTCTGGCACACCGCCGACCGCGCGCAGGCACAGCATGAGGCGGAGTCCGCATTCCGGGGCCGCGTCGTCATCGGGCGGCCGCATGCGCAGGTGGATGTCGGCGCCGAGACGCCGGCCACGCGCTAGCGGCCGGACACGCCCGTCCACTCCAGGTCAACGAGCACGCCGAAGTGGTCGCTGGGCATGACGCCGCCGGCCGGCTGGTCCAGCACCACGCGCGCCACCCGTACCCGTGCGGCAGGCGCGATGCCGGGCGTACCGAGCAGATAGATGTAGTCCAGCCGCGCCTCCACCACACCGGTCGCCGACGCGTGCCGGATGGTCGCCGAGGCATCCGGGTCACCGGCTGCCTCGTACGCATCGAGCGCGCGCCAGCCGGCCTCGCCGGACCGGAGCAGCGCGTGCACCTCGTGCCCGGGCCGGGCGTTCAAGTCGCCGGCCAGGACCCGCGCCAGCGCATCGCCACGCCACCACGGGTCGGCCAGCACCTCGCGCGCCTGCGTCACCCGCAGGTCGTCACGCCCACGTAGGTGTGTGAGGTGGGTGTTCGCAGTCCGCACGACACCGCGAGGCGTCTCGACGGCCACCAGGAGCACCGCGCGATCGCCATCCGCGGGGTCGTCCGGGAGCGCCCGCATGCGCACCTCCCGCAGCGGCCAGCGGGAGAACGTCGCGAGGCCCGACCACGAGTCGAGGCGCTCACCATCAACGTCGCGTGGCTTGCGTCGCACCGCGTGGAACGCTGACGCCATCCCCAGCGACGACGCCAGCCGGCGCGCGGTTGAAACGGCGCCGCTCGTCGCCTCGAACACTTCCTGCGCCAGCACGACGTCCGGGGACAGCGCGACCAGCGCGTCAGCGAGCACCTCCAGCCGGGCGCGGTACGGACCGTCGCCCTTGCCGGTGTTGATCGTGACGATGCGGAACGGGCCGTCGGTCATGGCGCGGCTACGCGTACTTGCGGACGAGCACTTCCGCGTCGCCGGCGAGGTCGTCGAAACGCGCCTCAAGGGTCTGGCGATCCCAGTCCCACCATGCGATCCGCTGCATCGCCTCGGCGATGTCGCGGGGGAACCGCTCGCGGATCGGGTGCGCGGGGACACCCCCGACGATCGTGTAGGGCGCGACATCCTTGCTCACGACGGCGCCGGCCGCGACCACCGCGCCATCACCGATCGTCACACCCGGCAGCACGATTGAGCCGTGGCCAATCCAGACATCGTTCCCGATGACGACTCGGTCGTCGCGGCGCCACTGGAAGAAGTCCGCGTCGTCGGCTGGCCCGAAGCCATACGCGACACGTCGGTAGGTCATGTGGTGCTGCGTCGCACGGTGCATCGGGTGGTTGCCCGGGTTGATACGGGTATGCGAGGCGATCGAGCAGAACTTGCCGATCGTGCTGTAGATGACGCTGCACTGGTCCACCAGGTAGGTGTAGTCGCCGATCGTTGACTCGGAGATCGTCGTCATCGCACCGATGTCGCAGTACGCCCCCAGCGTGGACTGCGAGACGCGCGCCTCCGGGTGCACCCGCGGTTCCGGCCCCAGGAGCTTCGGCGTCAGCGCTGCGTGCCCGGTGGCCGGGCCAGATTCGGTGGTGGTCATGAATGCTCCCGCGCGATCTCAGCCCTGTGACGACCGGTCAGTGAGACTGCGTGTCCCGCCCGTGCAAATGCGGCTCGGTACCCGGCCCGTGGTCGTGCCAGAAGGAGCCGAACGGCACCGCCTCCGCACGCTTGCCGGGGTCGGCCGGCGACACGCCGTACACACGGCGCGCCGGCGCGCCGTCCACCGGGCAGGCAACGGGACGCACGAGGTCGCCCTCGGCGCGGTCGACGTCGAACTCGGCGCCGCAGGCGCTGCACGCGAACGGGTATTGAGGCACGTCACCTCCCAGCACGGGGAGGCTAGCGGGGCGCTGTTTTGATCCTGTTCAGAAGCGCGCCGCTCGCGGGAGCGCGTGACGCGACCCGGGACCGCCTGGACGTCAGCGCACCGAGCCGGCGCTAGCGGCCCTTCCGCTCCCGTCGCATCTCGCCGCCGGCACCAGGCATTGCGGGCGCGCTGTCCTTCGATGTGGAGGGCTTCACGCTCGTTGGCCGAGCCGGCTTTGAGTTCCTGGGCGTCCGTGCCCCCTCGACGGCCGTGGCAGCGCCCGGCGCCTCCAGCACCGCCGGTGCCTCAGTCACCGGGGTCGCGCCCGCGACATCGGATCCCGCGGGGGGTACGCCGTCGCTCGGCGGCTGCAAGATCGAGGCGTCCTGCGCTGCCACCGGAGCCGGCGCCAAGGAGGCTCGCGGCGCGCG
>JAUXUW010000301.1 GCA_030684635.1 Dehalococcoidia bacterium
GAGCGGATCCTGGAGCGGGCCGAGGGCATCCCGCTGTACGCGGTCGAGACGGTGCGCATGCTCCTCGCCAACGGGCTGCTGACCATCGAGGGCGGGGTGGGACGGCCGACCGGCGACCTGGCGGAGCTGTACATGACCTCGCAGGAGCAGCCGTGGTGGCCGCAGATCTCCGCGGACGATAGCGACTGCCTCGCGCGGCGCTGCTCGTACGTGCGGGAGGGCTCCTGCTTCCTGCTGCGGGCGCGCCAGCGCGCCGCCGCCGCCCACCTCGTGATCGTCAACCACTCGTTGCTGCTGGCGAACGCCGCGCGCGACGACCAGGTGCTGCCGCCGTTCAACCACCTGGTGATCGACGAGGCGCACCGGATGGAGGACGTGGCGACGCAGCACTACGGTGCAAGCCTCTCGATCCGGGAGGCGCGCGACCTGGTAGAGGCGCTGGGCACCGGCGAACGCCACGGCGTGCCGGGGCTGGCACGCCGCCTCGGTGCGCTCGCGGCGCCGGAAAGCGCGGCGCTGTCACCGGCCGCTGGCCTCGCCCCCGTCGCGAAGGCGCTCGACACCGCCATGCAGGGGACGCGCGACCATGTCCGCAACCTGCAGGACGCGCTCCGCGCCTTCATCGACGAGACGCAGGAGGGCAACAACGGCCGCGTCGAACTCTCGCTCACGGCGGGACGTCGCTCGCAGGGCTCGTGGGAGGAGGTCGAACAGGCTGCCCTCAACCTCGACCTCGGCTTCCATGTCCTCGGTGACCGCGTGACGCAGGTGCGCGACGCGCTCACCGCGCTGCCGGAGGGCGTGCTGCTGGACCTGGAGGCGCTTCGCGCGGAGTGCGGCCGTCACCTGGAGGGGCTTGCCGCCGCGCGCGAGACGCTGCGGCTGGTGATCCTGCGCCCCGACCGTGCGGAGATCGCCTGGGTCGCGCGCACGGAGGGCGACCTGCGCATGAACCGCGCCCCGCGCGAGGTCGCCGAGCGGTTGGAGGCCGACCTCTACGCCGGCCGCGAGTCGATCCTGGCGACCAGCGCCACGCTGCAGGCGGGCGGCTCGTTCGACTTCGCCTCCGAACGGCTGGGACTGAGCGAGCCGGACACGCTGGTCGTGCCGTCGCCGTTTGACTACCGGAGCGCCGTGGTGGCGCTGCTCGCGAACGACCTGCCCGACCCGGGCATGCCGGCGTACGAGACCTCACTGCACGACACGCTCGCCGAGATCGTGCTCGCCGCGCGCGGTCGTACCCTCGTGCTGTTCACGTCGCACCAGGCGGTACGGGCGGCGAACAACGCGCTCCGCTCTCGCCTGGGGGACGAGGACATCCTGGTACTCGCACAGGGGGTGGACGGCTCGCCGAGCCGGCTGCTGCGGCTGCTGATGGAGCGCCCCAAGTCCGTAATCTTCGGCACCGCGGCGTTCTGGGAGGGTGTGGACGTGCGCGGCGACGCGCTGTCGCAGATCGTGATCGCGCGGCTGCCGTTCCCGGTGCCGAACGACCCGGTCTACGAGGGCCGCGCGGAACGCTTCGACGACCCGTTCCATGAGTTCGCGCTGCCGCAGTCGGTGCTGCGCTTCCGCCAGGGCTTTGGCCGGCTGATCCGCAGCACCACTGACCGAGGCGTGTTCGTGGTGCTCGACAGCCGCATCGTGCGGCGCCAGTATGGCCCGCTGTTCCTGGACGGCCTGCCGGACTGCGAGGTGCGCGCCCTGCGCGCCGACGACATCCCCGCCGCCGTCGCCCGCTGGCTGCCGTGACACCGGCCCGTCCCGGCCCGTGGGCGCGCGGCCTCGGCCTCATCCTGGTCTCGGTCGAGGCGGACGCGGTGCTCGGCGAGCCGGGCCTGGTGCGCGCGCTCCAGGACGGCATCGACCGCCAGAGCGATGTCGCGCTGCCGCCGGCCCCTGCGGGCGCCACGTGGTACGCCGTACGCGAGGGGGGCCAGACCGTCGCGGTCGCCCTCGTGCAGCGCGACCATCCGAGGGTGGGCGTCGCGACGCTGCTGGCGGTCGCCGTCGACCCGGCCCGGCGCGGGCGCGCGACCGCGACGAAGGCGATTCTGGTGGCGGAGCGGAAACTCGTCGCGGAGGGCTACGCGCCGCTGCTGGTGCGCGTCCCCCGGACGAACGGGCGCGGGCTCTACTTCATGCTGCGGACGGGGTTCGTGCCGGTGCCGCCGGGGGATCGCCCGGCCGACCCGGCCGATGTCACCTGGTTCGCGCGGCGCGTGCTCGACTAGGGCTCGAGTTCGAGCGGCTCCTGGGGCTCCTGCTCCTGCACGCGCTGCTGCGCCTTCCGCCGGCGAAACTGCTCGCGTCGTCGCGACTCCATCGCGCCGCGCGCCCAGGAGCGCCAGGACAGCGCCGCCGTCAGCGCCAGCCCTGTGACCATCAGCAGGTCCACGGTCTCGACCAGGCCGGTCGGGAACGATTCGGACGCGACGCGGCCGATGAGGATGCCCGTGAAGAACATGAAGGCGTAGCGCCGCA
>JAUXUW010000302.1 GCA_030684635.1 Dehalococcoidia bacterium
GGAAACCGGCCATCGAGCTCACGCATGGTTCGGTCTCGATCGACCTTCGCGATGATGGAGGCCGCCGCAATCGAGACGCAGAGCGCGTCCCCATCCACGATCGCCCGCTGAGGCAGGCCGCCCTCCACCACTTCGCGTCCATCAATGATCAGGGCATCCGGGCGCGCAGGCAAGGCATCCACCGCCCGACGCATCGCAAGGCGGGTCGCCTGCAGGATGTTGATCTGGTCCACGACCTGCGGGGAGACCCCCGCGACCGCCCAGATGCAGTCCCGGCGGATGGCCTCCGCCAGCCGTTCCCGCGCTGGCGCGCTCAGTTGCTTGGAATCGCGGAGCTCGCCGATCCAGGCCAGCCGGCTGGGGCTGCCGGCGCGAGACCGGGGCAGGATCACCGCGCCGGCGACCACCGGGCCAGCCAGCGGGCCCCGTCCGACCTCGTCCACCCCGGCCACCAGGGCGTAGCCCTCGCGCCAGAGGGCCCGTTCGGCTTTCCAGCCGGGGCGAGGGACAATGGAGGGAGCGACCATGCCCGTATTCTACCCAGGGCTATATCGCGTAGACAAGTGAGCAGTTTACGCATTCGCGCAGCGTCGCGCCCGCCGGGGCTGACTTCTGACTATGATGCCTCCCGGATCACGGCCGACACGCTCTGGGGGAGTCACACATGCCCATCGTCCGCATCGAGATGCTGCCCGGCCGCTCGCTCGCTCAGAAGCGCGAGTTGGTGCGCCTGATCACGGACGCCGTCTGCAACGTGGCGCACACCGACCCGAAGTCGACCCACGTCATCTTCGTGGAGCACGGCGTCGAGGACTGGGCCTGGGACGGCAAGCTGTACGTGGACCAGGACGACGACGACGAGGACTAGCCGGGGCCCCGTCGGGCACACCGCCGGCTGACCACACCTCTCGCTCACCGGGCCCTACGGGCGCCGGTGCTACACTGGTCATGTCCCACCCCGATGCTGCGCGTCCGGGCTGCCGGTGCGGCGGTGTCGCATTCCCCTCGATGGCGGGCCCGCGGCTGGAACCCGGATCCCCTGCCCCCGGAAGCGAGCGACCATGAATTCCCGCTCGATGCGCAACGTCTTCGTGTACCTGTTGATCCTCGTTGCGCTCGTCCTCGTCGTGGTGATGGTGTTCCGTCCGTCCTCCACGGCCGGCGACCAGCCGATCTCGTTCGTGATCGCGGAGGCGAAGGCCGGCCGCGTCGAGTCGATCCTGGTGCAAGGCGACAACCTCACGGTCCGCCTGAAGGGTCAGGCCGAGCCGATCCGTTCCCGCAAAGAGAACGCTTCTTCCGTGGAGGAAATCCTCCGCGACAACGGCGTGACGCAGGGCGTGGAGATCACGGTGAAGGGGCCCAGCTCCTTCGGCAACGTCTTCGGGCTGATGCTGAACTTCCTGCCCCTGATCATCTTCGGGGCGATCCTGTTCTTCATGATGCGGCAGGCCGGCGGCGCCAATAACCAGGCGATGTCGTTCGGCAAGAGCCGCGCGCGCATGTGGACCACGCAGAAGCCCACGGTCACGTTCATGGACGTCGCCGGCCAGGAAGAGGCGAAGCAAGAGCTCGCCGAGGTCGTGGAGTTCCTGAAGTACCCGGAGAAGTTCTCCGCCCTGGGCGCGCGCATCCCGCACGGCGTCCTCCTGATCGGCCCTCCCGGCACCGGCAAGACGATGATCGCCCGCGCCGTCGCCGGCGAGGCCGGCGTGCCGTTCTTCCACCTCTCGGGCTCCGAGTTCGTGGAGATGTTCGTGGGCGTCGGCGCCAGCCGCGTGCGTGACCTGTTTGACCAGGCCAAGCGCAACGCCCCGGCGATCGTCTTCATCGACGAGATCGACGCCGTCGGCCGCCAGCGCGGCGCCGGCCTCGGCGGCTCGCACGACGAGCGCGAGCAGACCCTGAACCAGATCCTCGTGGAGATGGATGGCTTCGACTCCAACCAGAACGTCATCGTGATCGCGGCGACGAACCGCCCGGACGTGCTGGACCCCGCCCTGCTCCGCCCGGGCCGCTTCGACCGCCAGGTCACGCTGGACCTGCCGGACGTGAAGGGCCGCCGCGCGGTGCTGGACGTCCACGTGAAGGGCAAGCCGCTGGAGGGCGATGTCTCCCTGGAGACCATCGCCAAGCAGACGCCCGGCTTCTCCGGCGCGGACCTCGCCAACCTCGTCAATGAGGCGGCAATCCTGGCCGCACGAAGGAATAAGAAGCGCATCTCCATGGCGGAGATGAACGAGGCCGTGGACCGCGTGATCGCGGGCCCGGAGCGGAAGTCCCGCGTGATCACACCGATCGAGAAGAAGATTGTCGCGTACCACGAGGCGGGCCACACGGTGGCCGGCTACTTCCTGCCGAAGGCCGATATCCCCTACAAAGTCACGATCGTCGCGCGAGGCATGGCCGGCGGGTTCACCCGCTCGCTGCCCTCGGACGACCGGCGCCTGCAGGACCGCTCCTACTACGAGGCGATGATGGCGATGGCGCTGGGCGGGCACGTCGCCGAGGAGATGATCTTCGGCGAGATGACCACCGGCGCGCACGACGACATCGGCAAGGTCACGCAGATCGCCCGCAACATGGTCACCCAGTGGGGCATGTCCAGCCGCATGGGGCCGCGCACCTTCGGCCGCCGGCAGTCCATGGTCTTCCTGGGCCGCGACATCTCCGAGGAGCGTGACTACTCGGAGCGCACCGCGCAGGAGATCGACGACGAGGTCCGCCGCATCATCGACGAGGCGCACGCGCGTTGCCGCGCCGTCCTCGGCGAGCACCGCGACAAGCTGGCCGAACTCGCCGAACTGCTCGTGGAGTCCGAGACCGTCGAAGGCGACGACCTGCTCCGCGTGCTCGGCCCGACCGAGGGCCGGCCGCTCCCGGGCACGCAGGACCACTGGGACCGCAGAGGCACCGGTGGCGGCTCCACGGAGTCGACCCCGACCGCTCCGCCCGAGGCGACGCCCGCGGCCGACGCCGACGAGACGCCGCAGGGCCGCCCGGGCCTGGCCTGGGGCCGGCAGAACGCCGCCTCCGACTAGCCGCGCCCGGCGGCAACAGCCGACATACCGAGACGGGGCCCGCGCGGGCCCCGTCTCTGTGTCTACCTGGGCTGCATCGGTGCGACCGTACCTCAGCCCGCCCGGTCGTGCGCCGTGGCGTTCGCGGCGGCTTCCTTCGCCCGCAGCACCTTCATCTGGCGCTCGTAGGTGTGCTGCACGACCAGGAACCAGGTGAAGGCGATGGCGGCGAGGCCGATGCGGAGGGCCGGGTGCTGGATCAGTTTGCCCTCGTCCGTCAGCACCGCCGTGCCCAGCACGTAGCCGGTGCCCACCCAGACCGAGTTGGAGACGACGGCGCCCAGCAGGTCCAGCGGCGCCCACACCGGGAACGGCATGCGCAGGGCACCCGCGCCGAACGGCCCCACCGCCCGGGTGATGCTGTGCAGGTGGTAGAAGGGGATCAGCCACCTCGCGCGGCCGTCCATCATCTGCGCACCCATGCGGAGCGACGGCCCCAGGCGCGTCCGCAGCAGGCGCTCCCCGCCCCACCGTCCCGCCGCGTAGGACACGAGGTCGCCGATGACCGTGCCGGCCACCGCCAGCGGGAAGATGAGCCAGAGATCCGTGGCCCCCTTGGAGGCTGCCGCCCCACCCAGGAACATCAGCACGGTGCCCGGGAAGATCACCCCCAGCCCCACGGTCGCCTCGGCCAGCGCGGAGACGAAGACGATCGGCGCCCCGACCCGCTCGAACAGGCGATAGAGCGTGACGAACACGATGTCCGTCAGCCAGTTGAAGGCGTCGTAGGGCGCGGTGAGCAGGTCGAGGGGATCCAGGGGACGACTCCAGCCGGGGTGGGATGCTCTTTGGGGCCATCCTGTGCCATAATGACAGGCCGGTGCACTGAAAGCACCCTTGGGCTGCCGCGCATTGATCGTGCCTGCGGTGGTTCCTAGACTTGTCTCCTCTACCGAAAGCCTGGGAGTAACGGCATGTACGCGATCATCCGCACCGGCGGCAAGCAATACCGCGTCCGCCAGGGCGACCGGATCACCATCGAGCGCCTCGAGGCGACCGAGGGTGACACCCTCACCCTGGACGACGTGCTGCTGGTCAGCGATGACAGCGGCCTGAAGGTCGGCGCTCCGACAGTCGCCGGCGCCTCGGTCACCGCGCTGGTGGAAGCGCAGTCCCGGGCGCCGAAGGTGACGTACTACGACTTCAAGAACAAGACGCGCCGCGAGCGCATGGTGGGCCACAAGCACCACCAGACCGAGCTGCTCATCACCGCGATCACCGCGGGCTAACAGCAGCGCAGGAGGTACCCCATGGCCCACAAGAAGTCCGGTGGATCGACCAAGAACGGTCGTGAGTCCGCCTCTCAGCGCCTCGGCGTGAAGGAGCACGATGGCCATGTGGTCACCGCCGGCTCCATCCTCGTCCGCCAGCGCGGCACCCGCATGCACCCAGGCCTGAACGTCGGCGTCGGCAAGGACCACACCCTCTGGGCGAAGGTCCCCGGCACCGTCCGCTTCAGCCCGTATGCCAAGGGCCGCCGCAAGCAGGTTTCGATCGACCCCATCGCGGTCGAGGCGTAACCCCCGAAAGGCTTCCTCCCATGAAGACCGGGCTTCACCCCGAGTACACTGAGTCCAAGATCGTCTGCTCCTGCGGCAACGAGTGGGTCACCCGCTCCACCCAGGCCGCGATCAAGGTGGACGTCTGCAACATGTGCCACCCGTTCTTCACGGGTGAGCAGCGCATCATCGACACCGCGGGCCGCGTGGAGCGGTTCCGGCGCCGGTACAACAAGCCCGCCGAGTAACCTCGGCGTCCACGAGACACAGAGCGAGGGGCGGCCTGACGGCCGCCCCTCGTCGTTGCCCGGTGCAGTCACGTACGCTGGGCAGGTGAGCGCACCTCCCTCCTCCACCTACGGCGGCCAGGCAGTCATGGAGGGCGTCATGATCCGGGGCGCCCGGGCCATGGCGGTGGCCGTGCGCACGCCGGAGGGCGATGTCGCCTGCCACCGCGAACGCCTTGGTGGGATCTTCACCGGCCCCCTCCGCCGCATCCCGCTGGTCCGCGGCGTGGTCATCCTGTTTGAGACGCTCGCCCTGGGCTTCCGCGCCCTCACCTGGTCCGCCGCGGTCGCGGCCGGCGAGCCGACCAGGGACGGCCGAGCGCGCGCGATGGACGGCGCGGACTGGCTGTTCCTCGCCGTGACCATGTCGATCGCGATGGGGGTGTTCTTCGGCGGCCCGGTCGCAGCCACGGCGTGGCTGGACGCCTACCTGCCCGTACCGGTCGTACTCGCGCTGGAGGGTGCGCTCCGGATCGCGCTGCTCCTCGTCTACATCACCGGCATCGGGCGTGGCCGGGACGTCCAGCGCGTCTTCCAGTATCACGGTGCGGAGCACATGACGATCGCAGCGTACGAGGATGGCCGCGATCTGACCGTGCCCGCGATCCGCCGCTACGCGAAGGAGCACCCGCGCTGTGGCACCTCCTTCCTGCTGACCGTCGCACTCGTATCCGTCGTCGTCTTCAGCCTCGCCGGTGCCGGCCCGCTCTGGTGGCGCCTCGGTTCCCGGCTCATCCTCATCCCCGTCGTCGCCGGCGTGTCCTACGAGGCGATCCGCTTCGCCGGCTTCCACCAGGAGTGGCCCGTGATCCGCTGGCTCTTCGCCGGGAACATCGCCCTCCAGAAACTCACGACGCGCGTCCCCGACGACGAGCAGATCCGCGTGGCGATCGTGGCGCTGGACGCGGTGCGCGCCGAGGAGGCGCGCATCGACCACGTCGGGTAGCCTCGGCGCGGACGGATGGAGGCAGGCGTGGCGCGGCTCGTGGTCTACGGCAGTTCGATCCCGTGCCCGGACATGGCCCGCCTCAAGGGCTGGCTCCTCCGCAACGAGGTTGAGGGGATGGTCGTGATCGACATCCACCGCGACGAGGAGGCGTACGAGCGCGTGGTCGGCTGGACCGGGCACGCCTCCGTCCCCACGCTCGTGATCGCGGAGGACGACGGCCTGGAGCCCCTCGCGCCCCCGGAGCCGCTCGGCGGCCGCCGCGCCCGCGCCTTCGACCGCGGCACGATGCTGACCGAGCCGAACCCCGGCCAGATCGAGGTGCTGCTGGAACGCCACGGCATCCCGGTGCACCCGCGGGCCTGACTCCCCGCTGACAGTTGGACACCTCCGCGCTATCATTGTTGAGTAACTTGCTCGTGATTGTGGGAGTCACCGCCATGGCCGCCTCGCCCTATCGCGTCGACCGCAACACCCTCCGCACGAACCAGGCATTCATCGTCGGCCTCACCGTGGCCGCCTTCGTGCTCGGCGTGGAGGTGGGCCGCTGGCTGGTGCTGTTTACGGGCCTGGTCATGGCCGCCGGCACCGCGCACCCGGCGCTCGCACTCTTCATGCAGGTCCACCGCCGCATCCTGAAGCCGGCCGGCCTGCTGAAGGCGGACGTCCACGCCGAAGACCCAATGCCGCACCAGTTCGCCCAGGCGATGGGCTCGATCTTCCTGCTGGTCGCCGCCGCCGCCCTCTTCAACGGCGCGACTACCGTCGGCTGGATCCTCGACTGGATCGTGGCTGGCCTCGCCTTTGTCAACCTCACCGTGCAGTTCTGCGCCGGCTGCTTCGTCTACTTCCAGCTCGACCGCTTCGGTCTCCTGCCGCGCTCCATCGCGAGCAGCCGCGGCGCGGTGCGATAGCCGCGAGGTATGACGGAGCGCACCCTCATCGCACTGGCGGTCGTCGCCGGCTTCGCGCTCGCGGTCGCCCTCGGGCGGCGGTGGTATGCATGGCGGAACGCGCGCATCGAGGCACGACTGCGCGCCGAGACATCGCTGGCGCCCGCATCCGGACAGCCGCGCGTGGTCTACTTCACCACGAAGACGTGCGTGATCTGCAAGGTGCAGCAGGAGCCGGCGCTCACCGCGCTCGCCGCGCGCGTCCTCGACCTGCGCATCGAGCGCCACGATGCCGTCGCGGCGACCGACCTGGCGAAGGAGTACGGCGTCCTGTCCGTCCCCACCACCGCGGTCTATGACCGCGCGGGCGCGCTGGTCACCATCAACCGTGGCTTCACCCCCGCCGCCGTCCTCCTTGCGCAGATCGAGGGCCGCACGCCGGACCTCGAGGGTGGCGCGGAGATGGGCTCCGAGTTCGTCGCCTGACCCGCAGGCTCCGCCCGCACACGATAGGATCGCCGCCGTGAACATCACCGTCCTGGCGGGTGGCATCGGCGCGGCGCGCTTCCTCGCGGGGCTGGCCTCCATCGTGCCGCCCGAGTCGATCACGGCCGTCTGCAACGTCGGCGACGACCTGACTTGGCATGGGCTGCACGTCTCCCCCGACATCGACTCCGTCATCTACACGCTCGCCGGCCTCGAGGGCGAGCACGGCTGGGGCCTCCGAGGCGACACCACTGCCACGCTCGACGGCCTGCGCGCGCTCGGCATCGACGAGTGGTTCGGCATCGGTGACCGCGACCTTGCCACCCACCTCCTGCGCACCGACCGGCTGAGGGCCGGCGCGACGCTCTCGGAGGCGACGGCAGCCATCGCGACGGCGCGGGGGCTGCGCGTCCGCGTGTTGCCGGTAACGGACGACCCGCATCCCACCGTGGTCCGCACGGCGGAGGGCGACCTGGCCTTCCAGGAATACTTCGTGCACCAGCGCGCGGCCGTGCCCGTGCAGGGCTTCGTCTTCCCCGGCGCAGCCGCGGCGCGTCCCGCGCCCGGCGTGGTCGAGGCCATCCGCGACGCCGACGTGCTGGTGATTGCGCCCAGCAACCCCTTCGTCTCGATCGGCCCGCTGCTGGAGGTGACGGGCGTGCGGGACGCCCTCGTCGCGTCGCGCGCCCGACGGCTCGCCGTCTCCCCGATCATCGGCGGCGCCGCCGTGAAAGGCCCGGCCGCGGAGATGATGCACGCCCTGGGGCACGAGGTCTCCGCGCTCGGCGTAGCGCGCCTCTACACCGGCCTCATCGACACGTTCATCTTGGACACCGTGGACGTGGCGCTGCTGCCGGACGTGCGCGCACTCGGCCTCGAAGCCGTCGCGTTTGACACGATGATGACGGGAGACGAGGGGCGCGCTCGCGTCGCCCGCGCCGTGATCGAGGCCGCCTCGTGACACCGCGCGCGGAGACGACGGTGGTGATCGCCGTGCAGGACGCCGGGCGCGCAAAGAGCCGCCTGGGGCCCGACCTGGACCCGGGGATGCGCCGGACGCTCGTGATCGCCATGCTGGACGACCTGCTCACGGCGCTCCGGGAGGTCCACGTCGGGCCCGTCACGGTCGTGAGCGCGGACGCGGTGTACGACGCGATCGCGCGCGAGCACGGCGCCCAGACGGTGCGCGACGCCGGCGTCGGCTACAACACCGCCGTGCTCCTCGCCCTCCAGACGGTGACACCCGGTACCGCTGTGCTCATCCTGCCGGGCGACCTGCCGCAGGCGACCGCCACCGACCTGGCGACACTCCTCGCCGCGATCGCCACACCCGGCGTGGTCATCGCGCCCTCGGCAGACGGCGGCACCTGCGCGCTCGGCCTGCACCCCGTGCACGCGATCACACCGGCGTTCGGGCCGGACTCGGCGCGGCTGCACCGCGAGGCGGCAGTCGCAGCGGGCGCGGCGCTCACCATCCTCGCGCTGGAGTCGCTGAGCACCGACGTCGACACGCTTGATGACCTGGCCGATGTCTGGGACCGCGTGGGCGAGGCGACGACCGCGCTCCTGGAGCACCTGCCGCTCCCGGCGAAGGGAACGCACCGTGACTGACCCTGCCACCGCCGACCAGATCGAGGCGGCGATCCGCGCCCGGCGCTCCATCCGCGGTCTGGAGGGCCCGCCGCTCACCTCCCAGGTGGTCGATGACCTCGTGCGACTCGCCTGCACCGCGCCCGCCCCGCACCACACCCAGCCGTGGCGCTTCGTCGAGGTCAGCCCCAAAAGACGCGCCGCCCTCGCGACCGCCATGGCGGAGGCGTGGCGCGTGGACATGATCGTGGATGGCGTACCGGAGCGGCAGCAGGAGCGCGCCCTGGCGCGGTCACGGCGCCAGGTGGAGGAGGCGCCCACGCTCCTCCTCGGCTGCCTCGTGCATGACGGCCTGCGGGACTACGCGGACGACCGGCGTGCACGCGCCGAGTGGGGGCTCGCACAGCACTCGTTCGGGGCGGCGCTCCAGAACATCCTGCTGGCCGCCGCCGCCCGAGGCCTGGGTGCCTTCTGGATCTCCGCGCCGCTCTACGCGCAGGACGCCGTGCGCTCCTCGCTGTCCCTCGACGCCGGCTGGGAGCCGCAGGCCTTCGTTGCGCTGGGGCACCCGAGCGCGGACTACCGGCCGTTCGACCGGCCGCTCCCGGACCTCGCAAAGCACCTCGTGCGGCGCTAGACGCGCTCCAGGAGACCCGGCAACTCGCGCAGCGACCGGATCACATGCACGCCCGGGTCGCTGACCTGCCCGGCGCGGTCGAGCAGGATCCCCGCCATGCCCGCCGCCACGGCCGGAGCGACGTCGTTGTCGATGCGGTCGCCCACCATCACGGAGGCCTCCGGACGCGCGCCCGCCTTCGCCATCGCAGCGTGGAAGAAGCGCACGTCAGGTTTGGACACGCCGGCTTCCTCGGCGCTGAAGGTGACATCCAGGTGTGCGAACACCGGCGTCTCCATCAACGAAGCGTTGCCGTTCGTCGCCGCGACCGTGACGAAGCCGAGCCGCCGGAGTTCCTCGAGCGGCTCGATCACATCCTCGTACGGCTCGAGGGCGGCGTTACGCGCGGCGAAGAAGTGCCGCGTGACCTCCTCCGGCACCGCCGGGTCGGTGACACCGTGCGCGACGAGCACGCGACGGATCGCCTCGCCGCGAATCTCGGCGAGCCGCAGGCCGAGGCCGCCCGCCTGCACGATGCGGTCGCGCTCCACCTCGATGTGTCGCGGCGTGATCAGCGCCCCGGCGCGTTCGCTCATCAGCGTCGCCGCCGCCTCCAGCCCCGCACGCAGCGAGGCGAGAAAGTCGACCAGCGTCCCGTCCACGTCCAGGAAGACGTGCGAGACGCGATACGGGCCACGGGATGGCATCGCCTCGGTCGCTACGACTTCAGCGCGACGACCTGCGGCGTGACGTCGTCCTTGTCGACGAAGCACGAGTGCGCTCCGGTGTGGCAGATGCCCCCGCCGAGGAGCTCGACCTGCAGCAGCACCACGTCGCGGTCGCAGTCAGTCGTGAGGGCGTACACCTTGACGAAGTCGCCGGAGGTCTTGCCCTTGTGCCAGATCTCCTGCCGCGAGCGGGACCAGAACACCGCCTGGCCGATTTCCAGCGTGGTGCGGAGCGTCGCCTCGTTCATGTAGCCCAGCATGATCACCTCGTGCGTCTGGTGATCCTGTAGCACGGCGGGGATCAGGCCCTTCTCGTCGTACTTGAGTTCCGAGGGGTCGAAGTTGATCTCGGGCATCATGCGCCTCCCTGTCCGGCCTCGCCGGACGGATCCACCGGACGCATCGGCACGCCGCGCTCCGTCAGGTACTGCTTGAGAAACGGGATGTCGTACATCCCGAAGTGGAAGATCGAAGCCGCCAGCACCGCCGCCGCCCCACCCTCTGTGAACGCTTCGTAGAGGTGGTGCGGCGTCCCCGCCCCGCCCGAGGCGATCACGGGGACCTCCACGGCGTCCGAGATCGAGCGCAGCAGCGGCAGGTCGTATCCGGACTGGTGGCCGTCCGTGTCCATGGAGGTCACAAGCAGTTCGCCCGCGCCACGCTCCACGGCTTCACGGGCCCACTCCACGCCGTCACGCCCGGTCGGGGTGCGGCCGCCGTGCGTGTACACCTCCCACCGCTCGGGGGTGACGCGCTTCACGTCCACCGCCACCACGATGCACTGGGACCCGAAGCCCTTCGCGCCTTCCTCGATCAACTCGGGGCGCTGCACGGCGGCGGTGTTCATCGACACCTTGTCGGCGCCCGACTCCAGCATCAGCCGCACGTCCGCGACCGACCTGACGCCGCCACCCACGGTCAGCGGGATGAAGACCTGGTCCGCCGTGCGGCGGATCATGTCGTACACGCTCGTGCGCGCGTCCGAGGACGCGGTGATGTCCAGGAACACGAGTTCGTCGGCGCCCTGCAGGTCGTAGCGCGCCGCGAGTTCCACGGGGTCGCCCGCGTCGACCAGGTCGACAAAGGAGACGCCCTTCACAACGCGCCCGTTGTCCACGTCAAAGCAGGGGATGATGCGCTTCGTCAGCATCAGGCACCCACCGCCTGCAGCGCCTCGGGCAGCCGCACGTCGCCGGTATAGATTGCGCGTCCCACGATGGCGCCCTCGATCCCGCATGCCGCCAGGCGGCGCAGGTCGTCCACGCTGGTCACGCCGCCGGCGGAGATGATCCGCACCGAGGTCTGCGCGACCAGCCGTTGATACATCTCCAGGTTCGGCCCGTCCGTCACGCCATCCCGCAGGATGTCGGTGTAGACCACCCGCACCACGCCCTGCGCGGCCAGTTGCTGCACGAACGCGAGCGAGTCCAGGTCGGTTGCCTCCGTCCATCCCTCAAGGGCGACGCGGCCCTCGCGCGCGTCGACGGAGACGATGAGCCGGTCACCCGCGTACGCGATCGCCTCCGCCAGGAACGCCGGGTCCTTCACGGCTGCCGTGCCCAGCACCACGCGGTCGAGGCCGGCGTCCAGCATCGAGCGGAGCGCCTCCATCGAGCGCATGCCGCCGCCGGTCTGCACCGGCACGGACACGCCTCGCGCGATCGCCTGCACGATCGGGGCGTTGGAGGCGACGCCCGAACGCGCGCCGTCCAGGTCCACCACATGGATCCGTGTCGCGCCCTGCGCGGCCCACCGGCGCGCCATCGCGATCGGGTCGTCGCCGAACACGGTCTCGCGTGCGTAGTCGCCCTGCGCGAGGCGTACGCACTTGCCGTCTCGGATATCGACGGCGGGGATGATCTCCACGGAGGACTCGTCTTTCGTGATCGTTGGGACGATGCGGGCGGAGCGGCCGAGCGCGGACCGGAGGCCCGGGCTAGGTCGCGGCCGTATGCGCCGGCGCGATCGAGCCATGCTCCAGCGACAGCCGCAGGAAGTTCTCGTACAGCCGCAGGCCCCACCGGCCAGACTTCTCCGGGTGGAACTGCGTCGCCACGACGTTGTCGCGCCCCACGACGGAGGGGAACACGATCCCCTCATACTCCGTCTCGCCCAGCACCGTGGCGTCCGAGGTCGGGCGCGGGTGGTAGGAGTGCACGAAGTAGAAGTAGGAGCCCTGCGGGATGCCCTCAAAGACCGGGTGCGGGGCGCGCAGGTTCACGGTGTTCCAGCCCATGTGCGGCACGGTCATGCCGTGCGGGAAGCGCACGATGCGCCCACCAAGGACGCCCAGGCATTCGTGCTCGCCGCCCTCCTCGGACACCTCGAACAGCGCCTGCATGCCCATGCAGACGCCCAGGAACGGGCGGCCAGAGGCGATGTAGTCGCGGATCGGGCCGTCGAGGCCCGCCGCGCGCAGGTTCGCCATGGTGTCTTCGGCGGCGCCGACACCCGGCACGATCAGGGCGCGGGCGCCCTCCACCTCGTGCGGGTCGGCGGTGACGTGGGGCTCAACCCCGGCATGGGCGACCGCGCGCGCGACGCTACGCAGGTTGCCTGCGCCGTAGTCGACGATGACGACGTCCATGCTGGTACTCCCCGGTGGATGCTGCGCTTCCAGTGTACCGCCGCCCTCCCCTTGCGGCGTCCGACACTCGCGTGCATGGTGACGCCTCCTGCGGGCCGCCACGGCCTTCGCGGCTATACTTGGGCCCCATGACCTCGATCCACGGCGCACCGGCCGAGCAGCGCGACCTGGAGACCGCACGCGAGCGCGTGGAGGCGCTCCGGACCGAGATCCGCGCGCACGACTACGCCTACTACATCGAAGCCCAGCCGGTCATCGGCGACTCGCAGTACGACGCGCTCATGCAGGAACTGCGCGCGCTCGAAGCGCGGCACCCCGAACTGATCACGCCCGAGTCGCCCACGCAGCGCGTCGCCGGGGTGCCGGCGGCGGCCTTTCCGGTGGTCGAGCACCGCGAGCCCCTGCTCTCCCTTTCCAACGTCTTCAACCGCGACGAACTCGCCGCGTGGCAGCAGCGGATCGTCCGCCTGCTCGAACGCGACCCATCGCGTTATGTCTGCGAACCGAAGATCGACGGCCTCGCCATCTCGCTCGTGTATGAGCGCGGCCGCTTCGTCCGAGGCGCGACCCGGGGCGACGGCATGCAGGGCGAGGAGATCACCGCCAACCTGCGCACGATTCGCTCGATCCCCCTCGTCCTGAACGCCGACCCGGACAACCTGCCGCCGGCCTTCGAGGTCCGGGGCGAGGTCTACATGTCCAAGGCGGAGTTCCAGCGGCTCAACGCCGAGCGTGCCGAGGCCGGCGAGCAGCTGTACATGAACCCTCGCAACACCGCGGCCGGGTCGCTCCGGCAACTGGACGCCCGCATCACCGCCGCGCGCCGGCTGGACCTGTTCGCCTACCAGCTGGGCTGGGTGGAGGGCGAACGCCCGCTGGCGAGCCACCACGACGCCATCCGCTGGCTGCGCGACCTGGGCTTCCCCACCAACCCGCACACCGAGGCGTTCGACTCGATCGATGCCGTCGCGGAGTTCTGCGAGGCGTGGGTGGAGCGCCGCGGCGCGCTGGACTACGACATCGATGGGGTCGTGGTGAAGGTGGACGACTTCGCCACGCAGCGCGCGCTCGGCGTCGTCGGCCGCGAGCCGCGCTGGGCGACGGCGTGGAAGTTCCCCGCCGAGCAGGCGGTGACGAGGCTGCGCGAGATCCAGGTGTCGGTGGGGCGCACAGGGGTCCTCACGCCGTTCGCGGCGCTGGAGCCGGTGTTCGTGGGCGGCGCGACCGTGAGCATGGCGACGCTGCACAACGCCGACCACATCCGCGAACTGGACATCCGAGCCGGCGACTACGTGATCGTGCAGCGCGCCGGCGACGTGATCCCGCAGGTGGTCGGCCCCGTGCTCGCGCGGCGCGGGCCGGGCCTCGCGCCGTTCGAGATGCCCGCGGCCTGCCCCGTCTGCGCCACGCCCGTCTACAAGGATCCGGACGAGGCGGCCTACTACTGCCCCAACCGGACGTGTCCGACGAAACTCGCGCGACAACTGGAGCACTTCGCCTCGCGCGGGGCGATGGACCTCGAAGGCTTCGGCGAGGAGCGCTGCGCCATGCTCGTCGACCGCGGCTTCGTGCGGTCGGTCGCCGACCTCTACCGGCTGCCGGAGCGCGAGGCCGAATTACTGGAGGTCGACAAGATCGGCGCGAAGACCCTTGAGGGGCTCTTCGGCGGGCTCCAGGCGAGCAAGTCCCGTCCGCTCCACCGGCTCCTGATCGCGCTTGGCATCCGGCACGTCGGCGGCGAGACGGCGCGCGCCCTCGCCCGCCACTTCGGGAGCATGGACGCGCTCAAGAACGCGACGCTGGAGGACGTCCAGGCGGTCGACGGCATCGGCCCCATCGTCGCGGAGGCGATCCGTGCCTACTTCGACGACCCCGAGTACCGCGCGCTCGTCGAAGACCTCGCCGCCCTCGGCCTGCGCATGGACGAGGAGGTGGCGGCGCGCGGTGGCCCGCTCGAGGGGCTGTCGATCGTCGTGACGGGCAGCCTCGAACGGTGGTCACGGAACCAGGTGGAGGACCTGATCAAGCGCCTCGGTGGGAAGGTCTCCGGCACGGTGTCAAAGAAGACATCGTTCGTCGTTGCGGGCGAGGGCGGCGGCAGCAAGCGCGACAAGGCGGAGACGCTGGGCGTCGAGATCCTCGACCAGGGCGGCTTCATCCAGCGCCTGCGCGATCTCGGGTGGAGCGAGGCCGAATAGGCGCGCTTCGTAGACGCTGGGCGCGCGCATGCGTCCGTGCTGTCGCGCCGAGGCGGCGCGGCTGGCTACCCTCCACGGACGCCATCATCCGCCCGCCCTCGGAGTTCCCATGCCCAGCGACATCAGCCGCAGCGATGTGAAGAAGTACCGCTCGTTCCTGGCCGAGGAGGTAGACGGGCTCTACATCTACTACCGCCTCGCGGAGATCGAGGAAGACGAGTCGCTCCGCGACGTCTACCGGCAACTCGCGAAGGCGGAGGAGAAGCACCTCGCGCTGTGGCGAGAGCAACTGCGACTCGCGGGTGAAGACGACACGCCGCCGAAGCCGTCCCTCCGCGCGCGCGTCCTCATGGGCATCGCCCGCCGCTGGGGCACCGACCTGGTGCTGCCGATCATCAAGTCCTTCGAGACGGATGCCACCACGATGTACGTGGGCATCCCCGTCGCCGAGGCCGCAGGCCTCCCCCAGGACGAGCACACCCACGCCCGCGTGTTCGAGGCCCTCAGCCAGCGCTCACAGCAGGGCGTCTCCGGGTCGGTGATCGGACGGATCGAGACCCGCCACCGTGCGCTCGGCGGCGGCAACGCGCTCCGCGCATCCGTGCTCGGCGCGAACGACGGCCTCGTCTCCAACCTCGCCCTCGTCGCCGGCTTTGCCGGCGCGAACCCGGGCCAGGCCTCGATCATCCTCGCCGGACTCGCCGGCCTCCTCGCCGGCGCCTTCTCAATGGCCCTCGGTGAGTGGATCTCCGTCACGTCCTCGCGCGAGGCGGCAGAGGCACAGCTGGCGGTCGAGCGGGAGGAACTGGAACTGGACCCCGAGTCCGAGCAGGAGGAGCTCGCGCTCATCTACCAGGCGAAGGGACTGCCGAAGGCGGAAGCCGAACGCCTCGCCGCGACCCTGATGACCGACAAGGAACACGCCCTCGCCACGCTGGCGCGGGAAGAACTCGGGATCGTGCCGGAGGAACTCGGCTCACCCTGGGCGGCCGCGATCGCGTCGTTCATCCTGTTCGCCATCGGTGCGGTGATCCCGGTGATCCCGTTCTTCTTCGGTGACGGCCTCGGCTTCATCCTCGCGGGGGCGCTCTTCTCCGGCATCGGCCTGTTCATCCTGGGTGCCAGCATCACGTTGCTGACCGGACGGCACTGGCTGTTCGGCGGGATGCGCCAGGTCATCCTGGGGCTTGCCGCCGCGGTGGTGACCTACTTCGTCGGCGGCGTCATTGGCGGCGTCGCCGGTGTCTGAGGTCGACCGACCGACGAATGGAGAGGGCCCGCCAGAGACACCCGAGTACCTCCGGGACGCGGTATTCGGGGCGATCGACGGTGCCGTGACCACCTTCGCGGTGGTCGCGGGGGCGGTCGGCGCCTCGCTCCCCAGCGGCGTCGTCATCATCCTCGGCCTCGCGAACCTGTTCGCGGATGGCCTGAGCATGGCCGTGAGCAACTACCTGGGCACCCGCGCCGACCACCAGCGCCGGCGTCAGCGACGCCGTGCCGAGGAACGCCGGATGGAGGCCGACCCGGCCGGTGCCCGGACCCGCCTCGCGACGCTCTTCCGCGAGGCAGGCGTGCCGGATGGCCCCATGGACGCCGTGCTGGACGGCGTCACCGCCAACCGCCGACGCTCCGCGGACATCCTGCTCGGGGAACTGGGCGGAGAGCCGGAAGGCGACGGCGAAGCGCGGCAGGCCGCCCTGGCCACCTTCATCGCGTTCCTGGTCGTCGGGGCGATCCCCCTGCTGGCGTTCATCGCCGAGGCAGCCGGCGTCGACCTCGGGGGGCGGGGCTTCCTCATCTCCACCGGGCTCACCGCGGTCGCGTTCTTCCTGGTCGGCGCAGCGAAGGGCGTCCTCGTCGACCGCTCGTGGCTGCGCGACGGCATCGAGACCCTTGCGCTCGGCGGCGCCGCCGCGGGAGTGGCGTTCACCGTGGGCTGGCTGCTGCGCGGCCTGGCGGAAGGCGTGTAGCCGGTTGCGGGACGCAGTATACGGGCGTATATCTCCCGCATGAAATCACTCTCAACCGGCGCCGTGCTGGCCGCGGGGGCCGAGTTGGTCCGCGAGCACGGCTGGAACGCGCTCTCGATGCGCACCGTCGCGACCCGGCTCGGCGTCACGCCGATGGCCCTGTACCGTCACGTGCCGAACGCGGACTCGTTGAGCAGCGGCGTCCTGTCCTTCATCGCCGAGCCGATCGCCGAGGTGACGCGCTCAGGAGACGCCTTCACCGATCTCGAGGCGTGGGCGCGGCGAACGCATGCCGCGCTCGTGCCCTACCCCGGAGCTGCAGCCGCCCTCCTCGTGCGGTGGTTCGAAACCTCGCCCGCCCTCCGGGCCGTCGACGCCCTGCTGCAATCGATGCACGACGAAGGAGTCGAGGGATTCGAGGCGGTTGCGGCCGTGAATGCAGTGTTCATGTTCGCGCTGATGCGAGCGCAGGGTGAGCAGAGCGTGCGGGACGCAGGCGTCGTAAAGCGCACGCTCCACACGGCAGCCGTGGCGTATCCACTGCCCCGTCTCACCGCCCTTGCCGAGCACTACACCACCGCACGCTTCGACCTCCATTTCGACTACGGCCTGCGCGTGCTCCTCGACGGCATCGCAGCACGGAAGGCCGCCTCGTGACGCAGATCCGCGATGCGACG
The DNA here is from genome assembly GCA_030684635.1 of Dehalococcoidia bacterium. Classification (GTDB taxonomy): domain Bacteria; phylum Chloroflexota; class Dehalococcoidia; order UBA2979; family UBA2979; genus W-Chloroflexi-9. The sequence continues at coordinate 17,561 of JAUXUW010000302.1, forward strand.
CTCAACGACATCCCGGCGATCACCGCCCTGTACAACGCGTGGATCCCGACCCGGACCGGCGCGTGGACGGAGATGCTCGAACGCCCGGAGGACCGCGTCGCCTGGTTTGGCCGCCAGGCCCGGGACGGCTTCCCGGTCCTGGTGGCGGAGGAGGACGGAGACGTCGTCGGCTTCACCGCGTACGGCCACTTCCGCGGGGAAGGGAAGTGGCCGGGGTACCGCCTGACGGCCGAGCACTCCATCCATGTCCGCGAGGACCGCTGGGGCCGCGGTATCGGCCGCTCGCTCATCGAAGCACTCGTCGAACGCGCACGGACGGCTGGCATCCATGTGCTGGTCGCCGCGATCGACAGCGAGAACGAGGAGTCGATGCGGTTCCATGAGCGTCTGGGCTTCGTGGAGGTCGCGCGGATGCCCGAAACCGGGGCGAAGTTCGGCAGGTGGCTTCACCTCATCCTGATGCAGCGCATCCTCGACGACCGGGCTCGACCGTGATCGAGGCCCTCGTCGTCGACCTCGGTGGGGTCGTGACGCGGTTCCATCCCGAACGGCGGCTGGCAGCGCTGGCGGCTCTCACCGGACTCCCCGAGGCGACCGTCGAGAAACGCTGGTTTGCCTCTGGGCGGGAGCGCGAGGCCGAGCTCGGCGAGCATTCGACCGGGACCATCGCGGGAGCGATCCAGGCCGCCCTCGGGACGGAGGTTGCGGCGGAGGATCTGGTCGCGGCCTGGTCACTGGCCTTTGAACCGGACCCGACAGCGCTGGCCCTGCTTGCTTCGGTACCGCTTCCGCGTGCGCTATTCACGAACAACGGGCCAATGGTCGATCTCTGCCTCGCCGGCCCCCTCAGGGAGATCCGCGCGGTCTTCAACCCCGTGATTACGTCATGGCGCATCGGTGCACGTAAGCCAGCACCGGAGGCATTCGAGCGAGCCGGTGCGCTCCTCGGGACCGCTCCGGCACAGATCCTGTTCCTGGACGACTCCGCCGTGAACATCCGCGCCGCCCGCAGGCACGGCTGGCAATCGGCGCTGACGCCGACCAGCGTGAGTGTCAGGGAGGCGCTCATGGAGGCGGGGCTGCTCGCCTAGCAGGCACCACCGTAACCATTATGGGCGCGCGGTTGCCGCGCCTCTGCCCGCCTCCCTATACTCGGCTCGTCCGTCCCTCCCCAGCGGCGACAGCCCATCCCGACCCCACTCCCCAAGCAGGGTCCGGTTCATCGTGATCAATCCGCTGTCCTCCTTCATGGGGATGTTTTCGCACGACATTGCGATCGACCTCGGCACCGCAAACACGCTCGTGAGCGTGCGCGGCCGCGGCATCGTCATCGACGAGCCATCCGTGGTCGCCATCGACCGCGTCTCGAAGCGCATCCTCGCCATCGGCGCGGAGGCGAAACGGATGGTGGGGCGCACCCCGTCCTCCATCGTCGCCGTGCGCCCCCTGCGGGACGGCGTCATCTCCGACTTCATGGTCACGGAGAAGATGCTCCAGTACTTCATCCGCCAGGTGCACGAGCGTTTCGGCCTCGGCATCCCGAAGCCGCGCGTGGTGGTGGGTATCCCCTCCGGCGCCACAGAGGTGGAGAAGCGCGCCGTGCATGACGCAGCCATGGCCGCCGGCGCACGCGCCGCCTACCTGATCGAAGAACCGATGGCCGCCGCGATCGGCTCCGGCCTGCCCGTCATGGACGCCGCCGGCTCGATGGTGATCGACATCGGCGGCGGGACGACCGAGGTGGCCGTGCTCGCCCTTGGCGGCATCGTCCGCTCGCAGTCCGTGCGCGCGGCCGGCGACGGCATGGACCAGGCGATCGTCGACTACGCCCGCCAGGTCCACAACATGCTCATCGGCGAGCGCACGGCGGAAGCCGTGAAGATCGAGGCAGGCTCCGCGTTCCCCCTCGACGAGGAGTGGACGATCGACCTGCGCGGCCGCGACCTGGCGACCGGCCTGCCGAAGTCCGTGGAGATCTCCACCGTGGAGGTCCGCGACGCGCTCTCCCCGGTGGTGAACGAGATCGTCCGCACCGTGCGCGCCACCATCGAGACGACGCCGCCGGAACTCGTGGCCGACCTCATGATGCACGGCATCGCCATGACCGGCGGCGGCTCGCTCCTGCGCGGCCTGGACCGCAAGGTCGCGACCGAGACGCGCTTCCCCGTGTACGTCGCGGAAGACCCGCTGCGCTCCGTCGTCCGCGGCTGCGCCGAGGCGATCGAGGAGTTCGAAACCCTGCAGAAAGTCCAGGCGGCCGTGGCCAGCCGCCGGCCGCCGCGCTAGCGCGGCCCGGGGGAGGCTCGCCGATGGCCGCGCGCTC
>JAUXUW010000308.1 GCA_030684635.1 Dehalococcoidia bacterium
GGCGGATGTCCCGCTCAGCCACACGTTTGGTTCCACCACCCTGACCAACTTCCTGGTCTGGACGGACGAGATCGACGAATCCGAAGTTGAACGGCTGCGGCGGTCATGACTCCTCACGCAATACACGATGAGACCCACCCCGCGCCGATCGATCCGTCCGGCGTGGACTGGGCCCGGGTCCGCGAGAGCGAGTACCTGGTGCACCAGCGGTTCCAGTACGAATACCCCGCCCAGATCCTGGATCTGCAGCACCAGTTGATGGTGATCCCGCCGACGGTCTTCGGCGATCAGCGCCGCACCGTGTACAGCCTGCGGGTCTCCGAGGCGGGAGAGGTCACCACCACCCAGGACCTGCTCGCCAACACCGTCATCGACGTCCGCATCCCCTCCGTGGAACGCGGGATCGAGTTCGAGGCGTGGGTGAGCCTCCGCCGCGCCGGACCGCCCCAGCCCCGCGAGGTGCCGGTGGAGTGGCTCACGGACGCTCGCTTCCTCCAGCCGACCGACCGCACCGCACCGGACGCGGCGATCGAAGAGGCCGCGGCGATGCTGGCCGCCGAGGGGCTGGTCGGCCTCGAACTCGCGGAGCGGATCAACACCTGGGTGCACCAGACCATGAGGTACGTCCCGGACGTCACGGGCATCCGTACCACCGCCGCCCACGCGTTTGCGGCCGGTCATGGCGTCTGCCAGGACTACTCCCACCTGATGATCGCCATCTGTCGCCTGCTCGGCCTGCCGGCGCTGTACGTGTCCGGGCATCTGCTGGGCGAAGGCGGGACGCACTCCTGGGTGGAGGTCATCCTCCCCTCCCCCGGGGACGAAGACGCCGCCCACGCGTGGGCGCTCGACCCGACCCACGGGCGGCGCGTCGACCTGACGTACCTGACGGTGGCCGTGGGGCGCGAGTACGGCGATGTCGCGCCGACCTCCGGCAGTTACCGGGCCGGGCACGGCGGTACGCTGACCGGGTTCAAAGAGGTCCGCCTGGTCGGTATCGAGTACGACTAACGGCACGTCCCCCTCGCCCACGCCCGTACGATGGTGCACATGACCACCACGACCCCGCAGGACTCACCGGGCTCGCGTCCCCGCATCCTCGTCACCGTGGAAGCGGACGTGGTCGATGGTCGCTGGGACGACTACTCGGCGGCGTATGCGCGGGCGATCGAGGCGGCCGGCGGCGAGCCGGTCCCGGTCTACTTCGGCCGGCCGTCCACTGAAGACTTCTCCGCGTTCAATGGCGTGGTCCTGATCGGCGGCGACGACATCGACCCCGCGCGGTACGGCGAGGCGCCCCATGAGCGCGTCGACCCGGTGCCGCCGGCCCGCGACTCCCTGGACCTTTCGCTCGCCCGCCTGGCGCTGGAGGAGCGCCGGCCGCTGCTCGCGATCTGCCGCGGCGCACAGGTGCTGAACGTGGCGTGCGGGGGCTCGCTCCTGCAGCACATCGAGGAACGGCTGCCGCACCGTGGCCCGGCCGGGAGCGATGAGTCGGGCTGGCACGGCGTGACCGTCACGCCCGGCTCACTCCTCGCGCGTATCGCGGGGCGCGCCTCACTGCGCGTGAACTCCCGCCATCACCAGGCGGTGACGCCGGGGCGCCTGGCGCCGGGGCTGGTGGAATCGGGTCGCACGGACGAGGGCGGGATCGTGGTCATCGAGGCGTTCGAGGCGCCCGGGCACCCGTTCGCACTCGGCGTGCAGTGGCACCCGGAGCGGCCGGAGATGCTGGACGACCCGGCGCTCGGGGAGGCCTCGACGCGACTGTTCGAGGCATTCGTGGCGGCGTGCTGGGAGACGCGGGCGTCACGGCAGCCGGGCGCGGAAGCCTAGACGGTCCGTCGCAACTCGACGACAACGCCCTTGACGTCCACGTCGGCGAGGGGCACTTCCTCATCCACGTTGTCGCTGCGCAGGACGAGTTTGCCGTCCCGCAGCGCGAGACGCTTCACGATCCACGCGCCCCCGTGCGTTGCGATGACGATACGGCCCGCCTCCAGGTCAACGTCCGGGCTGACGAACAATTTGTCGCCGTGACGGATGGAGGGCTCCATGCTGATGCCGGATGCCACCACCTCAAAGTCGCGGGTGGCCTCACCGGCAAGCGCGGTCTGGACCTCGCGGATCGCGGAACCATGTGGCGTAACAGGGATGGGACTGGTGATCAGGGCCTCCAGAGCGGGTGACGGTTCGATATTCAACTCAGACCGTACCAACTGACGATACCGGTCAAAGGTGATCCGCGCGCCCGCCGGATCGCCCTGGGCCTGCTGAATGCGGACCATGACCGCATATGCGGACTCCCGGAGCGGCTCCGCGACGATCACATGCTGCGCCGCCTCCGCTGCGTCACCCCAGCGACCGGCCGCGGCCAGTTTCTGGGCTAGCGCTTCCAGGGCGCGCACGCGCAGGGCGTGCCACCGCTCCGACTCCAGCATCGTCCAGTCCTCGTACGAGTCGGGGAGGAGGTCGGAAGAGAGCGCCTCGATCGCCTCACGGGTGAGGTCGGCGTCCGGCGAGTCGAGATCGACGATCAGCAACCGGTGAGCCAGTGCCTGTGAGTCGCGGAGGTCGACCTCCACCCCGTCGGCGAGAGACAGGTCCAGCACGCTGATCCGCAGCGCATCGCGGGTCGCCTGGTCCAGCCGTGACAGCAGGGTCCGGAGGCTCGCCTGCGCATGAGCGTCTGACGAGTCCGGCCACAGCGTCCCAGCGACGGATGAGCGCGTCACCGTGCGATCACGGACGCCGAGGAAGGCGAGGAGCCGCTTCGAACTCCCCGGCAGGGCGAGCGGCACCGCCCCATGGGTCAGTTCAAACGCGCCAAGCAGCGACAGGCGGAACTCATCCGCGTCCTGGGCGGGATTCCGTGGGATGTGCACGGACCGCACCGTGCGCGGACGGGAAGCGTCTGGAGGAGCCAACCATCCCTCGATTCGCCAGCAGTCGACGCGGAAGATCGTTGGATACCGCCTCCAGCCTACACCGGGAGGCCACCCCCCGGAAGGGTTTGCGCCCCTCAGTTCAGCGGCCCTTGCCACCGTGGAGAGCGGCATGTCCGGGGGGGTTCCCGGGCGGGCGGCGCCCCGCCACCGTCGTCGGCGGGCCTGCCCGAGGAGCCTCCGCCGCCCCGATCCCGGCCCGATCCCGGCCCGATCCCGACACGTCAAGGCGTACTATCCGGCGGCACACGCTGGAGGCTGCCGGTGTGTGTGCCGCAGGCAGGGAGCCACACATGACCTCCACCACCCGTTCACTGATTGACGCGCGCCCGGAGGACGTGGGCATGTCCTCGCAGCGGCTTGCGCGGATGAGCCGGCTGATCGAGCGGTACATCGAGGCGGGGCGATACCCGGGCGCGATCAGCATGGTGGCGCGGCGCGACCGCGTGGTGCACTTCGAGACCTACGGCAGCATGGACGACGAAGCGGGCAAGGCGATGCAGCCCGACACGATCGTGCGTGCCTACTCCATGACCAAGCCGATCGTGAGCGTGGGCCTCATGCAGTTGTACGAGGAGTCGCTGTTCCAGCTGGATGACCCGGTATCCGCGTACGTCCCCGAGTTCCGAGACCAGCAGGTGATGGTCGGCGGCACGGTGGATGACCCGCAGGTGCGACCGGCCAGCCGGGAGATGACGATCCGCGACGTGCTGATGCACACCTCCGGCCTGGTGCAGCGCGGCACGGCGAACCCGATCGCGGAGATGTACGCGCGGGCCGGGGTGAACGGGAACGAGTCCACGTTCGACCTCGCGGAGATGGTCAGCCGGGTGGGACGTCTCCCGCTCTACTGCGACCCGGGGTCGGCGTGGAACTACAGCATCTCGACGGACGTGGTCGGCTACCTCTGCGAGGTGTTCTCCGGGCGGCGGCTGGACCACTACCTGCGCGAGCGCATCTTCGAGCCGCTCGGCATGCCGGACACCGGCTTCCACGTCCGCGAGGGCGAGATCGACCGCCTCGCCGCCTGCTACGAGCGCGACGACGCGGCGTTCGCCGCGACCGGGAAGTACTACCGCCTGCAGGACGCGCCCGAGGGCAGCGTCTACACGACGCCTCGGACCTACTTCGCGGGCGCGGGAGGCCTGGTCACGACCGCTGCCGACTACATGCGGTTCTCGCGGATGCTGGCGAACGGCGGGTCACTGGAGGGCGAGCGAATCCTGGGGCCGCGCACGCTGGAGTACATGCGGATGAACCACCTGCCCGGCGGCACGGACCTTGCCGGGATGGGGCAGCCTCAGTTCGGCGAGACGACCATGTACGGCGTGGGCTTCGGCCTCGGCTTCGCGGTGCTGCTCGACCCGACGAGGTCGCAGGTGATGGGCACACCGGGCGAGTTCTACTGGGGCGGCGCCGCCTCGACGGCGTTCTTCATCAACCCCGCCGAGGAACTGGCGGTGGTGTTCCTGACACAGCTGCGGCCGTCCTCGTCCTACCCGATCCGCCGCGAGTTGCGGATCGCGGCGTACCAGGCGATCACGGACTGACCGCGAGCGAGGCGTCCTACCGAACCGCGCGCACGGACGGCTCCAGCGTGAGCGTGCGCCGCG
>JAUXUW010000311.1 GCA_030684635.1 Dehalococcoidia bacterium
AGCGCGGCTGGCTGCGCGACTACTCCACCGACCACGAGCAGATCGAATCGCTGCGGGCCTCGGAGGAGCGCCTGCGGCTGATGCTGGACCACACGGAGCACGGCATCGCGATCGTCTCGGGAGACGGCCGCATCCTGTTCCACAACCAGCCGCTCGCACGGCTCCTCGGCTACGCGGCCGCAGAGATCGAGCAGTTCACGGTCGCCGACCTGGTGCCGGTCGAGGACGCGCAACTGCTGATGGCGGCGATCGGCCGCCGGCTCCGGTCGGACGTATCCGACCTGCCGCAGGAGGCGCAGTTCGTGCGGCGCGACGGTTCCCGGGTGGACGTGGAACTGGTGCTCGCCGACTTTGCGCACAGCGCGGACGAGGCGGCGGCGGTCGCGGAGATCCGGGACATCACCAGCCGCAAGCAGGCGGCGGAGACGCTGCGCAGCCTCACGGAGACCGACTCGCTGACCGGGTTGGTCAATCGCGAGACGTTCATGAACCTGGTTGATGACGCCGTCCGGCGCCACGCCGCCGACGATCGCCACGTCGCCGTCGCGGTGTTCGACCTCGACCGGTTCCATCTGACGAACGACAGTTATGGGCACGCGGGCGGTGACCAGTTGTTGCGCCGGATCGGCCGTCGGCTGTCCGCCGTGGCCCCGGCGGGCCATGTGGTCGGCCGCTTCGGCGGCGACGAGTTTCTCCTCCTGATGCCGGATGTTGCCGACGCGGCCAGCGCCTGCGGGATGGCGGAGCGCATGATGAATGCGATCCGGGCGATCGTCGTCGCGCCCGGCGACGAGGTACACCTGACCGCCAGCGCTGGCATCAGCCTGGGCCCGCTGCACTGCAAGACCGCCGAGGAGTTGATCCGCTACGCCGTGAACGCCATGTATGACGCGAAGAACGCGGGCCGCGATCGCATGCACGTGTTCAACCCCGCCAGCGAGGGCGTGAGCCGCGCCCGGCTGGAGCTGGAAACGGCGCTCCGGGGTGCGCTCGACCGTGAGGAGTTTGAGGTCTTCTATCAGCCGCAGGTGGACCTGCGCTCTGGCGTGATCCACGCGGCGGAGGCGCTGGTGCGCTGGCGGCACCCGGAGCAGGGGATCATCGGCCCGGATGTCTTCATCGGGCTCATGGAGGAGGTCGGCCTGATCGGCCGGCTGGGCGAGTTCGTCCTGCGCCGCGCCTGTTTGGACGCGCGCGACTGGGCGGGGCTTACGCCGGCCCCGGTGCGCGTTTCCGTGAACCTGTCGGCGGGGCAGTTCCTTGATGACACCCTCGTGGATCTGGTGCAGCAGCAGCTCACCGCCAGCGGCCTTACGGCGGAACTGTTGGAACTGGAGATCACGGAATCGACTGCGATGCTGAACGGCCGCCAGGCATTGCGGGTGATCGAGGCACTCCGGGCGGCGGGCGTCCGGGTGGCGATCGACGACTTCGGGACGGGGCATTCATCGCTGCAGCGGCTCAACGAGTTCCCCGTCAACGTCCTGAAGGTTGACCGGTCGTTCGTCCAGGCGCTGGAGACCGACTCCCGGCGTGCGCTCCCCGTGCTGAAGGGGATCGTGGCGCTGGGTCAGGCGCTGGGCCTGGAGATCGTGGCGGAGGGGATTGAGACCGAGATGCAGGCCTTCGTCCTCGCGGGGGTCCGCTGCGACCTCGGACAGGGTTTCTTGTTCTCCGCCGCGGTGACGAACGAGGAGATGCGTGCGCAACTCGCTGGGGGTGCGATCCGCGCCGGCGTCCGCGTCGCGTAGCCGCCTCCGTACTACCCGCTCCACGTCGCCTCGCTCCGCGCTAGCCTTGTCCCCGGACCGCCGAGGGGACGTGCATGCTCATCGCCACCTGGAACGTGAACTCCGTGAACGCGCGCTTGCCGCGCCTGCTGGAGTTCCTGGAGACGCACCGGCCGGACGTGCTCTGTCTTCAGGAGACGAAGGTGACCCCGGACACCTTCCCGAGGATGGATATCCAGCTCGCCGGCTACCAGACCGTCGACTACAGCGGCGGGCGCTGGGCCGGCGTGGCGCTCCTCGTGCGCGACGGGCTCGCCGTGTCGGACGCGCGACAGGGGCTCCCGGGCGAGCCGCTCCCGGACGAGGCGCGCTGGGTGGAGGCGACGGTCGAGGGCGTCCGCGTCGCCTCGGTGTACGTGATCAACGGGCGCACGCTGGACGATCCGATGTTCGTCCACAAGCTCGTGTTCCTGGAGGCGATCCGACGCCGGGCGGCGGCGCATCGGGACGCGATGCCGGAGGTGCCGCTGGTGATCTGCGGGGACTTCAACATCGCGCCCGCCGACATCGATGTGTACGACCCGCGCGCCTTCGAGAACGCCACGCACGTCACGCCGGAGGAGCGCGCG
>JAUXUW010000256.1 GCA_030684635.1 Dehalococcoidia bacterium
TCGATCTCCGCGTCGGTCAGATCCATGACGCCGGCGCGACGGAGGATGGCCAGCGGCACGAAGGCGCCGTAGCCCAGGCCGGTGCGCGGCGGCCCGGGCCATTCGTAGGAGATCACCGGCATACCGGCGGCATGCGCGCGCGTGGCCAGTGAGCCGCCGGTAGTGATGGCGATGCCCTGCGCCGTGGAGGCTGCCACCGTCTCAAAGGCCTCCAGGGTCTCCTCCGTGTTCCCGGAGAAGGAGCAGAGGATGACCAGCGTGCCGGCGGTCAGCGGGGGCAGGTGGTAGTTGCGGACGACCTGCACGGGCGTGGAGGAGGCGTTGGTGGCGAGGGTGGCTGCGACATCCGCGCCGATGGCCGAGCCGCCGACGCCGGCGAGCAGGACGCGTGCGGGTTGACGGAGGTCGGGCAACGGCGACTCTATGCCGAGCCGCCACGCCTCGCGTGCCTGCTCGGGGAGTCGCTCCAGCAGGCGATGGAAGCCGGAGGGGTCGATGCGCTGGCGGTGTGCGGGGTCGGCCAGCAAGGCCAGGGCGTCCACCATCACAGTGAGATACCCGCGATCGTGTGTCCCGCGGCCAGCGCCGCCTGGACCTGCTCGCCGGTGGGCATCTCCGCGTAGATGCGCAGGAGCGGCTCGGTGCCGGAGAATCGGAGGAGCAGCCACCAGCCGCCCTCTAGGTTGAACCGGTAGCCATCGATCTCGTCGCGCCCGACCACCTTCATCCCGGCGACCGAAGCAGGCTCGTGCGCCTGCACATGCGCCTCGATCGCGGCGCGCTCATCGGCGCGGATGGTGATGTCCACGCGGTCGTACTCGTGCGGCCCAACGCGCTCGTACATCTCGGCGAGCAGTTCGGCCGGGCGCTTGCCGGTGCGGGCCATGTGGTCCAGGACGAAGAGGCCCGCCAGCAGCCCGTCGCGCTCCGGGATGTGGCCGCGGAAGGCGGAGCCGCCGGACTCCTCGCCGGCGATGAGGGCGTCCGTCTCGCGCATCTTCGCGCCGAGGTATTTGAAGCCCACCTTCGTCTCGAAGACCGGGCAGCCGTAGATCTCTCCGAGGCGGTCGACCATCCGCGTCATCGTGACGGAGCGGACGATCGGCCCGCGCTCGCCTCGGACCTCCAGGAAGTAGTAGACGAGCAGCGCGAATGTCTGGAGTTGCGTGACGAAGCGGCCGTGCTCGTCGATCAGGCCGAAGCGGTCGGCGTCGCCGTCCGTGGCCAGGCCGGCGTCGAAGCCGCCCCCCGCGATCAGCGCCATCGATTCGGCCAGGTTAGAGGCGATCGGCTCCGGGGCGCGCAGGTTCGGGAACGACGGGTTTCGTTCGCCGTGGATCTCGCGCACGGTGGTCGCGCCGCCCTCGAGCAGTCGCGCCGTCAGGCCCTGGCCTGCGCCGAACATGGGATCGACGAGGATGTTGAAGTTCGCTGCGCGGATCGCGTCCATGTCCACGAACCCACCGAGTGTGCGCAGGTAGGCGTTGCGGACATCGATCCGTTCGACGAACCCCTGCGCCTCCGCCTCGCCGAGCGGCATGGTGAGCACCTTCTTGCCGGCGATGATGCCGGGGATCAGGTTCTCGATCGCGGCGGTCACGGCGTCCGGTGCGGACCCGCCGTAGTCCGGCTTCACCTTGAAGCCGTTCCAGCGCGCGGGGTTGTGGCTGGCGGTAATCATCACGCCGCCGCCCGCGTGGCGGTCGCGCACTGCCCAGGAGAGGGCCGGGGTGGGGACGAAGGTCGAGGTGAGCGCGACCCTGATGTTGTTGGCGGCCATGACCTCCGCGACTGCCCCGGCGAAGGTGCCCGAGAGGAACCGCGTGTCGTAACCCACGACCACGCCGTTGACGGCCTGCTTCTCCTGCTTCAGCCAGTCAGCGGTCGCCTGGGCGACGGCGCGGACGTTCTCGAAGGTAAAGTCCTCCGCGATGACGGCGCGCCAGCCGTCCGTGCCGAACCGGATCTCGGTCATCGGGCGTTCGCTTCCGTTGCGGCGGCGGGTTCAATGGCGGCGCGCTCTACGCGCGCGTTCGGGGCGATCTGTGCGCCGTGTGCGACCACGCTGTCCTCGATCACCGCGCCGGCGCCCACGCGGACGCCGGAGGCGAGCGTAGAGCCGCTCACGCGGGCGCCGGCGCCCACGACGACACCGTCCCAGAGGACGGAGCCGGACACCTGCGCGCCGGACTCGATCCGGCTGTGCGCACCGATGACAGCGGGGCCAGTCACCGCGGCATCCGCGGCGACCGTGGCGCCCTCGCCCAGCAGCACACCATGGACGGGCCGCGGGGTGGGGAGGCGGTCCGGTAGCGCGCCCGTGACCATGTCCAGGTTGACGCGCAGGAGGGCGGCGGGGTTCCCGACATCCGCCCAGTAGGAGGGCGACCAGTCCGCCCGAGCCATGACGAAGGGCGCGGGGAATCCGTACACGGGGCGTCCGGCCGCACAGAGCATCGGGAACAGCGTGTCCTCCACGCGGTTGAACGTGGTGCCGTCCATCTCCGCCAGCAGCGAGGGCTCGAAGAGCCAGGTGCCGGCGTTGATGAGGTGCGAGGGCGCGTCTTCCCGCTTCGGCTTCTCGACGAAGCGGAGGATGCGGCCGTCCGGCTCGATCTCCACGACGCCGAACGGGGAAGGGTCGTCCACGCGGTGCAGGGAGAGGGAGAGTTCCGCGCCATGCGCGCGGTGTGCCTCGATCATCGCGGAGATGTCCAGGCTGGTGATGATGTCGCCGTTGCAGACCAGGAACGTCTCATCCCAGCCGCCCGCGATGCTGGCGATGGCGCCGCCAGAACCGAGCGGGCTGTCCTCGTAGGCGTAGTCCACGCTGAGGCCCAGGCGGGAGCCGTCCCCGAAGGCGGCGCGGATCGCCTCGTTGCGCTTCGTCAGCGCCAGGGTGACCCCGGTGATGCCGTGGTCGCGCAGGTTCAGGAGCAGATGGTCGAGGAGGGGGCGGTTGAGGACGGGCACGAGCGCCTTCGCGGTCCGCCATGTGAGCGGCCGCAGCCGGGTACCCTCGCCGCCCACCAGAACAATGGCTCGCATCAGCGGATCGTAGGCCTCGCCCGTGCGCCCGTCCAAGCGAAACGGCTCATGCGGATGATCGGTTGAGGCTAGATCCCCGCTTCGCTGCGGAGTGCGTCCACGTGATCCAGACGCTCCCAAGGGAGGTCCAGGTCGGTGCGCCCGAAGTGCCCGTAAGCGGCCGTGGGCAGGTAGATCGGCCGGCGCAGCTCGAAGCGTTCGACGATGGCGGCGGGGCGCATGTCGAAGTGCTTCTCGATCAGCCGCCCCAGCTCCTGCTCGTCGATGCGCGCCGTGCCGAACGTCTCGAACGCGATCGAGGTGGGATGCGCGACGCCGATGGCGTAGGAGACCTGGACCTCGAAGCGCTCCGCGAGGCCCGCGGCGACGACGTTCTTCGCGAGGTGGCGCGCCGCGTAGGCGGCGGAGCGGTCCACCTTCGAGGGGTCCTTGCCGCTGAAGGCGCCGCCGCCGTGGCGGGCGACGCCGCCGTAGGTGTCCACGATGATCTTGCGGCCGGTCAGGCCGGCGTCGCCCATGGGGCCGCCGACGACGAAGCGCCCGGTCGGGTTCACGAAGATCTTGGTCTGCTCGTCCATCAACTCCGGCGGGCAGACCGGGCGGATGACTCGCTCGATCACGGCCTCGCGCAGGTCTTCCTGGGAGATGTCCGCGGCGTGCTGGGTGGACACGACGACCGCGTCCAGGCGGCGGGGGGCGCCGTAGGCGTACTCCACCGTGACTTGCGACTTGCCGTCTGGGCGCAGGAAGTCCAGTTCACCGCTCTTGCGGACCTTCGCCAGCTGACGGGTCAACCGGTGCGAGAGGGAGATCGTCAGCGGCATGTACTCGGGGGTCTCGGTGCAGGCGAAGCCGATCATCATGCCCTGGTCGCCCGCGCCCACCAGGTCGAACCGGTCGACCTCGCCGTGTCGCTCGCGCGCCTCAAGCGCCTGGTTGACGCCCTGGGCGATATCCGGGGATTGGCCTTTGATCGAGGACATGACGCCGCAGGTCGCCGCGTCAAAGCCGACCTCGCTGGACGTGTAGCCGATCTCCGTGACGGTGCGGCGGACGATGTCCTCGATCTCCACGTAGCCGTTCGTGGTGACCTCGCCGAAGACCCAGACCGTGCCGGTGGTGGTGGCCGTTTCGACCGCCACCCGGGAGGCCGGGTCCTGTTCAAGGAGCGCATCCAGCACCGCGTCCGACACCTGGTCGCACAGTTTGTCGGGATGGCCCTCGGTCACCGACTCGCTGGTGAAGCGGGTGGATGGGCTGCTCATGAACGAGGTGACCATGCGTCCTCCGTGATGCGATCGAGTGTGCCGCCCGTGTGGCGCGGTGGCGCTACTCGGTGCCGAGCTCCCAGGAGTTCAGGTACCGCTCCTGCTCCTCGGTAAGCGTGTCGATGCGCACGCCCATGCTCTCCAGCTTCAGGCGTGCGATCTCGTCGTCGATCTCGCGCGGGACGTCGTACACGTCCGGGAGCAGGTTCTGGTGCTCGTTCGCCATGTACTCGGCGCACAGCGCCTGGTTGGCGAAGGACATGTCCATGACGGAGGCCGGGTGCCCCTCGGCCGCGCTGAGGTTCACCAGGCGGCCCTCGGCCAGCACGACGATCGCACGGCCGTCGTTGAGGCGGTATTCGTCCACGAATGGGCGGAGGTTGCGCTTCGCCTCGGTCATGGCGTTGAGCGCCTTCAGGTTGATCTCCGCGTCGAAGTGGCCGGAGTTGGCGAGGACGGCGCCGCTCTTCATGACGTTGAAGGCGGGGGTGTCGATCACGTTCACATCGCCGGTGACGGTGACGAAGATGTCGCCGCGCGCGGCGGCGTCAGCGATCGGCATCACCTGGAAGCCGTCCATCACGGCCTCCAGCGCGCGGAGCGGCTGCACCTCCGTGACGATGACGTGGGCACCCATGCCTTTCGCGCGCATGGCGACACCCTTGCCGCACCAGCCGTAGCCGCAGACCACCAGCGTCTTGCCGGCGTAGAGGATGTTCGTGGCGCGGGTGATGCCGTCCAGCGTGGACTGGCCGGTGCCGTAGCGGTTGTCAAAGAAGTGCTTGGTGTTCGCCTCGTTCACCGCGACGATCGGGTAGGCGAGCGCGCCCTGCTTGGCCAGCGCCTTCAGGCGCACCACGCCGGTGGTCGTTTCCTCGGTGCCGCCGACGACGCCCTCCAGGAGGTCGCGGCGCTTGGTGTGGAGCAGCGCGACCACGTCCGCGCCGTCGTCCATGGTCATCTGCGGGCCGTGCGCGATCGCCTCGTCAATGTGGCGGAAGTAGGTCTCCGAGGACTCACCCTTGATGGCGTAGGTGGGAATGCCGTACTCGACCGCGAGCGCCGCGGCGACTTCGTCCTGTGTGGAGAGCGGGTTGGAGGCGGTGAGGCGGATGTCTGCGCCGCCGTCACGGAGCGCGAGCATCAGGTTCGCCGTCTCGCTGGTGACGTGCAGGCAGGCGGTGATGCGGACGCCCTTGAGCGGCTTCTCCCGCAAGAATCGCTCGCGGATCTGGCGCATCACCGGCATCTCGCGTGCTGCCCACTCGATCCGCTGGAC